>DMMW01000006.1:30743-36776 GCA_003452965.1 Elusimicrobiota bacterium
CAATTAAAAGGAATTCTAAAGTGTCAAAAATCACATACCGCTAAATATCTGAATCAAAAACTAAATTAGCTTAAAAAAATGCATTTTATACTGTAAAAACTTTGTTTCAAAATGATAAATTTTGCCTTGACAATAAGGCATTTTTTATTTATACTTAATTGAATATGAAAATGTTGCGCAATTCGTCTATAATATTGCTGGTTTTTGTTGTTTGTGTAAAACATCTTTTTGCTGCTCCTTCAGGCAATATTCAGTTGTTGTTAGCAGCCCCGGATCCTGCAACTGCAGGTGATAAAATACTTTTCCAAATTATAGCGTTAAATACGGGAGCAGAAATATGGAAAAATAGTCAATATTTTTTTGAAGTGGAAATATACGATGCAAATAAAAACTATATTATAAAAACCGACAAAATAACCGGTAAAAGTGATATAGTAAGCAGTGAAACGACATTAATTTACATACCTTTCAACATACCGACTTCTTTTGACGGCGATTATTTCTACAAAGCATCAATAACAGTAAATAATCAAAAAGTGTTTTTAAGTGAATTTCAAAATTTTACAGTTGTTCCGTTGTCAAAAGCGACTATAATATCAAAACCGTCAAAAGTATCATTGGGTGGCAATACAATACTTTCATATAAACAATCCATTAAAACATACGAAATTTACGAATCTTCGCAAGATTATACGGGTTCTTTTAATATTAATTTAGTCGGCAAGACATACGACGCCCCGGTATCACTTAATCTTTATGCTCTTTACAATAAAGAGGATAATTTTGATTTAGATAATTTTCTTTTTAATTTTTATGGAAAAACAGCACAAATCGCCTTCGGAGATATCCAGCCTTCGTACAATTCATTGGTTCTTTACGGTGCAGGTGTCCGAGGATTAAATATTTCCGCAATTAAAGAAAGGTTTGGTGCTTCGGTAGTCGGAGCGGAATCATCAAAAAAAGTTGAAGGTACGGAAACTATAAACGGTACTTTTGAGAGATATTTATATGGTGGTGAAATTAAGCAAGGTTTGGATATTTTAAATGCCTATTTTGCCGTTACATATATACAAAGTATAGACGATAAAGGATCAATTAATGTTAAAGGACCTTCATTGCTGCCTATTAAGAATAATGTGATTGGCGGAACCGGTTATTTTGAGTTGACTGATTATGTCGGTATTAAGGGTGAATATGCTCAATCTGATTATTGGGAAGATATTTCGTCAGGTTCAGTTAAAGATAACGGATTAAAGGCAACGCTTTCACTTACAAATATCAGCAATACTTCATTTATCGGAAGTTATTCACGGATTGAACCTGATTTCAGGTCGCTGGGCGCCCCTTCTTCAACAAATGACAAAGAAATGTATGAAGTTTCCACTAGTTATTCTATACCTGACTGGGTTGGTATTTCCGCTTATTATAATATTTCGCACGACAATCTTGTAGAAGATTCTAATAAAACAACGACAAATCAAAATTTGATTAGTTCTTCTTTGTCTATACAAAGACCAACGATACCAATGCTTACATTTGGTTACTCAATCAATAGCGCCATAGGAGACCCTGATACATCACTTAACAATCAAACAGTAACTCCATCAGCGAGTATTTCTCAATCAATAGGTCAAACAACATTAAGTATTTCGTATCAAAATTCAAAGTTTACCGATAAAACAAAAATTTCAGAAGATCTAAAAACGGATTCCGGAAATCTTAATATTTCAACACGTTTGGGAAAAAATATTTCAATATCTGCAGGTTCTACATTATCTAAAGTATATAATCTAATATCATCAACTGTTACAAACTCAAATTCTTATTCAATGAACGTTAATTTTGCAAATATTATAGAGAATAAACTTTCATCTGCGATATGGGGTTCATACACAAAAAGCCATGATTATCCGTTACAATCTACGGATAATGAAAATATTACTGGAACCGCTGAAATAAGTTATAATATAAAAGATAACCTTTCGGCGACAATAGGATTTACGCATACCGAATACATAAATGATATGAACGCAACAGACACATATAAAGACGAATCGGGAAATATAAGGCTGTCAATGAGTTTTTAAAGTAGGTAATGTCAAAAATATTATGAAAAATCGTGGTTTTTCACTAGACCCCGTAAAGTAATGTTGACAATAATGTTTTCTCAACTTAATATTTCTATAACTAACATAAACTACATTACTAACGGGTAGACGATGCTGATTTCTTAGATCAGTTTAACGCATAAAAAATTCCCGCCTGCATGCCCCAAATTTGTCGTTCAAATGGGCATTTGCTATTTAAAGCATTACGGCGGGCAGGTAAAATTGCTAAACTCCTCGCTACGCTCGTCAAACATAGCAATTTCTTAACAATTTTTTAAGCTAAAAACATCTATATCGTTCAAAACCAAATTTTTCAATAATATGTCATTTTTGACATTACGTTAAAGTATTAAGGGGGAAAAATGCAAATTAAAGTTAAAAGCATGCGAGTAAGGATGATAGGATTATTTGTTATTTTATTTACTTTTTTTGTTAGTATGGTTTTTGCACAGAAGGAATCCAAGTCATCTATTGAAACAAAAATTGCGATTGAAACAAATCTTGAAAGCAGATTAAAAAGGGTTCTTACTGAAATTACCGGCACGGAAAAAATAATTACAATTGTTAATGTTGAATTAATTAATGAAAAAAAAGAAACGCCGACAAAAAAAAAGGAAGATGATATAATCCTACCCGGGGTACCGCTTAAGGAATCTCTTGCAGAGAAAAAAGTTGAATCTGTTATGATGTCCGCCCTTGGGGAGGATACTCGTACAATGATAAAAAAACTTTCAGTAACTATAATACTGGATAAATCTATATCGGCGGGAGTTATGGAAATAGTAAAAAAAGTAGCATCGGGCTTGCTTGGAATAGATTATCAAAGAGGCGATATATTAGATGTTCAGCAAATGCGTTTCCAGAAAAATTTATTTTCATGGAATTCTTTGCTTTACCCTCCGAACATTTATTGGATATTTTCAGTACTTGCAGCTTTATTGCTTTCTGTTGCAATATCATCCTTTTTATTCGGACCATTTCAAAGGTTTGCAAAAGATTTAGTGTCTGCGGCGTCGACATCTGCAGCAGCATTAAAGGAAAGATCTTCGGAGCAGTCAGCGGGATTTTCTTCCAATGTCAGTTTGCCGGCAGAAATAAGCATGCCAACCGCTTCGAGAATTGAAAAGACAGCATCAGGTAAAGAACCTTTATTTTCATTTGTTAATAGTTCAAATTTAAAAGAATTAATATTTTTGATACAAAATGAACCTTCAAAAAACATAGCTACGGTAATTAATTATTTAAGTCCGGAATTATCTTCCCAAATATTAAAAGAAATTCCTCAAGATAGAAAAAGAGAAATTATATCAACACTTTCAAAAGTAGTAGAATTTAATGCGACAGATATTGAAAAGTATGAGTCACAACTAAAATCAAGGATAGATTTTTTAGTTGGAGGCACAGACAAAATATCAAAAATAATAGACACTTCAGATGAAAAAACTCAGATTGAAATTTTAAATGAATTGAACACTCTTGACCCTCAACTCGCAACTAAGATTCAAAAATCAATAGTTCATTTAGATATTCTTGCAACACTTGATTTGGCTGGACTACAACTAATCATAAAACAAATCGGCACATTTACATTCGGACAGATATTAAAAAATTTCTCAAATGATAAGCAGCAAAAAGTACTTTCAGTATTGCCGGCAGGCGCATCTATTAGAATAAAGCAGGAAATGGACCTCGGCAAACCGCTTACTGCACAACGTTTAGAAATAGAAAAAAAACGGCTTACAGATATTATTCGCAGAATGAGAGACAGGGGAATTATATAAAAGAAGGATACAGAATATCCGCCACTGAAACATCGGCGGACAAGCAGGATACAGTACACAGTAACGGTGCACAGCACAAAGTTATAAAAGATGTTTGCTGTGACTAGTTTATGGGAGAATATTATGGATTTGATGACTATTTTAGGAATTATTACAGGCTCAGGAGCCATACTTTTTGTAATGTGGCGTGGCAACATGATATACATGCTTTTTAATGTAGAAGCGCTAGTGTTGATTTTTGGAGGAACATTCGGCGCTGCAATGATAACATATCCTTGGCGGATAATAAAACAACTGCCGATTGCCCTTAAAATTATATTCTTTCCACCAAGACGTGTTAATAAAGAGAAATTGGTAAAACAAATAATTTTATTATCCGAGAATGCTAAACAAAACGGGATGGAATCGCTTCAAAATGATATGTCCAGCATTGAAACACCGTTTTTGATTGATGGACTCCAGATGGTAATTGACGGCTTAGAAATAGATATTGTAAGAGAAAAACTTGAAAAAGAAATATATTCTATAAGAAGAAGGCATCAACAGCTTGCAAATGTATTCCGTTCAATGGGTACTTATGCACCTATTTTTGGTTTATTAGGAACACTTGTGGGAGTTGTTCAAGTGCTTCGTAATCTAACCGATCCTCAAAGTTTAGGTGCCTCAATGGCTATCGCTATGACTGCGTCATTCTATGGTATTTTTTCAGCGAATTTCTTATTCTTACCTATTGCTGGAAAACTTACATCTCACAGTGATGAAGAAATTCTCCTTAAAGAAATAATTACAAAAGGTGTTATTTCTATACAAAAAGGGGATGTTCCTGTTGTAGTTGAAAAAAAATTGGAAGCCTTTATATCATTCAAGAAACGTAAAAAAGAATTTAAAAAGGCAAGTTAAAATTAAAAGTTAAAATTAAAATAAAAAGCAAAAACATAGAGGCAAGTTAAAATTAAAAGTTAAAATAAAAATAAAAAGCAAAAACATAGAGGCAAGTTAAAATTAAAAGTATAAATTAAAATAAAAAACAAAAACTAAGAGGCAAGTTAAAATTAAAAGTTAAAATTAAAATACTATGCAAGAATTAAGAGAAAGAACATATGAATTTTCATTGGAAATAATTAAATTAATACAAAATATGCCAAATAATCAAGTATCTAAAATATTGGGAGGACAAATACTTCGCTCAGGTACTTCAATTGGTGCTAATGTTGAAGAAGCATATTCAGGTTTAACAAGAAAAGAGTTTTCTTATATTATTAACATCTCTCGTAAAGAATCAAATGAAACTAGATATTGGTTAAAACTATTACTTAATTCTAATATTGCTGATAAGGAACAAGTAAAAAATCTATTGGTTGGGATAGAAGAACTAATAAAAATATTCACATCAATTGTAAAAAAATGCCGTGCCTCTTTGATTATAATTTTAACTTTAAACTTTTTACTTTTAACTTGCAGTTAAATTTTATGGCTGAATATCGTGAACGTAGAAGTGACCGAAGAACTCAAGAAAATCCCATTTGGTTAGCAGTATTATCTGATTTGATGACTAATCTTATGTTGTTTTTTCTTGTATTGTACGGATTTACACGACAACCTGATGATGTAAGAAAATCAATGACTCAAACACTTTCTGACAGATTTAAAGGTAAACAAGTAGACAAAACACTGATAAATGCTGAAAAAGCCGTAAAAAAGATTGAAGAAGAAGAAACTGCCGCAAGAATAAACAATTTGGTAAAAGATAAAGGACTTCAAGAATTTACTCAGGTTGAAATAAGCGAAAAATATGTAAAAATAACTTTAAAAACACCTATATTATTTTCTCCAGGTAGTGCTTCGCTAAAGGAAGAAGCGATGATATCTTTGAGGGAAGTCGCTAAAGCAATCAGGCCATTACCAAACTCTGTAATTGTAGAAGGTCATACTGATAATATACCTATAAGCGGAGGATTATATTTATCAAATTGGGAACTTTCAGTGGCAAGAGCGTATAGTGTTATTGATTTTCTAACAAAAACAGGAATAAGTCCAGAGCGATTTATAGCTGCCGGTTATGGTGAATTTCGGCCGGTTACTGATAATGATACTGAAGAAAGCAGAATGCAAAATCGACGTATTGAGATAAATGTAGTAAGATA
>DMMW01000006.1:36964-38901 GCA_003452965.1 Elusimicrobiota bacterium
AAATGGCTGATTTAGAAACTGATATATATAACAGTGAGTTTGAAGAAGATTTTTTATCTGAAGAAGATAAATATTTTTTAGAATTCCATAAAGAAGAAAAGGAATCGGAAAAAGAAGAAATTATTTATGAATCAGACGCTGATGGTATGACCCAACACTTATGGATGGTTTCATTTGCTGATTTAATGACGATTCTTATGATTTTCTTTCTATCTTTATTCGGTTATGCATATTCAGGAATAACGTCAAATTATGAAAAAACCATAACAATGCTTCAGAAAAATGTTGCTACAGGTAAGGAAATAAATATATTAGAAAAAAAAGAAAGAGAAACTAATGCAGCATCACAATTGGAAAAGTTTATTAAAGAAAAAAATCTTTCTGAATTTGCAAAAGTTGAAACTAATGCGCAGAGAGTTAAAATATCCTTGTCTAATCCTATTTTATTTGATTCAGGTTCATCAGATTTAAAAGAAGAAGCCATTCCAGCATTGAAAGAAATCGCACAATTAATTAATACTATGGACAATCCCGTTATAGTAGAAGGACATACAGATAATGTACCTATGATAAGCAAACGGTTTCGTTCGAATTTTGAATTATCAGCATCCAGAGCATTTAGCGTCATAAATTATTTTATAAGTTCCGAGAAAATGTCGCCATCAAGATTTTCAACATTTGGCTATGGCGAATATAGACCTATATCGCCGAATGACACAGAGAATAATAGAGCTAAAAATAGAAGAATAGAAATAAATATAATAAGAAAAACATAGAGGCAAGTTAAAATTTAAAGTTAAAATTTAAAGTTAAAATTTGAAAACTATGCAAGAATTAAGAGAAAGAACATATGAATTTTCATTGGAAATAATTAAATTAATACAAAATATGCCAAATAATCAAGTATCTAAAATATTGGGAAGACAAATACTTCGTTCTGGTACTTCTATTGGTACTAATGTTGAAGAGGCATATGTTGGTTTAACAAAAAAAGGTTTTACTCATAGTATAAACATTTCCCGTAAAGAATCAAATGAAAATAGATATTGGCTAAAATTATTATCAAATTCTAATATTTTAAATACTGAACAAACGAAAGAACTAATAATTGAAACAAACGAATTAATAAAAATATTTACTTCTATCGTGAAAAAAAGTAAAAATGTTATAATTTTTATTTTAACTTTTAACTTTTTACTTTTATCTTGTCTTTATTCCCAGGATATTACAAATATGTATCAGGATGCTATGAACGCATTTTATAAAAAGGATTATAAAAAAGCGATATCTATATGGGAAGAAATATTGAAATACGATTCGAACCAAAAGAATCCGCCTAAATTAATTGAAATGGCAAGGGGAAAAATGAAAGATAAGGTGAATCCTTTATTAAATGAGTTTCATATTAATCTTGGTAAAGGCAATTATCCTGTTGCATATGAAAAAATAAAAGAACTTCTTGATATTGACCCGTTAAATAAGAATTTTTCTAAAATTGCTTTACGACTTGAAACTATAATAGCAACGATAGTTAGTTCCCTTATTGAAAATGGAAAAATATATAATATTTTAAGGAGAAGTATAATTGGTTATGTAGTGGGTTTCAATGATGAGCGGGTGCCGGTTTTAGCAAGTCGTTATGCATGGCAGTTGGACCCAAACAATAAACTTACAGAAAAAGTATATCTGTTTATGGATAGAGAATTCAATACTATTTCCCGTCTTGAAGTGCCTGAAAAAGGGAAAAATGTGTTGGAACAAAAATTAGCGGTTATACTTGATGATATTTATGACGGTAAATACGAGCATGCACTTATTGAATGTGAATTGGTTTTGCAGATTGAACCTGATAATGTTATGGCTTGGAAACGGCTTGGTTCGGTTTACTATGCACTTGGTAAGAGAACCGATGCTAAAAATGCATGGGAAAAAGCCTT
>DMMW01000006.1:39165-39285 GCA_003452965.1 Elusimicrobiota bacterium
TGTTTATGCAAGGAGTCAAAAGTTGGAGGTCGTACCTACTGGAACGACCGAGCATGTTACTCCGAAGCATATCTTAAAAATGTCGACGCGAAGCGAGAGATTTTTAAGATGTTTATGCAA
>DMMW01000006.1:39492-43557 GCA_003452965.1 Elusimicrobiota bacterium
GTTTATGCAAGGAGTCAAAAGTCGGAGGTCGTACCTACTGCACCGAATGAGCACGTTATCCCGACAGCCAAAAGATAAAGAAGTTGGGATTTATGCGCGGTTTGTAGTAGCGAGGTTTCCTCGCTAAACTATGGCGTGAAGTAAGCAGCATGGTTTATCTTTTTTCATACCTCAAATAGACTATATTAAATGTGACAAAAATCACATTGACAAATAGCTGAAAATTCTCCATAAATATAGTGGGTTGATAAGGAATATAATAAGGGACAAAATCCTCTATATGAAATATAAAAATCCGGGACCAAATATTATTAAAAATAGGCTTGGTACGATGCGAATCCTTTGTCGTGGTTTTGCATTTTTTTTGTTGATATTTTTATTAACAATATCACACTCTTATGCATCAATATTTAATTATTCAAGCACAACATTCAATATTTCAGGTAGCGATAATTGCAAAGGTATAGCTGTAAATCCTACCAGCGGTGATGTTTACATTAACGGTTCCTATTTCTTAACTACGCAAAATATTGTAATTGCTAAATTTAATTCATCGCTTGTTTTCCAGTCAAGTATCAATGTAAATGGAGCAGGAAATAATGCAGATACCGGTTGGGGTATTGCAGTTAGTCCAAGAAGTGGAGATGTTTATGCAACAGGGCAGGTATATGAAAATAGTACATTTAACATGTGGGTAGCCAAATATAATTCTTCGCTTGTATTACAGGCAAGTTCCACCTATAACGGTTCAGGCAATAGTACTGATGAATGCTATAATGTGGCAATCGGAACAGATAATTCTGTCTATGTTATCGGTTCAATATATGAAACCAACGGTACCAATATACGAATAATGAAATTCAATTCTTCTCTTGCTTTTATATCAAGTATTACTATTAACGGAGTAGGAAATGGTGCTGATGAAGGATTCGGTATTGCGGTTGATACTAATAACAATGTGTATACTACCGGTAAAGTTTTTCAAAACGCCACTTTAGATATTTGGATAGCAAAATATAGTTCTGAGTTGGTTTTACAATCAAGCACTACGGTTAACGGTTCAGGGAACAATGAGGATGTAGGCAGAAGCATAACAACTTACGGTGATAATGTTTATGTCACGGGTTATGTTTATGAAGGCAGTAATTCTAAAATATGGATTGCAAAATATAATTCTTTACTTGTTCCACAATATAGTTTCACTATCGGTGATGGTGCTAATATGTACCAAGGGCAAGGAATAACCGTAGATGCAAATGGAAATGTTTATGTAACGGGTTTAACTAATACGGCTAATCAGGATATTTTCTTAGGAGAATATGATTCAGATTTAAATTTGATTTCAAGCATGACTATTAACGGTTCTAATAATAGCACTGATGGCGGTTTTGATATCGTATTTGATACAAATACAAATAACGTATATATGGCAGGAACTTCTCTTGAAGCTGTAGGTGCCACCAATATGTGGTTATCTAAGCATAAGATTAATAATACAATTAGTGGTATTTTCAGCGGTAATTTTTCTCAGATTAATGGTGCTGTTTATGGCGCAGATTTTAATGATTTTGGATATGATATAGTTGTAGATACATTTACGGGTAGCAGTCCTTATATATTTGTTACTGGTACACAATTCAACAACTCTACAAATTTTGATTTTTTTACAATAAAATATAATGCATCAGGAAATATGATATCATCTGCAACCTTGGGTGGTGGGATTTATAATGATAGTGATTCTTTAGCTCTAAAATCATCGATAGCAATAGACTATGCTGGGAATGTATTTATTACAGGTATAATAAACACAGGTGTAGATAGTGATTTTATTATATTAAAATATAATAATAACTTAGTATTTCAGTCCTCTGGGGTATTTAACGGTGGTAATAATGATTGGAGTGAAGATGTTGCAGTAGACAATTCTGGTAACGTTTTTGTAACTGGTACTTCAAATAATGGTTCGAGTTTAGATTTTTTAACTTTAAAATATAATAATAATTTGGTTTATCTATCATCAGCAGTATTTGATAGCGATGTTGGTGAGTATGGGCATGGTATAGCGATAGACAATTCTGGTAATGTTTTTGTAACTGGACAAATAGATTTTGCTCCGGGTGATTGGGTGGTATTAAAATACAATAACAATTTAGTCTATCAATCATCTAATGTATTTATAGGTTCGGACTTATATGGAAAAAATAATATTATAACTGACAATTCTGGTAATGTTTATATTACCGCTTATTCGGATAATAGTTTTTTAATAAAATATAATAATAATCTTGTATTTCAATCTTCCACTGTTTTTTATGGAGCTGAATCCCCTGGAAGTGCTGTTACTAAAGATGTATCAGGCAATATATATGTTACTGGTGAGAAATGGAATAGTTCAAATTATGATTATGTAACTGCAAAATACAATAATAATCTTATTTTTCAGTCTTCTGCTATATATAATAGTGGATTTGAAGATTCTAGCTTTGGCGTATTTATAGATAGTACTAACAATGTTTATGTAACAGGTACATCCTTGAATGGTAGCTCAAATTATGATTTCCGAACTATTAAGTTTGAACTTTATTCAGATGATATTCTACCGGCTGGAATTTCCGATTTAACGGCGTTAACAGGTGCCAATCAGGGAGAGATTGTTCTAAAATGGACCGCTCCCGGTGATGATGGAGATTCCGGTACTATCAACGGTCAATACGAAATAAAATTTACTTCAATATCACAAATCACAAGTACTAATTATGGTTCACCGCCAAATCCCACATACACAATAAATATTTCAACATATTATTCTCAACCTTTATTGGAACACACTACTACATTATATAATCTGCAATCTGAAACAATTTATTGGTTTGCTATCAAAGTAAGGGACGAAAGTTATAACTGGTCGGTATGGAATTCTTCTAACGAAGCTTCTGTTAATCTATCAGCTAGTACTACTACTTTAAATCCGGATACCACACTTCCCACATCTGGCATCACATGTCCCGATACACCATTTGTAAAATCATTATTAACAATCAGCGGGACTGCAAATGATAATACTGGCTTAGAAAATGTAAGCATTAGAATATCATCTTATACATCAGGCGACTGGATAACTCAGCAGAATTGGACAATAGTACAAGATTCCGCAACATGGCAATACATGTATTCTAATTGGCAAAATGGCGTAAAATATAAAATAGAAGTTAAAGCCAAAGATACATTGATGAATGAACAAAATCCCTTAACTTCTCATGAATTTACATATGATATCAGCATGCCCACAGTAACAATAACTTCACCAGATACAGGTTTTGTTAATTCAGATAATTTGACCAGTATTTCAGGAACCGCACTTGATTATCCCACAGGTCCTTCTCCTGATTTTGCTTCACCGGGTGGAATTTTAAAAGTTCAAATAAGAATCAAAAGTCAGTATGGTAATAGTTATTGGGATGGGTCATCAAATAATTATGCTATAGATTCATCAAATTCTGAGATGGCTTGGTATGATGCAATAGCAGTAAATAGCGATTGGACTGTGTGGAAGTCAACAAAACCAATGTTGTATAACACCAGTTCTTATGTTTTAGAAGCAAAAGCAATTGATAAAGCAGGTAATTCGACAACATATATTTCAACAAGAAGTTTTATTGTAGATAATGTTAAACCACAGTCTTCTGTTGAGTCACCGGCAAATTTTTCAACACGCTGTAATTTTTCTACTTTTGATACAATTTCAGGAACTTCCAGTGATGACGAAAGTTCAGTGGCAAATGTTAAAGTTTATATCAGGAAAAATTCAGCACCTTATAAATGGTATTTGAAAGATGGTGAACCTGGTTTTTCCGAAGATGTTGAAACTCCCAATAATGCAACCAATGTAGCATCTTGGACATTTGAATTACTAGAAAATAAATTAACATCGGGGGTTTCATATTATATTTATTCCAGTGCACAGGACTCTGCAAATAATTCTGAGGACTTACCGGGTTCAGGACCTTCAACATTCTTATGGGATGTAACAGAGCCTACAAGCGTTGTAAAAAATGCTAATGT
>DMMW01000006.1:43733-44077 GCA_003452965.1 Elusimicrobiota bacterium
GGGGCGCAGAATTCAGGAGGCGTAAACAAAGTTCAAATACAAATAAGTAGTCATACTGGTAGTGAATGGTCTATATTAACCAATTGGAGTGATA
Organism: Elusimicrobiota bacterium; assembly: GCA_003452965.1. Classification (GTDB taxonomy): domain Bacteria; phylum Elusimicrobiota; class UBA8919; order UBA8919; family UBA8919; genus UBA9627. The sequence goes on from DMMW01000006.1 coordinate 43,828, forward strand.
CAGGAATAGCGGTGATTTCCGGTACGCAAATCAGCAGTTATACATATATTACCGATAGTCAACATAGAATAAGCGGAAAGAAGTATTTAATAAAGACACGGGCATTTGACAATGCATTGTCCGATGCAAATATAGAGGTTGGTGATATTAAAACGGGATATGAAATAATATATGATACAAATCCGCCAGTAAGTAATATTACGAAACCTAATTCAGGTGAGTTGAGTTTTAACACGAATCTGCCTTTAAC
>DMMW01000006.1:44368-45507 GCA_003452965.1 Elusimicrobiota bacterium
GTACAATATCGCTTAGAATCACGTTCACTGGATATGGCAGGTAATTATGAGATAGATTATACAACCCGTACATTTACATATGACGGCATACCACCTGCAGGAATTTCTAACCTGACTGCTTTGATAGGATGGGCTGAAGGTCAAATAATATTAAGATGGACTGCACCGGGTAATGATGGTTTAGCCGGGAATATAGATAATGGAATATATGAAATAAAATATACATCAATATCTCAGATTACAAATGGCAATTATGGTTCACCGCCCAATCCCACATATACAATTTCTATTTCCACATTATATACTGCACCGTTGCAGGAACATACTACTACATTATATAACTTGCAACTGGGTGCATATTACTGGTTTGCTATTAAATTAAGAGACGAAGATAATAACTGGTCAATATGGAATTCGTCCGCTGATGCACCTGTCGGTGAACAAAATACTGAGGCATACAATGCAGTACTCAGTACTTATTGTAAATTGCAGGTCTTGGTTCCGGGTGAAACGACTGTTTTAGGTGGAAAAACAGGAACTCCTACAACCCAAACTGCCGGAAGTCCGTTTACAATTACCATTAATGCATGTGATATCAATTATGTTAAAGTAAAAAATAAATATAATGATATTGATATTTATACTTCTGATTTATACGATGATTATTGGGAAGAAGATGTTCCAAATGCCCAATTGGTAAACAGTACTACATATTATACGATAATTTTGAAAACTGCATCTTCAATATTTGGTTCAACCACCACAATTACTGCAGATGATTTGACAGATGCAGGACAACAAACCGGAGTATCTTCAGAGATTCCGACCGTACCGGGTAATGCTACAAAATTATTAGTAATTGTACCGGATGAATCTGAATGTGCAAGCACGGGAAAAACAGGCTCGGTTACTAATAGGACTGCCGGTATAAGTTTTGAAGTTACCGTAAACGGTTGTGATGATTACTACAATAGACAGCCAAATGCTGAAGCAACAGTCAAGATACATACAACCGACCCTAATGATAACGTTTATGAACCCTCTGACCAGCCTTTGATTGGCGGTGCTACAATGTTTACATTAAAAATGTTAACCGCCGGCGATTGGAAAATATGGGCGGAAGATATGGACGGCACGTC
>DMMW01000006.1:45630-45775 GCA_003452965.1 Elusimicrobiota bacterium
TGCAATTACGGTTGTTACAGGCGCATTTACTAAACTTAATTTACTTGTACCTGATAGAGTTCAAACTGCAGGAGTCGGAAATAGCGGAACTGTGCAACCGCAGACAGCCGGTATTGCGTTTACTGTGACAGTAAATGCTATAGAT
>DMMW01000006.1:46009-46146 GCA_003452965.1 Elusimicrobiota bacterium
GGAACAACACAATTTGTTATTACATTTAAAACTGCAAAAGTTTCTACAATTTGTGCTACAGACATAACTGATTTCAGCAAATTGTCTTCAACATCGCCCGCTATTACTGTGGTCCCTAATGTTTCAACTACGAAACT
>DMMW01000050.1:0-17856 GCA_003452965.1 Elusimicrobiota bacterium
CTTAGCAAGTTGTTCAGTTGGGAATGTGCAAAGTGTCCAACCAAATAAATTTTGCTCCTCTCGCTTTTTGGTTATATCTCTTAAAAACTTTCTTGAAATAGCAACCTCACCGATTCTCTTTGGATCTACATCTTTTAAATTAGTAAGCGAAGCAGGCGCATTAATATAAATATTCCCATTTAAATTTTCATAAAATTCTTTTTCGCCAGCTGCGACATATTTTCTTTGATATTCATCCGAGTACTGATAGAAATCTTTTTCCAGCACCGGAGTATAAAGTGTTCTAAAAATTACGTTATACTTTTGCTCAATTAGTTTTTTATGTAAGACCTCACCAAGAGCCAATCCAAACAAATCGCATCTGATCAAAATCGTATCATACTTTTTAAAGTTAGTTCTTACGGTTTTAAGTGCCCAGATTAAAACATCTGCATACTTTTCAATCTGAATTTTAGTTAATGTTTTCATTTCAAATCTCCTTGAAATTGATTACAGTGATTAAATAGAACCGTCCCCATTATTTTACTTATTTTCTGGAGATTTGCAATATTGATATTCCTATAATTTTTGCTTTTTTCTTGCTTCGTTTAACTTTATTTTATATACTATTATTTATGCTTTCAAATATAATTCTATACATTAAAATAGGCACGAGAAATCTATTCAAGTATAAAAGAAGAAGTTTACAAATTATAATTATCATTCTTATTGGTGCCTTTGTTATAACTGCAATCGGCGGATTCACTACCGGTTTTATAGATAATTATATGAAAGATATAGTTGAAAATACTTCACACGGTAAAATATATTTTAAAGGATTTTATCAAAAACAAGAAATTTCACCTTTAGAGTTATCAATTGTAAATTACAAAGAAATTATAGAAGAAATTAAAAATAAAGATAATACAACCATCCTTTCACCTTCTATTTCCGCAGGAATAGTACTTTCTTCTAACGAAAATTCAACCAATATAATGTGTCAAGGTATTTCACCATTTAGTGATAAAAAGGAAATATTCCCAACCTATAAAGTTTATCATTCGGCAGTTGTTCAAGGCAGATTCTTTGAAAACAATAATGATACAGGTATTTTAATTGGTTCTTATACTGCATCTAATTTGAAATGCAAGATAAACGACAAGGTTATTCTTTTTACATCTGATAGCTATGGTTCTTTTAATGCTGTGGAATTAAAAATTATCGGAATTTATAAAACAGGTTATATAGATAAAGATGAGGATATCTGCTTGATAGACCTTTCAAGTATGCAAAAATTAGTTGGTCTTGAAAATAGAGTTACAGAAATATCTTTATTCTTTAATGATATTAATAAAGCGGACACCTTTAAAAATTCTAATATTGATTTAATCCAAAAATATAATTTGGAGTATTTGTCGTGGAAGGATTTGCTTGGTTCATTGATTTATGCAATAGATATCGGTAATAAATTTAACCTTATTATTTATATTATTTTCATAGTAGTTGCTGCAGTTGGAATTATGAATACCATTCTAATTTCCATTTTTGACAGAATGCGTGATATTGGAACTTTAAGGTCAATTGGTTTTACTAAAAATAATGTTACTCATATGCTAATTACTGAACTTTTTATTTTGGGTTTTATCGGGTCAGTGTTAGGCGTTATTATGGGTGGTTATCTGATATATTATTTTTCAATTCATGGCATTCCTATCTCGGATAGCGCCAGAGAAATGGCTGCGTCATTCTTTTCGGGTAACAGAATCTATCCCGGTTTCAATTTAAAGATTTTAATTTATCCTCTTATAATATCCTGTATAGTGCCTTTATTATCTTCGATATACCCTATAATAATTATGAGAAAACTAAAGATTAAAGAAGCCTTGGGTTATTTATGAATAATAAAACAATATTTACCATTTCAATAAAAAACCTTAAAAGGCATATTAGAAGAACGTATTTGAATATTATCAGTATCACTTTTTCTGTAGGTGCACTGTTGTTTTTCATTTCTTTTTACCGTGGTACCTATATCGCTATGATGCGTGAATCATTTATTAAATATAAATCCGGACATATTCAGATGCACACCAAACGTTTTGATGATAAAAAGGTTCAGGATTATGTCACTAAAGATACAATCATTGAGAATTATATCCCGATAATAACAGATATTTCAAAAAATCCAGCAGTATCAGGTGTTTCCGGCAGATTTATAAATATGGGTTTTATAGGAAACGGCAAGGAAAAAATGGTTGTTATGGTAATGGGGTGCGATCCAGAATATGATAAAAATGTAAGTGTTATAAGCGACTTTATTGAAAAAGGTGTTTATCTGGATAAATCAGACGGCATTTTAATCGGCAAAAAAACGGCTGAATTATTTGATTTTAAAATCGGTGATATTTGCTACATCCAATCACAAACCATTTACAATACTCCAAATTTAATCCTTCTACCCGTAGTTGGTATATATGATACGGGATATTACGAATTGGATAAAAACACTGTTTTCATTGACCTGAAAAATGCAAATTTGCTTTTTGATACAAATAATGTAATTAATAAGATTATTATTCTTTTAAAAGATGAGAGAAATACCGAAAAATTTTCTAAGATGCTATCAAATAACTATGAAAATATTTTAGATGTTAAAACATGGAGATTTTACGGACAGGCATTGTTAGAAAATGAAAAAGGTGATGGTATTTTCTATATTATTTTTATGTCAATTTTAATTTTTATCAGCATAACAACGATAATGAGTACTATGTATGTTAATGTTTTTGAACGTATCCGTGAAATTGGAACATTACGGGCGATAGGATGGAAACAACAAGAAGTTTTTAAACTATTCATTTTTGAATCAATATTTATCGGTATCGCCGGCTCAATTGTCGGTATCATCCTTGGCGGTATCCCAACACTTTATATGACCTATATTGGTATTGATTATTCGAAAATGGGTGATGTTATTTCAATACCTATATTTAAAATGATTTGTAAGTCTGAATATTATGATTTGGTTATCGTATTTGTACTCGGCACATTATCAACCTATTTGGGTGGTTGGTTACCTGCGAGAAAAGCAAGCAAAATGATTATTACCGATTCACTCAGAACTATTTAATTGGAGGCAAAATGAAACATTTTTTATCTATTATACTTTTATTGATATTTAATCAGACTTGTTATGCTATTACTGCTGAAGAAATTGTCAAGTCAGTAGACAGTAATCTTACTTTTAATGAAGGTGAAATGAATATAAACATAATTGACATTAAAAGTGAAAAAGTAACTAAAACACTTCTTGCAAATGTAAAATTTAAAAAGGATAAAGGTACTCTCATTGAATTTTTAGAACCAGCAAGAGAAAAAAATAAAAGGATACTGATGGTAAAAGATAATATGTGGATGTTTGTACCAGGAATATCAAGACCAATCAGATTATCAGGTAAAGACAGCTTTATGGGAACCTCTTTTTCTAATCGGGATTTGATGGATTATGATATGAATAACGATTATAAAAGTTCAATTATTGAAACAACCGATGAAAAATATAGATTGGAACTAAAAGCAACTAATAAAAATGTAACATATCCAAAAGTTATAATGGACGTTGAAAAAGAAAGGTTATTACCGGTTTATCAAGAACTCTATACAGTATCAGAAAATCTAATAAAAACAATAGATTATTCTGATATAAAAGACCTCGGAGGTAAACTAAGACCGTCTGTTATGGTTATTAAAGATGTACTAACACAAGGTAATGAAACAAAGGTGATAATTAAAAATATGATTGATAAAAACATTAACGAAAATATTTTTTCACCGCAAAATATTGTGAGGTAATATATGGCTAATATCCTTGTTGAAAATGTTCACAAAGTTTACACTCTCGGAAAAACTGAAGTAAATGCGCTGCGTGGAATCAATCTTGAAATTAAGAAATCGGAATTTATAGGTATTATAGGACCGTCTGGTTCCGGTAAAACTACGCTTCTAAATATTATTGGTTGTATAGACATCCCCACAGAGGGACAGATATTTATAGACGGTCAAAATACAACTAATCTTAATGATGATAATCTTACTTTATTGAGGAGAAAGTATATTGGGTTTATTTTCCAATCGTTCAATCTCATACCTGTTTTAAACGCTTTTGAAAATGTTGAACTTCCTTTAATAGCACAGGGTGTTGATATAAACACAAGAAATAAAATGGTTATAGAAATGCTAAAAAATGTAGAAATTGAGGAATTCGCAAAACATAAACCAGATGAACTTTCAGGTGGGCAAAGACAGCGCGTTGCCATAGCACGTGCACTTGTAACAAAACCATCAATAATTCTTGCTGACGAGCCTACGGCAAACCTTGATTCGGAAACGGGAAATAAGATTATAGAAATAATGAAACATATGAATGAAACCCTACAAACGACTTTTGTCATATCAACACATGATCCAAGATTATTGGAATATATTGATAAAAAAATATTTCTAAGTGACGGAAAAATTATAAAAACAGAACAGAATTGATTTATGAAGTATTTCAGAACTATTTTTCTTATAATGTTTTTATGTAATATTGCTAATTTTGCTTATTGCTTTAATTTAAGCGGTTACATAGAAAATCTTTTTAGTTACAATGAAAGCAAAAATACTTTAGTCAATCCTGAAAATATCCTTTCAATATCCAAATTTGCTAACCTAACTGAATTACAATTAAATTTGTCATCCAAAGATAAAAAAACATTAATTATTGATACAAGGGCAAGATATGACACTGAAACAGAAGATTTTTCAACTCATTTTGACCAGGCATATATAAACTTTGACGCAAGTGAAATAACAAAATTTAAAATGGGTAGACAAAGAATAGGTTTTGGAGTAGGTTACTTATGGAATCCTGTAAATAATCTTGATTTACAGAAAGATATATATAATCCGACAAAATATATTGAAGGTATTGACGGATTAAAATTTAATCTTGATTTTACTTCTAAAATTGGAAAACCGATGAACCTAAATTTTGAAATATTGCCACCAATTAATTATTCTGATAATTCAAGTATATCTTATTCAAAATTCGGTTCCCAGTTTTACATATTTATAAATGAAATTGAGATAGGTTTGGTTTCAAGTTATCATAAAACTCCTTTGAATTCTGAAAATATCCTTTTTGGCAGCTATTATTCAATAGATATAAAAGGAATAATATTCGGACTTGAATATGCCCAGTCAAAAAATAACGATATAATATATTTTACAGATACTGGTATTAAAAACAAATCAACCTACTATCCACAAATTGTATTAAACATGAATAAAAGAACATCTGAAAAAAGTTTTTTGGTTCTTGAATATTTTTATAATGGTTCTGGATATGACAAAAATGAATTTGAAAATTTACAGAATCTTACTAAAAATAATTATTCTATATATGGGCATACTACTCTTAGTGTTTTAAATCCAGGTTATGTGAATAGGAATTATATTTTCAGTACATTTTCTAATGAAATTTCTGATTATGTTTCCCTATCAATAAGCAGCATGTTAAATATTGACAATTCGGGAGCATTTATTTACCCACAAATATCCTGGACAAAAATTAAGAATCTTACCTTATCTTTGGAAAATATAAGTAACATCTCCGCAAACAAAGATAGTGAATTTTCTATAATACCATATTATTACATTCTTATCATCCGTTCTCAATATTATTTTTAAATTAAGCAATAAATACATATACAATTAATTTCATTGAAAAAAATGTCTAAATGTGTATAATGATACTGTTGAAAAACCCCTTTTCTGCTGTGATTTCAATATTTTGGCTACATCTTCGTCATCCTCGCCTTACATATCTCCGTCGGATGATATGCTCGGCTCGGCTTCCTTGCTTCGCTCAAAATCTTAAAATCTCGCTACGAAGTAAGTTTTCCAACAGTATCATAATGATTCTGCATTCATTGCATTCATCTATGTTTAAAAAACTATTCACTAATCCATCTTATCAGAAATTTCCTGAATTACACGACTTAATCTATCCTAATGTTATTAAAGGTGAAAAAGCGATCGCTTATTTTCGGCTTATTCTTGCATTATTAATTGCGGCTCTCGTGTTTACCATGGGTTTTGTAAATAAGCATTTTAATATCTCCGATTACATTAATTTGTCTATTACCGGCATTGCATTTTCTTATTCCATATTTGTTTTTATACTATTTAGTATAAAAAAATATAATAGATTCATAGGATTTATTTCATCAACAGTAGACATTACTCTTGTATCTTTATCTGTTTACTTCAGCAAATTTGATCCACATAATTCAATCTTATCAGTTATGATTTCAAGTTCTTTTGCCGTTTATATACCTATCATTCTTTATTCTATAAGAAGACATGACCCTTTTAATTCTTTTTTCACAGGAATTCTGGCTGGTTTTCAATATTCTGTTATCATTGCTATTATGTTTCTTGAACATAATTCTAGAACCAATCTTTTAATGTTAGGTTTTGGAACAACAAATGATATTGTAAATGAACTTATTAAAGTGTCAATGCTTATACTTTGCGGATTTTTGGGATATGTGATAGCTAACAACTTCGATAGTTTGTTTATCAAAGGACTTCTTGAAAAAAAGGAAAAAGAATATGTGAAAGATGTTTTTGGTAAATATGTTTCGGATGCAGTTGTTGATAAGATTCTATCAAAAAATATACCGATTGACGGTGAAAAGCGTTTTGCGACAGTGATGTTCATTGATTTGAAAGATTTTACAAAAATGTCGGAAAATATGGATCCTAAAATTTTGATTAAAACATTAAACAGTTTTTTCGCCTTTGCTATTGAAAAAATAAATATTCATAATGGATTTATAGATAAGTTTATCGGTGATGCAATTATGGTAGAATTTGGAGTACCCATATATGATGAAAATCATAAGGAAAATGCTGTTAAATGCGCTATAGATTTATATAAATCATCACAAAAACTTCGTTATTCAAGTAATATTACATGGAACTTTGAAATTGGTATAGGAATTAACTCCGGCGAGTTAGTACTTGGAAACATCGGGACCGAAGAAAGAATGGAATATACGGCATTAGGAGATACTGTCAACATCGCATCAAGATTGGAAAGAATGACACGGGAACTTAATAAACCTATTATTATCGGTGAAAATACTTACTGTGAAGCAATAAAAGATTTCATTGAAAATAAAATAGAATTAAAAATAAAGGGAAAATCAGAACCTATAAAAGCATATATTATAAATACAGAAATTTTATCGGATATTGAAAATACTTCATTGGTAAAAAAAATAAGTAACGGAGGTTATGAATGGGCAAAACAGCGTTTGTGTTAAGTGGCGGTGCAGCAAAGGGAGCATTTCAGGTAGGGGCAATAAACTATCTTATGGGCGAAAAAAAGATTATCCCGGATATTGTTATCGGTATTTCTACCGGTAGTTTACAGTCAGTGCCTGTTGCACAACATGACCTTAAACTGATGAATGATGTCTGGATGAACATAAAAAGCATGGGTGATATTTGTTCGACAAATTTGTTCAGATTGCTCGGGCTGTTATTCGGGACATCAAACGGTATTTTAGAATTTAAAGGACTTCGTAAAATTCTTGGAAAAGTTTTAGATAAGGAAAAATTGAAAAATTCAACAACAGATATTTTTGTAGGAACGGTTGATTTGCAATCAACACAGCTTCAATATTGGGATAAGAATAATATAGACCTTGATAAGATTCTTGCATCCTGTACAATCCCGATTATTTTCCCCCCGATGAAACATAATAATTCACAGTTGGTTGATGGCGGCGTCAGAGACATTGTCCCCTTAAAAAAAGCAATTGAAGAAGGTGCAGATACTATTTATGCAATTTTGTGTATGCCTCTAAATTTACAAGCCGAAAGAAAGGTATATAAAAGCATTGGGGATGTTGTTCTGCGAGCGATTGACGATATTATGAAAAATGAAATTATGAGAAACGATATTAAAGCATTGAAAACTAAAAATGAATTACGCGAAAAACATGAATATTTCAAAAATAAATATCGGCATATTGAATGTAAAGTTATTGACCCATCAAGACATTTTTTGGACGAACTTGAATTTAAACATGATAAAATAATGGACGGTATAAATCATGGCTATGAAAGGGCAAAAGAAATACTTAAATAATTATGTCAACAAATAAACGTTTAACTGAACTTTTTAAACTATCGTCAGAAAAACCGATTGCTTTCGATGATTCTTCAAAATTTATAATTTTTAGCGATTGTCATCGCGGTGATAACGACTGGGCAGATGATTTTGCAGATAACCAAAACATATTTTTCCATGCCCTGAATTATTACTATAATAATGATTTTACATATATTGAACTCGGGGATGGTGACGAACTTTTTGAAAATAGAAATTTCAGAAATATAAGAAAAAGTTACAGCCATATATTCTGGCTTATGAGCGAATTTTATAAAAATAATCGCTTTTATCTCATTTATGGTAATCATGATATGGAGCGACATAATCCGAAAAAAGTTAAAAAAACACTTTTTCATTATTTTGATGAACGCGAAAAACAATTGAAACCATTATTTGAAAATATTATTGTTTATGAATCTCTTGTATTACAGCATATAACTACAAATATCAAACTTTTTCTCGTTCATGGACATCAGGGTGATTTAATAAATGATACACTCTGGCGTTTATGTAGATTTTTTGTAAGAAATGTCTGGAAATATTTGCAGTTATCACTCGGTATCAAGGATCCAACCAGCCCTGCAAAAAACTATAAAAAAAGTTTAAAGATTGAAAAAATACTTTCTGAATGGTCAATAGCTAATAAACAAATATTAATTGCAGGACACACTCATAGACCTATTTTTCCTAAACTTAATGAATCACTTTTTTTTAATTCGGGCAGCTGCGTTCATCCTCGCTGTATTACAGGAATCGAAATTCAAAACAATGAAATATCTTTAATTAAATGGTGTATAAAAACAAAAAATGACGGAACATTATATATTGACAAAGAAGTATTAGTATGTCCGAAACAATTAAGGCTCTTTTACACCTAAAACAAAGTCAGCATTTGACAAAAAAGATAATTTTTTATATCATAGTTAAAAAGTTTTTATGATTTTAGGTAATGTTAAAAATATTATTAAAAATCATGGTTTTTCACTAGACGCAATATTTTCATCCCGACATGTCGGGATGAACGGCTCAAAAAACTTAAAATTTCAGAACTCACTTGTTCAAACAGCTGAAATTTTTTAACAGTTTTTTATCGCCTAAATATCGCTATATCGTTCAAAACCAGATTTTTCAATAATATGTCATTTTTGACAGAACGTGATTTTATAGCGAGGTAATTATTAATGAAACAACCTATTGATGTAACCATTGTGGGCGGCGGAATGATTACAAACGACCTGATTCTTCCCTGTATTTATCAGTTGAAAAGAACTAATGTAGTAAGAAAAATAAATATTTGTGCACTTAACACTCCACCTTTGAAAACCCTGCATGACAACCCTGACTTAAAAAAGGCATTCCCCGGATATACATTTACACCTTATCCTTCTTTTTCGGAATCGCCCGATAAAAGTTTCCCTGACCTATATAAAAAGGTCTTAAAAAATATGGAACCACATCAAGCAGTAATAGTAGTAATGCCGGACCATTTGCATTATCCTGTAGTTATGGAAGCACTTGAACACAATCAACACGTTCTATGTGCAAAGCCATTGGTATTAAAATATGAACATACTATAGAAATTGAGCAAATCGCTTATGAGAAAGGACTGTTTGTCGGTGTAGAATATCATAAACGATTTGACCGCAGAGCTTTACTTGCCAAAAGACATTATTCATTAGGACATTTCGGCAAATTTGCAATGGGTGAGGCAAAAATGATTGAACCATATTATTATAGACACTCAAATTTCCAGAATTGGTTCACAACCGATAAAACTGACCCGTTTGTTTATGTAGGTTGTCATTATGTTGACCTCGTTTATTTTATTACTGGACTAAAACCTGTTGAGGTTTCGGTTTCTGGTGTAAAAGGTAAATTTCCAAACGGTAATGAAGGATATTTGTGGGCAAACGGTCGTGTAATATATGAAAATGGAGCTGTTCTCTCTGTTATTGACGGACTCGGTTATCCGGATGATGGTGCTGGAAGCAACGAGCAATGTTTAAAAATGTTCTGTGAAGGCAAAGGGAAAACCGGTTTAATTGACCATGATGACCAGTTCAGAGGTGTCATCCACAGCTATATAAAAGATGGGATAGGTTGTGCCGGTTCCATTTACAATTACATTAATCCTGATTTCTTCAGATTGGTTCCATATGAAGGTGATGGTTATAAACCGGTTGGTTATGGTTATGATTCTGTAGCAGCTTCTATTAACACAATACATCATATTTCTAACGAAACAATTGGACTTTCCAAGGAAAAATCGCTTACAAAAAGAAGAAAAATGATTAAAGATATTGATGAAAAAGGTCTTATTGCAACACCAAACAATAGCTACATTAACGAATTGGTTACCGAAGCAGCAAGAATGTCAATTCTCAATGATGGTGCAATGGTTAAAATTGTGTATGGCAAAAATCCACACGTAGAAATGCGAAAGGTAGGGTAGAGGGAATAGGGATTAGGGATTAGTAAAACAAATACCTATATCTATCCCCTAACCCCTATACGCTAACCCCTGATTTTAAAAAGGAGATTTTTATGGCAGAGTATGATTTAACACCGGTTGAAGTACCTAAAGTAAATACAAAATATCGCACAATAAAAACAAAAATCCCGGTTCCGGAATCATTACCTATATTTGAAGAATTAAAGCGTTCTGAACCGCGTTCTATGATGGGACAACCGCCTGTAATATGGCATAAGGCGGAAGATTTTATTGTAAGTGATAAATGGGGAAACCGTTGGATTGACTGGTCTTCCGGTGTCTTGATTACAAATGCAGGGCATGGCAGACAGGAAATTAAAAAGGCACTTATGGATGCAATTGAATCGGGACTGCTTGCAACATACGTTTTTGTTCATGAGAAAAGAGCAGTTTTATCAAAAATGTTGAGAGAAATTTCACCTAATCCTAATAACTACAGAGTGTTCCTATTAAGCACCGGAAGCGAAGCAACTGAAAACTGTATTAAACTCGCTAAAACATACGGATTGGAAAAACACGGACCTAATAAAAAATATATTGTATCATTTATAAATGCTTTTCATGGTAGAACATTAGGAGCACAATTAGCCGGTGGAATGGAAAAATTGAAAAAATGGATAGTTGACCGCGATTTAACATTTGTTCAGGTACCATTTCCAGACGGATATAAAAACGAAAATACATCTTTTGACCTTTTCTTAAAAACTTTAAAAGAAAAAAGAGTTGAACCAAAAGATATTGCAGGTTTAATTACTGAATCATACCAGGGTGTTGGTCCTGATTTTTTCCCTGTTGACTATGCAAAGAAAATGGAAGCATTCTGCAGAGAATATGATATAGTTATGTGTTTCGATGAAGTTCAGGCAGGATTCGGCAGAACAGGTAAAATGTTTACTTATGAGCATTACGGTGTAAAACCTGATTTAATAGCTTGTGGCAAAGGTATTTCATCTTCACTACCAATTTCCGCTGTAATTGGACGTAATGATATCATGGATTTATATGCACCGGGTTCTATGACTTCCACACATTCAGCATCGCCATTACCGGTAGTTGCAGCTATAGAAAATCTTAAGATTATTGAAAAAGAACATTTAGTTAAGCGGGCTGCCGATATGGGCGACATTTTAATTCCTGAATTAAACAGAATACAAAAAAAATATCCCAATGTCTTAGGATGTGTTCAAGGAAAGGGTTTAGTTGCCGGTATTCAGGTTGTAAAATCCGGGACAAAAGAACCCGACGGCAATACTGCTACAAAAATTAATCTTAAATGTTTGCAAAAAGGTTTGCTGATGTTTGCACCCGTAGGTATTGCAGGCGAGTGTTTAAAAATCGCACCACCTTTAACTATTACGGCTGAAGCATTAAAAGAATCTATAAAAGTTTTTGAAGAATCCATTGATGAGATATTGAAATCCGCCTAAATGCGTTAGCTTTTGGCGGATACTTAATTAATTTTTCTTATTTTTAGGTAAGTTATTAATAAACATCTACCCGCCAAGAGCTATCGCACTTTGGCGGGTTCAAAATTCTACATTTGGTCTGATTAATATTTGAAAATCTTCTTTATTATCTAACCTCGCTAATTTACCGGTATATTTATCTTTACTTTCCAAAACAAAACCTGTACCTATACTAAAAACAATCTTTTTTCTCTTAAAAGGAAACTTTTTACCTACAAGAAAAAAATGTCTAATGGTACTAATTTCTTTTGCTTCTATGTCTATAGTATATTCAAAGTTACTGTTTTTAAATATTGATTTTGTATCGCTGAAATCGGTTCTATCTCTTCTTAAAGAAAAATATATAACATCTTTGATATAACTATTATTATGAAATTTGCTTCCGATTCTGAAACTCCAGCTCATTTTATCAAAATTAATAATTTTATCACCTTTTAATTTTATTTCACCTTCTATCCAATTATCGGTTATTAACTCATTATCTTTGATGTGATAATTACCTCCGCTAATTAACAATCCTAAATATCCCTTTCCTTCGACATTTTTGGTATCCTTGGGTTTAAAACTTATTACATTACCAAGAAATAATGATAATGCATACGGTTCTTCAAATCCTGCAGACACACTTTTTACAATGTTAAAACTATCTGAAATATTCAGATTATCATAAAAATGTAATAAATGCTTTTTTACCAATGTACCAAAACATGGCATTGGATATGTACTTATTTCAAAAACAAAAAATCTCGGCACCGGCGAGATAATTAGTTTTTTATATATTTTTAGTTCATCTGTATCATCAAAATATGGAATGGATGTTTTTGTTAGCGGTAAATAATAATCAAAAGATGAGTAGTAGGCATCAATTTCAATTTCAATTTCTTGATTATTTATTTGTTTTTGATAAACAGATTTAGAATAAATGGAAGAATGATCTAATAATAGAATGGTTACTAAAAAATATTTCCGAATAATTACAATTACTGATTTCACATATTCACCCCGTTAGAAAATGTAGAAATATAATGTCTATTAAGCTAAGTATGAATTAAAGTAACTTTTGCAACATTTTCTTGCGGGGTTATGCCGCTTTCACAATAAAACCGGATTTTATACATCTTGTGCAAACATATTCTGACTTTTTTACACCGTTTAATAATATTTTTATCTTCTGAAGGTTAGGTTTAAATCTCCTTTTGCTTGCTTTGTGTGAATGACTAACTCTATTTCCTGAAACTGACTTTTTATTGCATATAATACACTTGAACGCCATATCGTCCTCCTAAACTTATTATAATTCTACATAAAATAAAATAAAAGTCAAGTTTAAAATTAACACCGTGATACTTCTATCAATGGGGTCACACCTATTTATTTCTTATAATCTATTGCCTGTCATACCCGTGCAAAACTTGTCCTCACGAAAGTGGGGACGGGTATCCAGAATCTTTTTTGGATTCCTGCTAACAACATGCAGGAATGACGGCTTGGATTCCCTCCACCAGCTGGCGGATTCGCGGGAATGACGATGAGTCAGTCACCTAATGATTGCCAGTTTTCCTTTTTCCGCTCCAAAAGAGCGGAACCTCGCCAAAGATTCAGTGGCGGGTCACCTTATAATAGCAATCTTTCCTTTCTTTATTTGTCCTGCATTATTCGTTATTATATACATATACACTCCGCTGGCTATTGGTTCACCTTTGGCATTCTTAACATCCCAATTTAGTTCGCCGGCAGATGTATCCTTCTCATCTTCATATATCAAGTCACCTGATATGTTAAATATTTGTATCTTAGTATGGTTAGTCAAATTAGCAAAATATATTTTAGTATGACCTGTGCTCGGTTTAAACGGATTCGGATATATATGTGCTGTATTCAGATTATTATTCACTACCATAAACAGTCCATAATATGATAAATGTTTAGTCTTACAAGTTATAACCTTTCTCACTTTGTCTAATGTAATATTTGTAAACTTTTCCCATTTATCCAGACTATCGTCATAGTAATACAGCGATGTTTTATTTACATTTACATTATAGTCGTCTATTATATTATCATTATCTTCATCATTATATGGCAGTGATATCTCTATTTCTTTGCTAAATATTTGCTGTCCATTTTCCAAGTCTATTTTGTGTATATATCCTATGGGTACCAAACTGCTTCCATCATTCAAAACCATCTTATTTCTTATTGCAAAAGACATACTCGGATTTATTATTATTTTTAACATCGTACTTGCCACATTTAATATTCCTGACGATATTTTAATTTCGCATAAACCGTTTATATCAGGTTCTCCTACTAATATTATATTCTCTTTCTGATTTTCTACCCGTTCCCGCTTATAATTTCTCGACTCTTCTATATCAGGATTATTACTATCCAGACCTATTGTTATGTAACCAGGTGAAGTGTCTTCTTTGTTGCTTTTGTCTATTATCACTGTTCTTATGTTGTACTGATAACTTTCACTAAGCTCGCTCACATCCCAGTTGACGAAATATGGATAGTTAATGTCGGGATTTGGATGATTTTTATTAGCCGCAGATATCTTTGTCCACTCATCTTCATCACTCCGTTTATATTCAAATCTTATTTCTTTTATTTCACTCATATCACCGGTTATATTACCGGCAACTAATGTTACTTTTTCACCGCTTATCTTCATTCCGCTTTTTGGTATTACCATCCCACTCATTGTTCCCGATATATTATTTACCGCTGTGCCGGCTATTACATAAGTGTTCTGTTCTTCTACATTACTTTTGTCTACTGCCCTTACCACAAACTTATATTCCTCGCCTGCTGTAAGATTTTCTATAGTTATACTACTTTCTGGATAGTTAACAGTATACGCAGGTATGCTATAATCCATTGCTCCGGTTGACATGTATATATTGTATTTGCTTATGTCATTACTTAATTGTAGCAGCCAACTTAATTGTAGTTTTAATCCGGATAGTTTAGCAATGCTTAAATAACTGATTTGTGATATAGAAGATGGTTCAGCTGTATCGGAGCTTGATGCTGTCGATGTTCTAACCTCAGTACTTATTGTCCAAGTACTTTCATTATTAGCTTTATCCCTCGCTTTTAGTTGTACATAATAAGTGGTATTTGAAATTAATCCTGTTATCATACGAGTTGTCTCGCCGAACCAATCGGTGGTTGTTGTTAACGCTACATCAAAGTTGGATGATGTAGAATATTTTAATTTATATGGTGTTGTATTCAGTCCTGAATAATTATCACTCGCAATTACCGTAACGATTATTGATGATACATATATATTTATATTGTTTATTGATTTTGCAGGTGGAGTAATGTCCACCCCTAAGTTCTTGCTGTCTACTACGCTTCCACTTGTAAATTCCCCATATAACCCGGTGCTGTCTTTTCCTCTTATTTTCCAATACCATCTGCCTTCAGGCAATTCCGGAGTAATATAGTTTGTAGTTTGACCTATCGTAAGACTTGTTGTTATCGGCAACTCTTCATCCAAATATTTATGAACATAATTTGATGTTGTTGAAAATTGAATATTATATTTCAATGTATTCTCTGAATTAGGATCACTTAAAGTAAATACCGTCTTAACTCGTTGACTATTTGTCCAGCCACCCCAACTTATTTCTTGTCCGTTTATATCATATTGTATTAAATTACTTATTACCGGCGGGTCATTCCCTACAACCAATGTCTTTCCGCTTACTATATTTGATAAATTTGACTGATTATTCACCTCATCTATCGCTTTTATCCCAAAATAATATGTCGTATCGCTAATTAATCCTGTTACGGTGTAATTTTCATTATAACCAGAATCTTGCGGAATTAATCCTGTATTTACCGGTGTTGCATTGGACCAGTTGGCATCATTTATGGAAGTATCGGCATACCTTAGATCATAACTTGTTGCTGCTCCTGTTGTTCCATCGTCGCCAACACTTGTCCAATTTAACATTACTGATATTGAAGTTATATTGCTTAAGGTTAAAGTATCTATCATAGCAGGGAATGAAGAATCTGGTAAAGATGAAGTTTTCCTACTTGCTATATTTGACAAACCCAATGTATTGGCGGCTTCATCGGCAACTTTTATTGCAAAGTAATATGTGGTATCTACAGTCAAATTGCTGATTACTAATGACTCATTGCTGCCTGCTATTTGCGGGGTTGGTATATTTGATGCTTGAATTCCGTTTGCAAAATTACTTTCGGTTATCAGCGTATTTGAATATCTTATGTCATATCCTGCGGCTATCCCGGTTGTCCCATCATCACCGACGGAAGTCCAATAAAGTGTAATTGAGCTAGTAGTCGGATTAACTGCCATTAAATCATTTACTGCACTCGGTGGTGTTGTATCTTCTGGCGGCGGTGGTGTCACACTCCCCTGATAGTGAGATAATACTTCCTCTGCTGTAATCGCCCGATTATATATTATCACTTCGTCTATAATCCCGTCAAATCTGCCACTCGCTGATGTACCCTGGCGTCCTATCACCAATGGACTGTTATTTGTATCTATGTTTCCGGTTGTGGATGTCTGCCCTACCAATAATCCATCTTGATATAATTTTAAATTATTTGTTCCTCCTGCACTGTCATAAGTTCCTACTACATGTCGCCACTGTCCTATATCACTTGCAGTCCATGTTTTACCTACCCCTTTACTCACTCCGCCTATATATATTTTAAAATATGCTTGATCGCTGGCTGCTAACGCGTACACTCCTTTATCCAATATTCTGCGTGTCGGACCACCATCGGTCGTTATTACATCGCTTTTCACCCACGCTTCTATGCTTAATGCGTTCGTAACATCCAGACTATTTGAATCATTTACATTTACATATGTATTTAATCCGTCAAATTCTAATGCTTTATTTTCTTTGCCGTCTACCCATTGCGGATTATTTATTAATATTCCTGTATTGTTATTTCCGGAACTGTCATTTGCGGTAGTTTCCGAACCTTCGTCAAAATGCCATTTTGCAACAGACGGATCAACTGAAGATGGGGTAGCTGCTATATTTACTGTTACCGGTATAGCTCCGCTAATTGATGCTGTTATTTCTATTGTTCCTACCGTAATCATTGATTTTACCACTTCTGTCGCTATACCGTTCACTGCATTCACTGTATGCATTGTAGAATCCCCCGGTAATTTACCGGGCCCGCTTACCGTAAATGTTACCGGCTCATTAGTATTAAATAGATTTCCGTTTACATCTTTAATTGTTACCGTTACTGTGGAATTACTTATACTGTCAGCCATTATTGCCGTAGGATCTGCCTCAATTTCTAATGAATTAGAATAAACAATTACATTTGTATTATAACTTTGAATTCCTTGCGGTGTTATTGATACTGAAGATATCCCTACAGTATTTGAAATTAGTGTCGCTGTAGCAACTCCTTTTACAGCATTTGCGGTGTAACTTGTCTGATTATTGTTACTGAACCTGCCGATACCGTTTACTATATTAAATGTTACTGTTCTGTCGTATGGTGCATCAACTCCATCGCATTCATTTCTAATTTCAACTCTAATTGTTGAACTATCGGTATTATTTGACTTAATACTTACCGGATTTGCAGTAACAACCGCTGTTCTTGGAAAACATCCGTTTATATATTCTTCTATGTTAGTATATCCATCATTATCTCTATCATTGTG
>DMMW01000050.1:18086-21545 GCA_003452965.1 Elusimicrobiota bacterium
CTGTTTATCACATCATTTATTACTTCTAAATCTACCGAATCCCTTAATGGCGCAGTTGCCCCAACTTTTTCCAATACAACATTATATGCATCTTCGGCTTTATGTTCCGTTACCCTTACTACGGGTGGAGCAGTAAGTACCGAAGTATTAGCCCTCAATGGCCCTGCATATTGCGACCCGCTGCCTCCGCCATCTTCAAGATAAACCATATCCCATTCGCCGCCGCTGCTGCTGCTGGGTCTATTAGGTCCTACATTACCTTCTATAAAAAATCTGCTGTTTGTATTTATTATATATTGATTATATCCGGGCCAGTAAATCTTAATTGCTTTATGGTCGCTTTCTTCTACCTTTTGTTTATAATAATTCTTTTTGACATCCCAGTATTGTGTTCCTGTTATAAAATCAGTAGCTTTCCCTTCCCAATGATACATTACATTATTTATTATTTCCCCGTTTGTACCATTATTACATTCAGGCATTCTCATAACCAAATGCGCAAACAGATTGTGATGTATTGAAGAGTTTTTTACATATGTTCCTGCCAGCAAACCATAGCCATGTGTTCCTATTCCCTCAGAAATAATATTCCATGACCATGTTATTCTATCTTCATAATCCCAGCTGACTGCTATTTCATCAGATGCCCATGATAATGAATTATGATCTATTATAATATCCTTCAAATCATCGCCTTCTATTCCTATGCAATCTCTATTACTACCAGTACTGCGCGGCATACCGGTTCTCCATCTAAGTCCCCTGATAATTACGTTATTTGCATCAACTCTAAGCGCGCCATTTTTAAAACAAACACCTCCACCGGGCGCCGTTTGTCCCGCTATTGTAATATACGGATTATAAATTTTAGCATCACTGCCACCTAAATCGTATGTTCCTCCCTTTGTAAATATAATTATTCTTGGATTGCTATTACCAAGTGCAGATTTAAAACTACTAGCACTATCCACTTTTAAAATAAGAGGCTTAGAAATTGGATGATCAGGGCTTCCATACGCACCGCGGGTATTTGCTCCATATCCACCGGCTCCGGGAAATGCGGGTAATGCTATCAAAACATCTATAGATATTAACGTATACATTAAAAATAATAATATGTTTCTTAATTTTTTCATTTCTTTATATTCCCTATACTTATTTTATTATTTTATCACATAAAAATCAATCAAAATAAAATAACGGCCCAGTACCGTTATTTTATTTATAGTCAATCGTTAACCATAATTTAAAGCTAAAGGTTTTCCGCTACTTCCACCACTGAAACTTTCTTGTCCGCCAACGGTTCAGTGGTGGGGGCGGACAGGGAATCTTCGGCGGGCAGGCACAATCGCACTATCGCACCATCGCACTATCTTATTATTGCCTGTCATACCCGTGCAATCGGGTATCCAGAAGATTCTATGGATTCCTGTTTACCCAACAACGACTTAGTGGTGGGCTAACAACATGCAGGAATGACGGCTTGGATTCCCGATTAAGGAATTCGGGAATGACGATGAGTCCGTCATCTTATAATTGCCAGTTTCCCTTTTTCCGCTCCAAAAGAGCGGAACCTCGCCAAAGATTCAGTGGCGGGTCACCTTATAATAGCAAGCTTTCCTTTCTTTATTTGTCCCGCATTGTTCGTTATCATATATATGTATATCCCGCTGGCTATGGGTTCGCCTTTATTATTTTTTGCATTCCAGATTAATTCACCGGCCGGCGTATCTTTCTCGTCATCATACACCAACTCACCTGCTGTGTTGTATATCTGTACCTTTGTCCGTGTTGTCAGATTCGCAAATGTTATGCTCGTATGCCCGATACTCGGCTTGTAAGGGTTCGGATATATGTGTGACGTACTTAAATTGCTGCTCAATACCATAAATAATCCATAATATGATAAATGCCTGGTCTTGCTGGTTATCTTCTTGTTTGTTTTGTCTATCGTGCTGTTTGTCACCTTCTCCCACTTGCTATTGTCTTCATTGTAACTGTACATAAATACTTTGTTTATGTTCACTTCTTTCTCATCTATTATGTTATCATTATTTTTATCATTGTACGGTAACGATATCTCTATATCTTTGCTAAATACACGCTGCCCGTTCTCCAAGTCTATCTTGTGTATATACCCTATAGATACTAAGTTGTTCCCGTTGTTTAATACCATCCCTTTGCTTATCGTTGCAGATATGCTCGGATTTATTATTATCTTTATCATTGTACTAGGCTCTTCTAATACTCCGGCACCTATCTTTACCTCGCATAACCTGTCTATGTTAGGTTCCCCCATCATTATTATGTTCTCTTTCCTGTTGTCTATTCGCTCTCGCTTGTAATTCCTGCTCTCTTCTATGTCAGGATCGTTGCTGTCCAAGCCTATCGTTATATATCCGGCTGTCGTATCTTCAAGCCCGTTCTTATTCACTACTATTACCCGCACATTGTAATAATTATTCTCGTCAAGTTCGCTTACATTCCATTTGATGAAATACGGGTAACTATTGTCGGGATTTGGATGGTTGTTGTTTGAGACAGGTATCTTTTGCCATTCCTCTTCATCACTTCCTTTATACTCAAATCGTACTTCTTTTATCAGGCTGCTTGAAGTGTTATCCGGATTTATATCGGCTACCAATGTTATACTCTCTCCAGTTATTTTCATCCCGCTTTGAGGCACTACCATCCCGCTTATCTGTCCGGCTACATCTTCTACTGCAGTGCCTGCTATTACATATGTGTTATTCTCTTCTATTCCGTTTTTGTCCACTGCCCTTACTACAAATTTGTATTCCTGCCCTTCATTTAGTCCTTCTATTATCTTGCTGTGTTCTGGATAATTTACTGTGTATGCTGGTATGCTGTAATCTATCGCCCCTGTTGACATATATATGTTGTATTTAATTATGTTGTCGCTCTCAGGACTTAACCAGCTGATTTGTAACCTTGAACCTTCCAGTTTCTCTATGCTTAAATAACTTATAGCCGGCGATAATGATACTGCTGTATTATCATCTGTATCATCAACCGTCGTATTCTTTATAGTTACCTCTATCTGTGTACTCGTTTTCTGTTCCTTACTATCTATCGCTGTTAATTTTATTATATGTGAACCATTTGTTTCACTTCCAGTGTTCCAGATATATGTATACGGTGCTGTTGTGTCACTACTTTTCTTTACATCATCTATGTAAAATTCTACCGTGGGTTCCCCATTATCGTCTGTCGCTGTCCCTTCTATCGTTACTACTTCGCTTACCACACTGTTGTTGTTCGGCACCACAAGTGCAACTTGTGGTGGATTGTCTACCGGCGGTGGCAACGTATTGCTAACTGTCACATTCAATTCTTCGCTCGCTTCGTTGTTACTCGTATCTACAGCTGTTACCTTAATTACATGCGGACCGTCATCATACCCTACTGCCGTATCCCAGCTATATGTGTATGGTACTG
>DMMW01000030.1:0-9267 GCA_003452965.1 Elusimicrobiota bacterium
TGAAAGAGAATAGAATTTGTACAGTGAAACGAAGAAAGTCTGTGTCATAAAATAGTGCGATTGCGCGATCGTAAGATTGTGGGATGGAAAAAGATTAAATATAGGGGGTTGAGAGATTGAAGGGGGATAGGTTAAAAGTTAAAATTCTAACCTTGCACTACTACACTATCCCGCTATCGCACAATCTCACAACTCTATAAGTAAAGTATATCCTGCATCCAGAAGACCACGCCTGTAAGGGCGCACCTATAAAAGTGCGGATGAATGGTCTTCGGGCAGGATTCCGCTCCGTGGAATCCTGAAACAAAAGATACCACGGGTTTTTAACCCGTGTAGCTTCATTTATGAAAAAAATAAGTATCACACTCTTATGTTGTATGTTATATACTCTTAGTTATGCTTCTGGTCCTTGGACTAATTCAAGTCCCATTTTAAGACAGGGATTAGGTGCAAGACCGTTAGGTATGGGTGAATCATTTGTAGGATTGGCAGATGATATTAGTACATTGCAATTTAATCCTGCAGGATTAAGCAATATTATTAGTAAAGAAGTAGGTGCAACATATTTTAAGGGATTATCCGATACTGGTTACGGAAATATTGCATATGCTCAACCGGTTGAAAATAATAATTATTTAGGTGCATCAATTACAACACTTCAAGGTGGAGAAATGGAGATAAACTGGTTGGATAGTACCGGTTTAATATTGGAAAAGACTGAAACAAGAAAAGCCAAGCAGGATTATGTTATAACGGCTGGTTATGCACGTAATTTCTTGGCAAAAGATAAATTATCGTTAGGTTTAAATATCAAACTAATTAGTAGCAATCTAGCGGAGGAATCAAAAGCGACTGCAGTTGCAATAGATATCGGAAGCTTATATCGGTTATTAAAAGATAAATTATCTATAGGATTGGCAATTCAAAACGTAGGGACATCTTTGAAGTATACGGGTGGGATAGCGAGCGGTACGGAAAGCGATACATTACCATTAACGGTAAAGTTAGGGACTGCTTATAGATTTATATCCAATGAAAATAGAAAACTTATAGGTGTCATTGATATAAACAAATATTTGTATACTGATATTAAATTAAATTTTGGTGTTGAATATGGAATTAGAGAAATGATTTTTTTTAGGACAGGTTATAGAATTGGATACGATTTGGATTCAATTACATTGGGTTTCGGTATCAAGCATAAAAATGCCCAGTTAGATTATGGATTTGGTTTAATGAATGATATAAATGATTTACATAAGGTATCTTTTACTTTGAGATTCGGGGTAATTGAAAAAGAAGAGCCGCTTACAGCAAAACAGTATTATCAAAAAGGGGTTTTGTATTATGATGTTGGAGAATATTCCAATGCTATTGTTGAGTTTAGCAACGCATTGGGTATAGATCCTAACTATATGGATGCGCGTACTCAAATGCGGGATGCAAGTATTAAACTTATTAATCAATTATATAAAAAAGGTCTGGATTATTTAAATGAAGGTAAATATAAAGAAGCGATTTCACAATTTGAGCAGGTGTTAGAAAGCGATCCTCTGCATAAGGAATCGCAACAAAAATTGAAAGAAGCAGAGGGGAAATTAAAAAGATAATAGGTTAAACTTAGCAGAAATCTAAGAATAATAAGTAAGGTGGTACTGTCAAAAATATTATGACCCCGTTAATAATGTAGCTTATAATAATTGTAATTATTATTTTACTTATTAAAATAATTTACAACATTATTTTACGGGGTGAAAAAACCAGATTTTTCAATAATATGCCAGTTTTGACAGAACGTTAAATTTAATTTGGAGGTTGTATGAGAAATAAATATTCAAGAATGTATATCATGTTTTTAATGCTGATAACTTTTGTTCTATGTTGTATAGTTCATGTGGCAGCTGATACAAAAGTATCACAGGAATTAAGCCATAATATGTGGAAATGCATAAGGTTGGAAGGGACGAGCAGTAATCCTCCTGATGATCCGGGAACAAAACAAGGTTTTTTCAAAAAGGATTTTAATGATTCATCATGGTCCGACCAATATGTTCCATGGAACTGGGACCGAAAATATCCGCCAAATCCATATGTAGTTCACGGTGTCAATAATATTAACGATAAATTTTTTAGAGAAGGTGGGGTGGGTTGGTACAGGAAAAAATTCAAGGTAGATTCATCAATCCCAAGTAGTTATAGAATAATTTTGCGTTTCGGAATGGTGGATACGGAATGCACGGTATATTTAAACGGAGACAAAATCGGTGAGCATCAGGGCTATAGCACTCCGTTTGAGTTTGATGTAACAGATAAGATTTCAAGAGATAAAGAAAATATATTAGCAGTAAGAGTATATGACATGCATTATAATCCAAAAGAACCGGGTAAATTGATACCTGGTATTGACGGGCATATGTATGGAAGCAGTTGCGGTGGCATAATAGAGCCGGTTTATATAATCGGACGTCCTACGGTATATATTAGAAATGTGAAAATAGAACCGCGAATAAAACCGGCAAGTATTGAGGTAAATGTTTTTATAACAAATACTGTGAAAAGCAACAAAAAATTTAAGGGAATATTAAAAGTGTATCCAGTAAAAAGTAAAAGCGACAGCGTTGTTGCATCCGGAACTACGGAAATACCAATATCCGTTAATTACGGGGAAAATACAGTGAAAGCAAAAGTAAATATATCAAAACCTGTTTTATGGAAACCGTCAAAGCCGCATCTTTATAAATTGGAAATCAGTTTGGTAGCTAACGGGAAATCCGAAGAAGTTTATACCGAAAAGTTTGGATTAAGGGAAATAAAAATAAAGGACAGAGATTTATTATTGAATGGTAAAAAGTTAAGGTTGTTTGGAACGGAATTTGTAATACCTCGCAACGATTTTGAAAGGGAGTGGGCAGATATTGCTTTAAATGAAGGTGATTTTATGAGACGCGCTCTGCTATTATTCAAAAAAATGAATTTTAATATAGTCAGAACACACGATGTTTATCCGCCTGTGTTTTACGATATATGCGATGAAATCGGCTTGATGGTTTATGGCGAATATGGTTGGAATAATATATATTCACCGGACCCTAATTATTTTATACCAAGAGTAAGTTCACAAATGACTGAATGGATACAAAGAGACTGGAATCACCCATCAATAATATTCTGGTGCCTTGGCAATGAAAATAAAGGCAACGCCGTACCTTTAATGACACAAATGTACGAGTTTGTAAAAAAGATTGATGATACGCGTCCGATAAGTTCATCATCAGGCGGTGAATTTTTGAATTCCGCTTTAAAAACTGATTTTGTGGATGTTCATAGTTATGAAGGTGGAGCGTTTGGAGAGCCATGGACATTTGTTGAAGAGATTTTACATAACGCCATGACAAAAGCGGAAGAGTCGCATTCTATGCTTCGGCCGATGATGAATACCGAATATGGCTGGAGTGAAGGTGATTGGCTACCATGGACAAGCATGCAACCGAGAATAGTACAGAAAAGAGAAGGCTATACCACACCCGATATGCTCGTAACAAGAGAAACCTATACCGAAATCGCACAAAAAATGGCGAGTGACGGAATTCGTATGGGTGAAGTCAGACATTTAGGGGTGTTATCAACATTAATTCCAAAATACAAGGCATATGCCAGGGCTATTGCATGGAAAAGACTGGAAGAGAGACATCGTGCTTGCGATTTTTTAACGGGACAGGTTAATTTTGTTACAGGTCGTACAATAATGACTAATGAATTTCCGATGTACCCATTAAAAGATTATCCGTTTACTTGGCGGCCTGTTTGTGATTCTCTAAGAATCACAAGCCAACCGGTCCTGATTTTTCTTAAAGATTTTAAGTGTGGGCTTTTTGCAGGGAAAAAAGAAAAAATGAATTTTTATTTAGCAAACGATTCATTATTAGACATTAAACCTTCAACAGTGAAGATATCTTTTACTGATAAAGACGGAAAAGAATATTTTACTAATACTATAACTGCACCACAGGTTAAAAATGGTACAAAAGTGGAGTTGCCTTATATAATAAATGTACCGGATGTTAAGACCGGTTTTTACAAGATGAAAATAAATGTATTATCATCAACAAACAAGAAAATATCAGAAAATTATTATGATTTTTATGTTCTTGGCAAATCGGATAACCTTAAGACTTTAAGCGGTAATGCAAAACTTGCCGTTTACGATATCGCTGGAAAAACCAAAAAAATATTAGATTCACTTAATGTCAAGTATGACTCAATTAATAACTTCAATAAACTATCATCTTTTGATACACTAATAATCGGGTGGTCTTCGTTAGACGAAAGAATTAGGGATTCAAGCGATAAACTTAAATTATTTACAGAAGCAGGAGGTAAAATAATTAGCTTTGAACAATATAAAAACTATTTTAGGGGATGGGTTCCCAGATTTATTCTTTTAGGACAGGAAGGGGAAAAACAGCATTATAATGTCTTTGCCGATGTTGTAGATTTTACGCATCCTATATTTAAGGGTCTTGTTAGAGAAAATTTTGACTTTTGGAACAATGAACATGGTTTGGTTGCTAAAACACTGCTTACACCGTTAAGATCGTCAATTCTTGCGGGTGCCGGTGAGATGTCGGAGGGACTGTCTTCAAGCATGCAGATTGTCATCTGCGAAGAAAATGTAGGTAAGGGTAAGGTTTTAATATCGCAGGTTGAAGCGACAAGTGCGTGGCAAAAGGATCCATCCGCAACGAAGTATATGATAAATATGATAAATTACGGCTTGACTAAAGAAAAAACGTCAGATGCGGCGATGACGTCCGGAACGACGGGACAGAAGAAAAATCTTAAAACGATAAAAATCAGCATTCCCTCTGATGTTTCAATCGGGATTGAAAAATTTATTGATGTAGAATCTGTTTCAGAAACTCTTAATATTAGCGAAAAAAACGATGAGACACTTGATAATTCGTTAAAGTCAAAACCAAAAGCTATTTATATTTCGCTTAAACGTTCATTAACAAAAGAAGAAATTACTGAATTGCATCAATGGATTCGCAATGGCGGTAATTTAATTGTAAAAGCAAATAATAATGATTTGAAAAATAACTTAAATAGTTTAATGGGTTCTGTCGGTATAACTATTTCCAAAGAGGGATATTTATCACTACCCGAAGTTATTATGGAGCCTCGAGTGTTTAAAGCCGATATACAAAAATTTTCAAATCACCCAATAAATAGCGGCGTTAAGGAACTAAATTTAAAAGATGAATTTGGTTTCTGGACTGTCAAAACATCTAAAAATGCGAATTCACTGATGACTATTTTTTATCAGGCAAAGGAATATCCGTTTTGTGTAGTAAGCACTGAGGGTAAAGGAAGGATAATTTTCTTCAATGTTCTTGTTGAACGGCCGAGAATATTTGATGTAGACGGCTTAAATCAGTCAGATAAGGATAATAAAAAATTCATTTCCCAGTTGTTTGAAAAGATATTTAATTAACAAGCAGATATCAGGATATAGGATTTCCGCCGCTGATTCGCCTCCACCTCCGCCTCCGGCTCCGTCAGCTGACGGATTGGCGGATGGCGGATTTGGCGGACAGGCAGCTGTAAGGCTTTTAACCTAATTCTAAGTAAAAAGAAGAGTTTTAATTTAATATTTTAACTCTTTTTTTAAAGGGAGAACAATGATACGTTCTGCAAATAAAAAAGATATTGATGGTATATTGAATATTTTAGGTAAAGCATTCAATACAACAATGAATAAAGGAAGAGAAATATATCTTAGAGATTTAGTATTGAAAGAGTTACATTGTTGGCGGGTTATGGTTTTAAATGATAACATAATTGGTGCGGTTCATATATCAGTTAATGAACTTAGAATAGGAAAAGCGATTGTTACAAAGATGGATCCGGGTGAAGTTTCTGTTTTACCGGAGTATCATGGCAAGGGATACGGAACAATGCTAATGCAGGATACTATAGAATGGATGAAAAAAGAAAATTGTGATATTTCCAGGTTAGGTGGTTTAACAGAGTTCTATTCGCGATTCGGCTATTTAAGATTTCCAAGAAGATATATTGAATTTACAGTTGGTAAAAAAGTGCAAGCCGGCGCATCAATGGTCAAAGAAGATGAATTGTTTCTTGAAAAAGAGATAATATCAAAAATAAGACAGTTTAATCCTAAGAAGGATTCACAAGCATATTTAAAAATATCAGAGGAATTTAATAAAAAGTATACGACATCAAGGGTTATTTATAGTCAACCGAAATTATCCGAAAAAAATCCTTTACATCTTGTATATGAAGATAAAGGAAAAATTTTAGGTTTTATGTTTGCCATTGAAAGAAAAGAGGACTTCAGCGAATTTGAAGCAAAAATTACAATCAATGAAGTGGGATATAAAAAAGACAAACAAACTGTAATTGGACACTTCATTAAATATTTATATAATTATTCCTTAAAAAATAAAATGAAAAGGATAACAGCAAGGGTACCGTTTGACCCACAGATAAAAGAGCAATTATTGAAAATTCCGGTAAATTTTAAAATAATTGAAATATACGGCGGGAAAAGCAGCAATATGTTGCAAATTATAAATTTAAAATCGCTATTTACAAAATTGGTTCCTGAATTAGAGAACAGATTGCATAATTCCCTTGCTTCAAATTGGCGGGGCACTGTTGAAATAAATATTGGAAAAGATAATGTCAAATTTTTTATAGGAAATGGGAAAATCAGACTTCTAAACGAAATATTAGCAGAACTAAAAATAGTAATAGAAGAATATTATTTATTAGAACTGGTACTCGGGCTTGTTTCGTTTGGCGAGATTAAGCAGTTGTTAAATGAGAAAATAGAGTTAACCCCTGTAACCGAAAGTCTATTAAACGACCTTTTCCCGAGAAAGCTGGTTGGGTCTGGCAATTGGGAATAAATAAAAATAGTGGGATAGTAAGACGGTGCGATTGTGGGATAGATTTAAAGGTAAAATCAATAATATATTTTTTAAATTTTTAACATTGCACTACCGCACTATCTCGCTATTGCACTATCTCACAATTATATAAATTGATATGTTGAAAGAAAAACAGTATTTTCCATTTTTGTTAAGTAATGGTATTGACGGAGTTTTAATTAATTACTCAGGTTCAATGGAATGCAATTCCGGTCATTTGCATACCGAGCAGCATCAAGGTGCAGTTTGCGCCTGGTATAAAACAACCCAACGTGGCTATCATAAAATACTTCTGCCCATATTTCAATCAACTTATACTCTATTCGCTTGCGGCGGAGAAGCGTATGAAGTAGGAAAATTTAATCAAACATTTAATCCTAAAAAAGCAGTTTTAAATACTTTAATTGAAGCTACAGATTTTAAAATAAATATTGAAACATTTTTAACTAAAGAAAATATATTAGTAGAGCATTATACATTATTAAATGTTCCTGATGACAGACCCGAAGTCGCGATTAATCTTAATCCGCCCGAAATACCTTGGAGCAATGGTTACTACAAATTTGTTTCTGAAATAAATAATAAATTATCATTTGACAAAGATGAAAAAATACTTAAATATGAGTATGAGATTTACGGGATTAAAGGTGAATGTATACTATTTACAGACTACCCGGATGTACAAGAAGGGAAATTTAGAAACGGCAAAAAATTGCACCTTTCAAATTTAAAAAAAGGACAATCATTCACGAAATATGTTGTTGTATTGGATGAAAAAGACACATTAACTTATAAGGAAGAAATAAAAAGAAGATTATCGGAAATAAAAAATAGCGGTTATAAAAAAATACTTGGAACCCACCTAAATGAATGGGAAATGTATCAAAACCAATCAGATATCAACATTCCCGACAAAAGATTGGAATACCTATATTATCTAAGTTTGTATCTTATTCGTGCACATCAAAATCCCAAAATTGGGATGATATCATTAAGCAATTATCCGGTATTATGGGCAGGCGGTTCGGTAAATACATGGGACGCTGTTTTCCCGACAAAAGCGATTTTAGGCGCCAACAGGTTGGAAGAATCGGAAAAATTATTTGAAGGTTACCAGAAGGTATTACCTTTAGCAAGGGCATATGCAAAAGAAATGAGTAAAGACGGTGCTTACTTCGCATGGACAACTAACTACGAAGGTAAATCCACCGATTTTATAAGTCCGCGGGAAATTCCCGATATAGAAAAAGCGAATAATGGTTGTTTGGTAATATCTGTCTGGGATTATTATCTATATACAGGTGATAATGAAATATTGAAAAAACATTATAATCTTATAAAGGAGGTAACGGAGTTTTTGGTTTCATCAATAGTAGAAGAAAAAGATGAAATCGCATACATAAAAGAAGGTGAAGGCGCTGATGAGTCCGTACACAGGAAAAACGACACAACCCACGTAATTACTACAATTAAATCATTAGAAGCTTATATAGAAGCAAGTAAAATTCTGGGCAAAAATATAGATGATTCATACCAGAGGATTTTTGAAAAATTAAAAAAGGGTTTAAAGACAAACTATCAAGGAAAAATACTTCTACCGTTTCACGGTGCAAAGCGGATAGGAACGAGTTGTTTTGTGTATTATTTGTTGAATTTTCCCAAAGGAGTCCCGAAGGAAACCATAGAAAAAGGTTTGAAGGATTGTCAAGGGACACTGGGACTGACAAATCCCGGAACTTATCAAAATCTTGTTTGGCCCTGGGCGGAAAACAAGGCAGCGGCTGCATTGGCTTTAATGAAAGATAAAAGAGCGTATCAACATTTATATAACGGTGCAAAATACACAAGTTCGCTCGGCGCATTTCCTGAAAAAATAAGACCTGACGGTTTTGTAATAAATTACTGGTATGTATCCTGCCATGGAAGTTACGTAATGGCATTAAACAACATGTTGGCAAACAGCAGGAATAACGAGTTAAGAATTCTACCGGCGATTCCCGACATGTGGAAAGATATTGAATTTAAAAATTTGAGAATTCCTCCGGGAATTTTAGTTTCAGTAGCTCTTAAAAAAGGAAAAATACAGAATTTAACACTAGAAAATACCGCAACTAAAAACATAGAAATAAAATTAGACATACCCAAAAAATATCTACAAATAAAACACCTAAAAATTATGAAAAAACCAATCAATATTTTATCAAAAACAGAAAATACTATTTTATAATGGTAGTTAGGGCTTACTGAAAAATGCTAATTAAAACGAAATAGCGACGGTAATTATATATAAATATCTGCAAAAATATGATTA
>DMMW01000030.1:9355-11701 GCA_003452965.1 Elusimicrobiota bacterium
ACCTTGCACTTTTTGATACATATTAATTTTTCAGTAAGTCCTAGGGGATGCTGCCTGCCTGCCGAAGTTCCTTGGGAACGTAGGCATGGAGTTTTTCAGCAGACCCTAGTTATGCCGATGCAATAAACTCTTTAGTCTTTAATTTCTGATTCCAAAATTATAGTTTCTTAGAAGAGTTTTTAAATTCACGTATTTTCTCAAGTCCTTTAATCGCATCTATCCTATTTGAATCGATAATCAAGCTTCTTTTTAATTCCCTTTCTGCTAAATCTAATTTACCCAATTGCATATAAATATACGCCAAATTTATATGAGCATTTGCATCTTTTGTTATGTCATATAATAATATAGTATTTCCGACAATGTCTATCGGTTTATAAGTTTTCAACCAATCAAAAATAAATTCATCCTTGATTCTTGCCATCTGATAAATCAAACTACTTACAGCTAACAACTCACGTTTAGGATTAAGTGAATTAATTTTTTTCAATCGCATAGTATCAGGAATCTCTGAAACCAATAAACCATATTGATAATCTATTTGGTAATACTCCGGTTTGACATTTCCAAAATAAGCCAATATCAGTTCATTTTGGGGATTTAAATATTTTTTTATATTCTTTATATCTTGTCCATAATCCAAATCATAAACCAGATGTTTATAACCGTTCTTTGAACCACCTGCAAATTCATTGAAAAATGTCAGATAATTTGGATGCACGCTTAAGTTGTTAAATATCATCCAAACTATGAGCGGAATTAAAAAATAAATTGTTTTTCTATTTATATTATTAAAAAGCGAACCCAAAAAAATAAATAAAAATGGATATATCGGTAAAATATATCTTAATCCGAGTTGTCTTTTACTTAAAGATGCAATAATAAATAACGAAACAGGAATTGTTATCAAAGAAACCAATTTAAAAATATCTTCTTTTGATTTTTTTGTAAAAATACTTTTTATTATTGACAATAAAAATAAAACAATAAAAGGGATAGAATTTTTTATTAAAAAACTGTAAATGAAGTAATATTTATTTCCTTTTGGGAATATTGTGCCATTTACAAAGACATCTCCTCCAATATTTTGCACATCCAATACTTGACGGATTCCCTTGAAGTAATTATGTATTCCACTAAACATATAAGTTAGAGAAGTTATACAAAAACCTATTAAAAAAATAATAGAAATAGACAGTAATATTTTTGTAATAGAATATTTTTCATTAATTAGAAGATAATAAAATATCCCAAGAAACAAAAATGTAGGATAAAGTAATATTGCCGTTACTTTAGTTGCTTGAGTTAAACCAAACAAAATACCGGTTAATATCAAATTTGACTTATCAGGATTTTTTAAATGTAAATAGAAACAGTGGGTAGTTAAAAATATCATTACTGTTAAACCAAAGTCAGTATTGGAAAAACCTGCCCAACCAATTATGTTCGGACATAAAAGGAAAAAAAATAAACTAAAAAAAGCAGAAGTAACACCCCATAATTCTAATGACCATTTAAATATAATCAAACCAAGAAAAAAAACTCCTAAAGCATTCATTATTCTGCTTGCTCGTAGAATAGAATCGGCGGATAAATTATTGTTATATAAAAACTTATCTGCAACTATATATTGTTGTTCATCAAGATTGGTTGGCAAGGTTGGTTCTAAAAATAAAAGAGGAATTGTAATAAATTCCTTCCAAAATGTTAAATGTTCTTTGTTTATTTCAAAATTTCCTTTTCTTAAATGAGCGTATCCGCTTGTTATGTTGACTGCTTCATCATATATTGCTGCTTTATTCCATGAAGAAGAAATTATTATTAAATAATGAATACTTATTAAAATAATTACAATAATCAAATAAATTTTCTTATTTTTAATACTTATCATAGGCTGATTATGATTATATAAAGCATGAGAAGAAATGTCAATTCTAAAAGTCCAAAACATATAAGAATAGAGATTAAATTTGTCATAGATTTGAGTGAGAGGTCTTGACTTATTACATTTTAATGTATAAAATTGAAAATAAGTAATTTATTTGTTAAATTAATTGAACCTTTTTAAGAAATAATTCGTCTAAACTATAGTAGATTTGGAGCTAATAAACACAAAAAAACCATGAAAAACTTTAATTTTAATAAAGTGTTTTTTGTATTTGTAATAATACTTTTAAGTATAAATACATATCTAACTGCAGTTACTGTAACCGAGACCACAGACAGTGATTTTGGCGATGGTTATAGTGTTCAAACTGATACATTAACCGTTTTGGGAAGCATACAGCTTTCAACGACTGCGTCACCTTCCTGGTATAATAATGACTGGACATATCGCAAAGCAAT
>DMMW01000051.1:0-10800 GCA_003452965.1 Elusimicrobiota bacterium
TGAAAGAGAATAGAATTTGTACAACGAAACAAAAAAGATTTGTGTTATAAAATGACTTTTTTCTTGACATAACTCATCGGTTTTTGCTATAATTAGTGCTAATATGGAAAATACAAATAAGAAAAAATTGTTTTTTATATCTAAAAACACGCTTACCGGATACGCGTTTCTCGGACCGAATATTTCTGGTTTTTTACTTTTCACATTAATTCCAATTGTTGTTTCATTCGGGCTTGCATTTGTTGAATGGGATTTACTTACCCCTGTAAAATATATCGGTTTTTCTAATTTCGTAAAACTTATCCATGATAAGAGTTTCTGGTACTATTTATATAATACTTTTTATTTTATGCTTAGCATACCTTTCGGGATGTTTGCATCACTTGGTCTTGCAATTTTAATAAATCAAAAACTTAAGGGTATAGTGGTTTTTAGGACTATATTTTTCCTGCCGGTAATTTCTTCAATGGTCGCCTGCGCAATCGTATGGAGATGGATTTATAATCCGGATTATGGTTTGCTTAATGCATTCTTAAGCTGGGTGGGAGTCAGAAATCCACCACCTTGGATCGCTTCAACGTCTTGGGCAAAACCAGCACTTATAATTATGGGTATCTGGCAGAGTGCTGGATATAATATGTTATTGTATCTCGCGGCGTTACAGGGTATTCCAGGTGAATTATACGAATCAGCAGGTATAGATGGTGCAACAAAATGGCAACAGTTTTGGTATATTACATGGCCGAGTTTAACTTTTGTTAATTTCTTTATTATTATTATGGGAATTATTAACGGTTTTCAAGCGTTTGGAATACAATATGTTATGACTAACGGCGGTCCTGCGGATTCAACCACTACTATTGTCTATTATATTTATAATCATGCTTTTCAGTGGTTCAATATGGGATATGCATCAGCGGTCGCATGGGCGTTGTTTGCCCTTATGTTCGGATTTACGCTTTTACAGTGGAAATTAGGCAAGCAAAAGGGATAAATATGGAAAGTTTGGAAAGACAACGATCAAGAAAAAGAGCTCGAAAAATAGAATTGTTGCAAAAAGCAATTTCATATATTTTACTTACAGCTATCGGAATATCAATGATTCTTCCATTTGTTTGGATGGTTTCAACATCTTTAAAAGAAGCTGGGGCGGTATTTGCATATCCTCCTGAATGGATACCGAACCCGTTTGTTTTTAGGAATTATTCGGATGCTTGGGAGGCGGTAAGATTTGCCAGGTTATTTTGGAATAGCGTATTTGTTGCCATTTGCACTACGGTGGGACAGGTGATTACTTCATCATTAGCGGCGTATGCATTTGCAAGATTAGATTTTCCTGGTAAGGATAAGTTATTTCTGTGTTATCTTGCTACGATGATGATACCGGGACAGATTACAATGATACCCGTATTTATTCTTTTAAAAGAGCTTAATTGGATAAATACTTATAAGGCGTTGATAATACCGATGATGTTTACGGCTTACGGCACGTTTATGTTAAGACAATTTTTTATGACAATACCAAAAGACTTGGAAGATGCTGCAGTTATGGATGGATGTACTAAATTCGGAATCTATTGGAGAGTGATACTTCCTTTATCAAAACCTGCTTTGGCTACATTAGCTACATTTACATTTTTGGGTAACTGGAATAATTTTATGTGGCCTTTGATTGTTACGAATTCGGAAGAAATGCGTACATTACCTGTAGGATTAGCGGCGTTTCAGGGATTGTATACCACCGATTGGACACTTCTAATGGCGGCATCCGTTATTGTTATTATTCCGGTTCTTATCGTATACATTTTTAACCAGAGATTTTTTACAAAAGGTGTTGTGATGTCGGGTTTGAAAGGCTAAAAAGCATATAAAAGAAAGGGAAGAGCGTATAGCGTATAGAGGTTAGTATTTGGTATTAGTTTTACTAATCTCTAACCTCTAACCCCTAACCTCTGATTTAGTTGTATTATCTTGAAAGCATATCTACAAAATTTATTTCAGATACAGTCCCAGGACTGGAAAAAACTAATACATCTTTCCATATTAAACTTCCAGATTATCGGTACAATCTCTTTTGGAACAATAGTCAGTACCTCGTTGTTTGTCAAGAAAATCGGAGTAGAATATCTTCCTAATATCTACATAGCAAATTCAATAACGATACTTTTTTCTACATTATTCTATCTTACATTAGCTGATAAAGTGGAAAAGTTAAAGCTTTTCAGAAGTATATCTATCGCTTTTGGAATAGTTATCTTAGTAGCACGCGGATTAATTTTTTTTAAACTAACAGTGGTTTATTCCGCACTATATATTATAGCTTATTTAATTTTATGGATATTTTATACTCAGTTCTGGGCTATTGCGGTTGAAGTATGCAATGTAAGGGAAAGCCGGCGGATGTTTTCGTATGTTGTAAGTGTAGGGCTTTTTGGCGGAATAATATCCGGGGTTTTTGCAAGATATGTCGTAAATATTTTTAAAACGGATAATTTACTTATTATTTGGGCACTGTTTTTATTTTTGATAATACGCAGCAGCAAAAAAATACCGCTATCCGAAGAAACCAGTATTATAGGTAATAAAGAAAAAAATAATAAATCATTAGTCCGTAACACAATAGATGATTTAACCGATACTGTAAAATACTTTGTTACAAATCATTTTGTTAAAATTATTGTATTATGTTTTCTCATTTATGGTGTAACGGTATATTTCCTTGATTTTCAATTTAATAGATTAATGAATCTCGCCTATCCCGGACAGGATCAGCTCACTGGATTCTATGGAATTTATTCAGGATGGTTTTACGGAGTTACATTTCTAATTCAGATTTTTTTCACCGCAAGAATAATCAAATGGTTTGGTGTTGTAAATACAATACTTACTTTTCCTATCGTATTAACCGTCGGTTTCAGCGTATTGGCTGTGAAGTTCAACTATATATCAGGTATTTTCGCTAAATTTATAAGGGATATAATAGGTAATTCGTTAGTTGATTCGTCTTATCCGGTATTGTTTACACCGATAAAAGAAAAATATACATCAAAAGCATTAGCACTTATTGAAGGATTTGTTATACCTGCCGGAACGGGAATAGCTGGAGTTCTATTAATAATCCTCAGAGCGTATGATCCTTTATATATTTCGTTGGCAGGCATATTATTGGGATTTATCTGGATATTCTTTACCTTAAAGCTTAAGAAAGCATATCATAATGCTTTTATAGAACATATTTTTTTGGATACTCATAATGATAAATATAAATCAATTGAAGATTTATTGTATTTAAAAAAAGAGACGACTTTTGCAATATTAAAAAAAGCCATTCATGACCCAAACGAGAAATTATCATTATTTGCAATTAAAACACTCGGTAAAATGAAAGATAAAGAAGTTATCAAACCGCTGGAAGAATTATTATCAGATCCAGATTTAGATTCTGTGAAAAAAGCGACGGTAATTGAGGCATTGGGCGAGATAAAAGATTCGTATGCGTTATTTATTATAAGTAAATATTTAAATGATCCCGACGAAAGAGTAAGGGCGAATGCCGTTGAATCATTAGGTAATATCGGCGGGTATAATGTTCTTGAACTAATAGAACCTTGTTTAGAAGATTCAAGTTCAAGGGTAAGAATAAATTCCGCAATACTTTTATGGAAATACGGTGAACATGAAAAAGCTAATAAACTTATTTCAGAGATATTTTCAAGTTCGGACCAGGAAAGTAGGATAAGGGCGACCTATTCAATGAGTCAAATCGCAAATCGAGAAATGCTACCATTTCTTATAGAAGCGTCATATGATAAGGATCCGAGAGTAAGGTTCCAATCAATAGAAGGACTCAGCAAAATCAATGATGATTGGGCTAAAGATGCTCTTATTCAGCTGTTAAAAGACAAAAAAAGTTCGGTTCGTGAAAAGGCGAGAAAGTCTTTAGTTAAGGTGCAAGATATTAACGATAAATTGTTATTAATTCTTGATTCAAAAGATGAAAGTATTAAATATAATGTGGCTTTAGTGCTTGCTGAGAAAGGCGAAAAAAAAGCGGTAAAGCCGGTAATTGACTACTGTGTTGCCCAAATAAAATCAGCATATAAAAATATTATTTATATACAGACACTTTTATCAATTGGAAGTATAACCCCGGGAATAAATTTGTTTGTGGAAACAACATCAGTAAAAAATCAGCAAATAATAGAAAAAGTGCTTAGAATAATAAGTTGTTTAGAGAAATCCGAGGAGATTTCACTGTCTATCAGAAGGTTAAAAGACAAAGACGAAAAAATAAAAGCAGGAATTATTGAATTACTAGAGACAACGAATATGGAATATAAGGAAATACTCAAACTGACCATACCCCTTTTAGAAGATATATCGCTTAATGATAAAATAAGAATTGCCGAAGAAAAATTTGGTCTAAAGAAAAAACAATATCAATATAAAGAAATACTGAATGAATTATTTGAAAGTGACGATCAATGGTTGAAAGCTTGTGCAATACGGATAATGGGCGAGATTAAAGAAGATTCTTTTTTAGAAAGGATTATTAAAGAAACAGAAAGTAAAATTGCTTTTATTAAAGAAACCGCGATGGAAGCTGTTATGAAAATAAATCCTATACGAGGTAAGAGGTTGATGGAATTACACAACAAATAGAAGTTTGAAAATAAGTACTGTCAAAAATATTATGACCCCGTTAATAATGTAGCTTATAATAATTGTAATTATTATTTTACGGGGTGAAAAATCATGGTTTTTCAATAATATGCTGGTTTTTGACAGAACGAAAATATATGAGAGGGTAGAAATATGCTAAGTGCGATGGAAAGTCTGATTCACTTAAAAAAAGCGCCGTTATTTGAAAATCTTACGGGTGAAGAACTGTTATCAATTTCAAAAATAGCCCATGAGAAAGAGGTTGAAACGGGTGAAATAATATTTAAGGAGGGTTCGCAACAGTCCGGATTGCATATCATTATATCCGGGAAAGTAGAAATTTCAAGAAATAGTGATAATAATAAAATTGTTCTTGCGGTTTTAGGTATTTCTGAATGTTTCGGTGAATTATCTTTATTTGTAGATACGGCTCATACTGCTACAGCTATGGCTATTGAAAGAACAACCTGTCTGATAATTGACAGGGAACCGTTTCTCGATTTAGTGTATGAACAACCCACGGTTGCAATAGGTATTATCAAGGTATTTTGTAATCGGCTAAGAGCTACTAGTGCGAGATTATAGAAGTGGGTAAAGATTAACGTATAGGGAGTAGTTCATAGTTCATAGTTCATAGTTTAGAGTAATATTTCTATAAAATCTCAACGGTTAATTAGCTCTATTTGCTATCTTTTAAATCTGCGTAATCATTTAAAAAAATCACTATAATCGTATTTCT
This sequence comes from Elusimicrobiota bacterium, assembly GCA_003452965.1. Taxonomy (GTDB): domain Bacteria; phylum Elusimicrobiota; class UBA8919; order UBA8919; family UBA8919; genus UBA9627. The sequence goes on from DMMW01000051.1 coordinate 5,402, forward strand.
AAAAACACCTTGACAAAATAGGGAATATTCTTTATAATTTTAGTGGAAGAAGAAATATGATGCAAATTAGTTAAAGCGATAATAGCAAACCCTTCGATTAAACTCAGGGTATATCCCGAGTAAAATGAGGGGGACGCAAAGCCAATATCTATTGTCATATTATAGTGGAATTTATTTACTATTATGTGTATAATAGATGCCGGGTTACCGAACGAGAGACACTCAAGGATGATTTAAATCAGATAGCGGATGATTAACCTATCGGTTATAGTCTGTTGGTTATCTGTTTAAGTCGTGTTAATCCGAGTTTCGGTAATCCCGTTAACTCGTTTTTTTTGTATCCGAAGTTCGGACCCACTGGACCGAACGAGGCTACAACCCCGATGGTTTGATTTCGAACGAAGAGAGAAATCATTCGGGGTAAACAGCGAAGTTCGGTTCAGTGGCGGGTAAGAGAAGAGAATCTAAAGATAAAAAACCAAGAAGGATTTATGAAAATAAAAATCAACCAGAGCGACACATTAAAGGTTAAAGGTCAAGGTTTAAAGCTGTTGACTTTAGGATTTTTTATTTTAACTTTTAATTTTTTACCTTTAACTTGTCTTTTTGCTGCCGCATCCGGTGGTCAACCCGGACAATTTCTTTCCTGGGGTGCCGGAGCAAGAGCGTTGGCGATGGGTAAAGCGTTTGTTGCAATAGCTGACGATGCAACTGCGACTTATTGGAATCCTGCCGGGCTTACACAGTTGGAAAGAAAAGAATTTGACGGTCTTTATGCTAAACTATGGTATGATACGACATATAGTTTTATTTCATATGCGCATCCTACCACAAAATTAGGTGTTTTTGGTATTTCACTTACTTCTCTATCATCTGAAAAATTTGAAAAAGTGGCAATTGAACGGAATTCTGATAGTGATGTTGTTGATTTTAAAACGCTTGGCTATTTTAAAGATTCTCAGACGGCATTCTCAGGTTCGTTTGCAAGAGATATTTCAAAAAAGGTTACATTTGGGGCAAGCGCAAAATATGTGTCACATGCTATTGATATTTATAATGTTTCATTTTTAACTACGGATGTGGCACTTTTAATAAAAGATATGTATCCGAAGTTCAAATTTGCAGTTAATGTACAAAATTTAATATCATTGAAATTAGGGGAAACAGATGATGAATTTCCGATTATTTTAAAGTTAGGTACCGCGTACAAAGCATTAAAAGATAAATTGACTGTTGCACTTGATATAGATAAAGGTATGAGGTCAAATATTAATTATCATATTGGCGCAGAATACTGGGCGATAGATTTTATTGCGGCAAGATTCGGATTTGATATCGGTGATGACGGTATTAGAGAAACAACTGCGGGCTTGGGTGGTAAGTATAAAGATTATGCACTTGATTTAGCGATGGCTTTTCATGATTTAGGTTCATCAACAAGAGTTTCAGCAAGTTGGAAATTTGGCAGGTCTTCCAAAACCGGTAAATTTGAAGAAATGGCAAGATACTTTAAAGAAGGTATGGAAGCATATAAAATCGGAGAGTATCTTGTTGCTATGGATCGTCTTTCAAAAGCATATGGTATTGATCCTACAAATGATGATTTAGCCCGCGCAATTCCGAGAATTCAGGTAGTATCAGGGTGGGTTGAAGCGGAGAAAGGAGCAACTACGGAATCTGAAGCTATCAGAACTGGTATAGCTTATTATATTGAAGGAGATGTTAATAATTCTGTTATGGCATTAAGACATGCATATTCCTTACAACCTCAACATGAAAAATTACGCAGGTTATTAAATGATATTGAAAAAGAAGCAGGACAAACCCTTACTCCAATTTCAGGAACAAAACTCACGACTGCACCTGCACTTAGTCTGGTTGAGCAAAAACAAGAAAGGGCGAGAGATTTCTTCGGTAAGAAACAATATGATGCAGCTATCAATGAATGTCAGGAAATACTTATTATTGATCCTAAGAATGTTTTGGCATTAAAGAGAATGGGTTCTTGCTATTATCAGATGGGATTAAAAGAAAAAGCTATCACAACATGGAAAAAAGTTCTTGAAATAGATCCGACAGATAAAGATGTCTTGGATATATTAAAAATGTTTGAAGGGGAAACTAAATGAAAATAGTCAATAATTTCAAATTAGTGGTTAAAGATGGTAGTATTTTTTTATTTTTTATTTTAACTTTTAACCTTTTACTTTTAACTTGTCTTTATTCTGCCGATGATAACTATCCCACAATTCTTCAGGAAAAGATGAAGATAGAAAAAGAATATGAAAAAAGGATTTCTGAGATAATTGAAAAAATTGCAGGACCCGATAAAGCGGTAGTTTCCGTGACAGTTGAATTGAGACTTGCTAAACAATCCGTATCGGCTTCTAAAAGTGAAGGGAAATCTGAAAACACATCTCCTTTTTCCGGTTCACGACCAAAATCAAAAATATTGCCTGGTTTTGAAGAAGAAATTCCTTTGTCGGGACAACAACAGGGAGGTGGCGGTGAAGGGAAAGCATCGGGTACTACTCAAAAAATTGAACAAACTGTAATACCGACTGTGATTAACGCTATTAAGGTTACAATTCTGCTTGCCCAGGGTGTACCCGAGGATAAAGAGTTAGTTATCAAAGAAGCAATTACACAATCCATCGGAGGTGATGTAGGTAATAAATCCAAATTTGAACTTATAGTTAAAAAAGCAGCATTTTCATCACAAGCTTCTAATTTTTGGACTCCGTTTTTAAAACCTTCAGCATTAATTCCTCTTGTATTAGGCTTAATATTTCTGATAATTATAATAGGACCGCTTCAGAATGTGCTTCAATCATTTGCGGCAGCTATCAGAGAAGGCAGAAAAGGTGGAGGCGAATTTACCGTATTGCAGAAAACGGAATCTAAAGGTGAAACGAGTGGAAGTGGGGGTGGCGGTGGGGGTGGCGGTGGTATTGGTGTAGGCGCCGGAGGCGAAGCCGGTACAGTCACATTAAAAGAAGGTGAAAATGAAAAAAGAAAAAACAGGGAAAAGCCGTTTGAATATATAAATAAGGACAATTTGAAAAATCTTCTTTATCTTATACAGGAAGAAACTCCCGAAGCAATTGCTGTTATAGTTACATATCTTGAACCTGAACTTTCTGCTTCTATAATTGATTCTATATCTTCGGATGTGCAGATGCAGGTTGCTCTTTGCTTAGTCAATGTAAGACTTACATCTGAAGAAGATGTATCTAAGATTCACGATAGTATTAAGAAAAAAATTGATTTCCTTGTAGGCGGCATAGATGCGTTTATCAAGATAATTGAACAGGTTGACAATAGGGTAAGAAAAGAAATGTTGGATGCTTTAGAAAAACAATCTCCTCGTCTTGCAAAAAGAGTGAAAGAAAGCATATTTATGTTCGAGGATTTGGCTAATCTTCCGGACCTTACGGTTCAGTTTATATTACGAGAGGTAAAAATGGACCAATTAGCGGTTGCACTAAAAGGTCCAAACGCTGATATTGTTATGCAAAAAGTAATGACTAATATGTCGGAAGGCGGACGGTTACTGTTAAAAGAAGAAATGGATTTTGGGCGTCCGGTTACACAACAACAAATAGAAGAAATACAGCGCGAAATAGAAAAAACAGTACAAAAAATGGAAAAAGAAAGGAAGATCGTTATTAAAAAAGAGGAAACTGCTGATGGTAGAAAAGGTATAGAGATTGAAGGACGGCTTCAGAAACTTGACATCGGGGATGAATATAAGTCCCAACAAACACAGCAACAAACCGGTCAACCGCAAACTCAACGTCCCGGTGAATCGCCGCAAAGAGCGATTGAATACTATAATGCGGGTATAACAGCGTATTCTTCAAGTAAACTTGATGATGCTATACATTTTTTTCAGCGTTCTGTAGAATATAATCAAAATTTCTGGCAGGCATGGCAGTATTTAGGGAGCTGTTTGTATTCAAAAGGCAGAATAGAGGAAGCTTTAAAAGCATATGAAAAATCTTTATCAATAAATTCGTCAAATACTCAGCTTAGGGATTGGCTGAATTCGGAAAAGCAAAAAAGAATTTCTTCAAAATAATAAGAAAAGGAAACATCGCCTTTTAAACAAGCCTGCCTATGTTTTGGTGAATTACGGCGTGGCAATGGAGGAAAAATGAGCGAAGAAAAAAAAGATAATTCAAATGGTCCTTTGCCGCCGCTTCCCGGTAATTTACCGATACTACCTCAACATATACCAGATCTTCCCCAAGACATTCAAAATGAACCGTCATTAGAATTTAACACCGTATTATCGCCTCAAAATACTTCTTTAGTTACTGCAAATACCGATTATGAAATGAAGTTTCAAGGAATGGAACAAACAAGAAATAATTTGGTTAAGATGCTTGAGGAAATTCAGAAAAATCATGAAATAGAACGACAGATGTGGGAAGAAAAGGCAACTTTTTTGAATAGGGATTCACAATCATTATTAGATGAATTTGCAACTCGTCAATTAAAAGAAGAAGAAGAAAGAGCAAAAAGAGATGCCGAGATGCATACGGAAAAATTAAAACTTGAAATGTCATTAAAAGAGCTTGAAACAAAATTAGAAGAAGCACGGGAAAAGGTGTTTCTCCAGGCGTTAAAATCAAAAGAAGAAGAAGTTACAACCATGAAACTTGAAACTGCAATGAAAGATGTACAATTAAAAAATATTCGTGCTAATGCTGAAAGGGAAATTGAAGCAATTAAAATAAAGATGGAAGCAAATCTTTCGGAAAAGGTTTTATCATTACAAAAGCAGTATGAAGAAAAACTTACTGATGTTTATTTTAAATCATCACAAAAAGAAAAAGACCTTACCGGGAAAATTGAGAATCTCCAATCCGAAAAGGAAGCGCTTATAAAACATGCGGAATTTGAAAAGGATCGCTTAACACGGGAATATGCGGATAAAATGATTAAGAAACAGAATGAAATAAATCTGCTTACCTCGAAAATAGAACACGAAAAGGAAAACTTTAGTAAAAATATCTCTGCTCTTCAAAATGAACTTACATCCGCAAAAGCAAAGTTACTGTTAGATGTTGCTAATATTAAGTCAGAATATGAAAATAAATTAAATCAGGCTAAAACGATGCTTCCTACTTTGGAAGGTAAAATTGAAACTATGAGTTCCCAGATTGAATCGGAGAAAAAAATAGCTTCAGAAAAAATGAAATTCAAAGATGATGAAATAGCAGCACTTAGGAAACAATTTGCAGAAAGAGAAGAATTGCTGAAAACAGAATTTGAAAAACAATCAGTTCAGAACGTAAATGACAAAAATCGGATTGAGGCAGAATTAAGGCGGAATGTAGAAAGAATCGGCGAAGAATATAACCAAAAAATAAATATTATACAAAATGAAAAGA
>DMMW01000051.1:11009-20727 GCA_003452965.1 Elusimicrobiota bacterium
TGAAGGATGTGCATCAACAAAAAGTTGAACATGAATTAAATAATAAAATAACCGAATTGAATAATAATTATCAAAGGGATATTGAGAGATTGAAAGGGGAGATTAATCAACAAAACCAGTTTTTGTCAAATGAGAAAGTAAGATATGTAAAATCAATTTCAGAAAAAGATATGGAGATTATTTCAATTAAAGCTTCTTTACAGGACGAACTTAAGAGACAAAAGGAAATTTATGAAGAAAACTTGATAGAAAAAGAAGAGGAAATATCTGTTATTAATGCGGATTACGAAAAGAAAGAATTAACAATACGCGCACAATACGAAAAAAATATTGCGGATGCTCTAAACGAAAATGTAAAAATGGAGATGAAGTTTAGAAATGAAATAGAAATATTGAATAATGAATATACAAAGCGGTTGTCAATATCGTTGGATGAAAAAAATAAGATTGAACAAGATTTTAGAGGTCGCATTGAACTTATTGAAAAGGAACATCTTAAAGAAATTGATTTATTAAAAGAGAAATATGAACAGGAGAATGAAAAGCAAGGGCAGGAATATAAACAGAAAATTGAAGAATTGAGTAATTCCAAAAAGGAATTAGAGAAGGATTCTCAGATTGCTATTGAGAAAAAAATAAATGAATATGAAAAAAATGTAAATTTAAGGGACGCTGAATGGAAACAAAAAATCGAAAGCATTAAAAATGAATATGATGTAAAAATTAAACAATATGAATCTGAGCGGGTTTTATTGCAACAGGAATCCAAAAATAGAATCGAGAGCATAGAAAGAAACTGGGCTGATAAATTGCTGTCGGAAAAGATGCATCTTGAAGAAAAAATTGCAAATATCACAAGAGAGCATCAAAGTAGAAAGAGTGAATTAGAAAGGAGTTTGGATGAAAAAGAGAATATTTCCAAAGCAAAATTATCAGAACTTGAAAAAGATTATAAAAACAAAATAACACAAATAGAACTTGAAAAAAGAAACTTGGAACAGGAGATAAAAGTAAGTGCTGAGAGATTAAATAATAATTGGGCAAGCAAATTAGACTTAGAAAAAACGCGGCTTGAAAATAAAATAGCAGAAATTACATCCGAATTAAGATTAAAAAACGACAGGTGGAAAGAGGAAAGCGATAAATATATCGCATTAATATCAAATAAGGAACAGGAAATATCATTACTTAAGAGCAATTATGAAAATAGAGTTTCTGAAATGATTAAAAATGAAAATAATTTGAAGATGATGATAGATAGATTGTCAAATGATCTTTTAAATGAACGGGAGAGATTTTCAAAAGAATTGTCTGCAAAGGTAAATGAATTTGAGAAAGAGAAAATAGATTTAAACACAAAAAAAGAAATGGAAATATCAAGTATAGAAAAAATACATCAAGCAGAGTTAAGAGCCATTACTGTTGAAAGTGAAGAAAAAGTATTGGCATTAAGAAATGAGATTAACGTTTTAAAAAATGAAACAGATGCAATTAGAAATAGATGGATGGAAGAGAAAAAGGAATGGATTGATACTATTGCAAAAAAGAATGAATATTCATCGGAAGAAACAAAAAAAATAATGTTCAAGAAAGCCGAGCTGGAAGCGTTGGAGTACAAACTTAAAAGTAACGAAAATATGCTCACAGAACGGATAAATACCGAGAAACGTAGATTTGATGAAATGATTGATGCTAAGAACAGACAAATAAGTACATTAAGAAAACAAATGGAAGAGGCAGAAGCAGAAATGGAGAATAAGTTAAAGCAGACAGCTCAAAGTAGCATCGCCGATAAAAATGTATTAAGGGAAAAAGAAAAAGAAATTGAAGTATTAAAAAATGCCGTTAAGCAATTGGGAGTAATTAAAGAGCAATTTAACCGCGATATTTTAATGGTTAATGCGGAAAGCAAAAAAAAGGATGATAAGATATTATTAATTCAACAAGATATGGAATTAAGAATGAATAAGCAAAAAGGTGATATAGAGTCGGAATTTTCAAAAAAAATGAAGGATATAGAGGTAAAATACAATAATGAAAAAGAGGCTATAGAAAAAATGCTTATAGAAACAAAAAAACAGCATTTTATTGAAATTCAAGAATTAAATAAAGAAATTGAAATGTTAAATGAAAATTTAAAAAGTAAAGAAGAGATTGTCCAACAAAACATAGATAAAGATAATTTTAATGCCGGCAATGTTAATGATAATAAGAAAGAAAATAAGGATTCTATATTAACAAGATTTTGGGATTGGTTAAATTCACCTGTATAAAGATATGAACAAATATATTATCAATGTAATTTCTAAAGTTCTATTATTGTTTGTTTTATTTAATATTCCTATTATTTATGCAGCAGAGCCAACGCCTGCTGTACCGCCTGGTGGTATATCTGATTTGACTGCATTATCCGGTAATAATGAAGGTGAAGTTATTCTTATATGGACAGCTCCCGGTGATGATGGTGATGATCCATTAGGTACTGTTTCAGGATACTCAGTAAGATATGCAGAAGTCCAAATAAATGATATAACAGATTTTAATGATTTTTCTGTTAAAAATGTTAAGATATATTCGCACAATTGGACAGATTTTGTAAATGGAGGTCAAGTAGAAACAAGGACATTGGTTTCTTTAACTAATTATAACGGGCGGAGACTTTATTTTGCATTAAGAGCATCTGATGAGGTTCCTAACAGCGGTACTTGGAGTACTTTAGATGGCACTATTAACATCAACAATTCCTGTCTTGTAAAGTTAATTCCTCCCTCACCGGTAAATAATCTGTCAATATCTGCAGGTTACAAAACAATAACGGTTAACTGGACATCACCTGGCGATGATGGTGATGTAGGAGATATAACAAATGGTGCATTTGAAATAAGATGTTCATTATCTGGAAATATAACGAGTGAATCAGAATGGGATACCGCTTCCTCTGGCTATCCGTATAGAATTTTAGTTACATCATCTATGATAGCGGGTTCAAATCAAAGTTATACATTAACAGGATTATTTTTAGGTTCAACATACTATTTTGCTATAAAAATCAGGGATGAAAACGAAAATGGATGGTCTGATATTGATATAACATCACCAAAAGCATCAAGTATACCTGTAAATATATCGCCTACAGTATTTGGCCTTTCATCACCTGCAAACAATTCAATTTTAACAACAGCTAAACCGACTTTCGATTGGGAGGAATCTACAGATCCAGATAACGCCGGTATACATTCGTATGGGTTACAAATATCTGAATCTAGTGATTTTTTATCTTTTGTGCAGTCACCTATAGGGATTTTATATTCTTCATATACATTAATAGAAGCTTTACCCGATGATAAAACATATTACTGGCGTGCCAAAGCCATAGATATTGATGAGGGAATAACATATTCAAATGGTAGTAGGATTATTCATATAAATACTTCAAATTCGCCTCCTGCAAGTTTTAATCTTGTTTCTCCAAATAATGAGAATGTTTTAAAAAGACCAAAACTTACATGGTATGCATCAAGCGATCCCGATCCGCCTTGGACAATTAAATATACGGTTTATTATTCTTCTTATTCCAACTTTTCATCATATCAAACAATATCTAATCTTACGGATACGTCTTATACTTTCACAACTAATTTAACCGAATCTTTGACATATTATTGGAAAGTTGCAGTAACAGATGATTATATTGTACCCGCGAGCGTTTTTTCAACGGAAACCAATTCTTTTTATGTAAAACCGGTTTTACCGTCAGCACCGGCAAATATAAAATTAACGGATAATTCTATTTCGTGGGATTCGGTTTTATTGGATGAAGATGGGGCATCTATTAAAGATTTTTTAAAATATAAAATATATCGTTCAACCGATGTAAAAAATATCGGTACTATAACGACATTTGTCGGTTATACCACGCTAACATCAACTATAAGTGTAAGCGGATATTGGACAACCATTCGTGCTATTGATGAGTTTGGAAACGAAAGTGCCAATTCAGTATCGGTAAATCCCGATGAAACAAAGCAGATATTAGTTTCAAACGGGAGGGATTTGCTAATAGAAATTCCTCAAACAGCACAAAATTTACTTGAAAATAAAATAATATCAATAACAAAAACAGGGAATATATATGAAATAAAAACAATTCATTCTTCTAATTTAAGTGATGTAGGCAATTTTGAGTTCACTTCACCTGTAAAAATCACTTTTGAAACAAACGATGATTGTATATATTGGTATAATGGTATAGAATATGTCGCTCTGGGCGGTAGAATAGGTAATAGTATAACGATACAAACAAAAAAGCTGGGTAAGTTCTATACCGGTAATATCCAGACATCAAAATTAAAACTTATTTCGGCATTTCCTTCAAAAATATTTACGCCGAATAATGACGGCATAAACGATGAAATGAATCTGACTTTTGCAGGTATTAGCGACGAAAGTATCGATGCAGAAATTTTTGATATGTCCGGAAGAAAAGTGGCTGATATGACCCAAAAGGATTTTTCATGGTTTATTTGGGACGGCAAAGATGCGGCTGGGAAGGTTGTATTACCGGGTGTTTATATTTATCAACTGAAGAATGGAAAATATGTACTTAACGGAACGATAATAGTGGCCAGATAGAAAAACCAATTACAGATTTCAAATTGAACATATGAATAAAATAATTACCGTATTTATTATACAATATTTCGTATTGATGTACGCGGTATGTGATTTGTATTCGGCATTTGAAAATACATTTTCAGGTGCTCGTCCATATGGGATGGGAAACGCTTACACAGCAATTTCTGATGATGTTCAGGGCATATTTTACAATCCTGCGGGGCTTTCAGAAGTAAGACATGGTGAATTAATCACATATTATGGCAAGCCGTTTATAGGTATAGATGATAAAAGCAACATATCGGAAAGTTTTTTAGCTTATTTGCATCCGCTAAGGGGACGAGAATCCTTTGCAATTTCATTGTCAGACTTTCGTGTTATGTCGGCATATAGTGAGAATATAGCAGCTCTAAGTTATTCAAAGGATATTTCCAGAAAGTTATCATTAGGAACTAACTTTAAAGTTTTGAAAATAAAATATGGTAGTGATTCATACACAGAAATTGATCCTGTATTTAATAGAAAGTCAAGAACATCATTTTCAAGTGATATCGGATTATTTATAAGGGCAGCAAAAAAGTTTTCTATAGGATTTGCTGCATTTAACTTGAATGAACCAAACGTAGGACTTAATGAATTGGTATTATTGCCTATAAGGGTTAGGTTGGGATTTAGTACTCGTGCAAAAATCGGCTCTTTATGCTTTGATATAGAAAAACAAAGAAAACAGTATTTAAGGTATATGATAGGAGCGGAAAAATCGTATTTTAAGGATAAATTTTTTATGAGAGAAGGTATTGAATATACAACGGATTATTTAGGAGTAGCTTTGGGTCTGTCATTTTTACCGGATCCGCTTAAAATTGACTATGCTTTTCAATTACCTTTAATGGGTATAAAAGATATTATGGGCAGTCACCGCATTTCTATAGTATTTTTATTCGGGAAAGAACTTAACGATCCTTTTACAAAAGACTTGGAAGAAAAAATTGCTAATTTAGAGGAAGAAAAGCAGGGGTTGCAAGAAAATCTTAAAGTAAGCGAGGAGAATTACACGACAACATCTACTGAAGCAGAAAAAATCAAGATTCAGTTAGATGAAATTCAGAAACAAAAGGAACAACTTGAATTAGAAAAACGCAGATTAGAATATCGTCCGCCACCGAAAAAAATAACTTATCATCTGGTTGAGAAAGGCGATACCCTCAAGTCGGTTTCTCAGAAATACTATGGAACGCCGGATAGATGGCAGGATGTTTATAATGCTAATAAAAATAAAATTGAAAGGGGAATGCCGGTTGTGGGTGAACGGCTGATAATACCATGAAATCACTAACCGATTACTGGAGAGCAAAATTTGTAGAATTGCAGCATCAATTGAATGATGAGAAGAAGAAAAGCAATTCAGAAAAAAAAGAATTAAAGGATAAAATACTTGAACAGACTATTATTATAAAAGAACTTCAGGAAAAAATATCCGAATTTGAAAAAAATGTCGTAAACGCCAATACAACAATAGGAAATCTTGAGGAAGAAAAAAGAAATCTAATAAAAAGTAATGTTTCTGAAATTGAGTCAATAAGAAAAGAAAGCGTAGAGAATGTTCTGTCTGCGGAAAACGACAAAAACAGTGAAGAGTCGATATTAATTTCTGAATTTGTAAGATTTCTAAGAAAAGATGTTGGAAACGTAGATGGGCTTATAAGAGTTTTATCCGAAATATGCATAGGTAGAAAAGCCAAAAAAATCATTGCATCTTTACTTGAACATATGGAATGGATGGTACAATTATCCGATGAGCTTTCATGGTTTTCAGAAGCCATAAAAAAAGAAGAAGAAAAAACAAATCCTGATATTTTGTTTGACGATGTAATTACGGAATTTAAAGAGATATTATCAGAAAGGAATATTCAAATAACAAAAAATTCTGTAAAAGATATTCCTGAAATTCCTTTTTTCAAAGATCATTTAAAAATGGTTTTTACTGAACTACTCAGGAATTCTTATGATGCGATGCCAAAAGGCGGCTCAATAGATGTGAATATAAGTATTATAAATAAAAATATTTTGATAGAAATTTTTGATACCGGGCGAGGTATACCATTACATTTAATACCCAAAGTTTCAAGACCTTTCTTTTCAACTAAGAAAAAAAACGGTTTCGGTTTTGGCTTAACAAGAGTACGCAAAATTTTAAATATTTACAACGGTCGGTTTGATATTATCAGCCAGGAAGATAAAGGAACGACAGTTAAAATATTGTTGGTTCGTTAATACTTGAAGACTTAATTTTAACTTTAAATTTTAATTTTTATTGATTTATAACATATGGATAAAATAAAAAATACTAATAAACATTATTATTTAGCAAAAGCATATATTACCGCAGGTATGTACGAAGAAGCGGTTGATGAGTTTGCGAGGGCATTAAAATTTTCGTATGAATTTGCCAATATACACTATGATTTAGCCAAAACATACGAAAAGATTAATCTGTACGGTAATGCGGCAAGAGAGTATAAGATTGCATTGGATATAAACCCTCACTATGTTGATGCAAAAGAAGCTTTGCAGGATCTTTTAGCAGGTAATAAAGATAAAGAACTAAAAGTTAAAAAATATATACCAATAAAAAAAGTTTTAAGATATTCCGCGGTCGGATTCATAGGTATTTTAATATTCGCTTTGACTGTTGTATATTATAAACCGCCTAAACCAACCATAGCATATTTTTCCATACCTTCAATACATCCTTCAGGTATTACTATTTCAGATGCTGAGTTATGGATTTGCGATTGGTTCTCACAAACGCTATATAAACACAAGTTGGATTCCCGTTTAACACTTGTTAAATCACAAAAACTAACAGATATTCATCCTGTAAGTATATCATCCAATAAAAAAATTCTTTGGCTTTGTGATGCATTTTCGAAAAAGATATTTCAATTAGAAAAGAATTCTTTAAAAATTATCGGAAGCTTTCAGAGTCCCGCTTCTAATCCATCAGCAATTTATGATTCAGGTAAATTTTTATGGACTTGCGATTCAGTAGAAGATAAAATATATAAGCATAAGAAAGATAAAGACCTGAGCATTATATATTCTGCAGATATTTCTAATCCTAATCCGGTAGGGCTTTATATAAAAGGAAAGAATGTATTTATTGCTGATGCAGATACCGATAAAGTTCACAGATATTTTTTAGATGAAAAAAAGAAAAAAATCAGCCAGATTTCCACATATGAAATACCAGCTTTTGGTTCAAATGCGATTCAGTCAAGAAAAATTTCAGGACTAAGTATGACCTCGGACAATCTTTTTCTTACTTCCGAAGGTACCGGTGAAGTTTACAAAGTACCATTTAAAATGCTAAAACTAAAATAAAGGGGTCACACCTATTTATTATTGCGAGGTAATAATAGACAAAAAATATTTTCTGATAGAAAAGATAAAGATTATTTTCTCTTTAAGTTGAAAGAATACTCAAATGAAAATAAAGTTGCCATTGGATCATATTGTCTTATGGCCAATCATTTTCATCTTTTGTTATGTTCAAAATCACAGAATAAATAGGTGTGACCCCTTTAAATTTTTTTATTGACTTTTATGTTGTATTTTGTATAATTTTATGTCACACACGCCCCCATGGACTAGCGGTTAGGTCACCACCCTTTCAAGGTGGTAGCGCCAGTTCAACTCTGGCTGGGGGCATAAGTAACAACTTATAACTAATGGCTTATAACATATAACAAATAGGTAATAAGTAATAGGTTATAGGTAATAGGTAATAGGTAATAGGTTATAGGGGCGATTAACTCAGAGGGAGAGTGCCACCCTTACAAGGTGGAAGTCGCAGGTTCAATCCCTGCATCGCCCAATTTATAGAGGAAAGTTAAAATAAAAAGTATAAATAAAAATTGACAAAAGAATCAGGTTAAAGACTTGACCTGAAATAAGAATCAAAATAAAGGTATAAAGACTTTATTATAATTTTAGCTTTTAACTTTCTATTCTCTCTTTTGGGGACGTGGTGTAGCCTGGTTAACATGCTGCCCTGTCAAGGCAGAGATCGCGGGTTCAAATCCCGTCGTCCCCGAGTAATAGTTAGTAGTTATTATTCAAAGTATGTGTAGCCTGGTTAATCCCGATGCTCGGGATCAAGGCAGAGATCGTCCCGAATCATCGGGATCGTCCCCGCCATTTTTAACATTATAAAAAATAACAGAGTAATTGAGTAATGGGTAAAGATATCTATTGCAGTCGATTTTCTATTTTTAGTTGTAAGTAATCAATTTTATTTAAAATATACCCAACTTGAATGGGTTTTTTTTATGAATAAAAACACGTTACCTCTTATCGAAACTGAACAGGAACTTGAAAAAGTTTTATCAAGACCGTCATCCGAGACAATAAAAACTATTTCAAAACTTAAAGGTGATATAATTATTCTTGGTATATCTGGAAAAATGGGACCTACGCTGGCAAAATTAATTAAGCAGGCGGTAAATGAGGCGGGCGTTAATAAGAAGGTCATTGGGGTTGCAAGATTTTCTTCTTCTAAAATAAAAAAGGAATTAGAAAATCTCGGTATTAAAACAATAACATGTGATTTGTTGGATGAAAAAGCCGTTAAAAAGCTTCCAGATGTTTCAAATGTAATATTTATGGCGGGTATGAAGTTCGGTTCAACCGGTAATGAATATTTAACATGGGCTATTAACTGTTATTTACCTGCTATTATTGCAAAAAAATATAGAAATTCAAAGATAGTTGCATTTTCCACAGGCAATGTTTATTCGATGATGCCGGTTAATTCAAAAGGTTCAAAAGAAACAGATATACCGGGACCGCTTGGTGAATATGCGCAGTCATGTCTGGGTAGAGAAAGGATATTCCAATATTTTTCTTCTAAATACAAAACACCAATTGTATTAATAAGATTAAATTATGCAAATGAATTGCGGTATGGGGTTTTATTAGATATTGCACAGAAGGTTTACAATAAAAAAGCGTTAGATTTAAGTATGGGTTATGCAAATGTAATCTGGCAAGGTGATGCAAATAATATTACGGTCCAATCGTTTGATATCTGCAAGAGTCCTGC
>DMMW01000051.1:20890-22724 GCA_003452965.1 Elusimicrobiota bacterium
TTCGGAAAGATATTTAATAAAAAACCAATTTATAAAAGTAAAGAGTCAAGAACTGCATTATTAAGTAATACTGAAAAATGTCATAAATTGTTTAAACAACCAAAAATATCGGTTGAACAGATGATACAATGGGTGGCACACTGGGTTAAAATAGAAGGCACAACATTAAGTAAACCTACTCATTTTCAGACAAGGGATGGAAAATTCTAAATGAAAAAATCAAATGAAATTTTAAAATTATTAAAAGAAGGACTGGTTATTCCTGCTCACCCATTAGCACTAGACAAAAGTAGGAAATTAGATGAAAAAAGACAGCGAGCTTTAACACGTTATTATGTTTCAGCAGGTGCTGGTGGTATAGCTGTCGGTGTTCATACAACACAATTTGAAATTCACGAAGAAAAAGCCGGGCTATATAAACCAGTGCTTGAATTAGCTTCCGAAACTGTAAATGAGTTTAACAAAAATCTAATCAAAATTGCAGGTATTTGTGGGAAAACAAAACAGGCGGTTTCTGAGGCAAACTTTGCTAAAAATCTCGGCTATAATGCAGGGTTGTTGTCATTATCAGCATTTCAAAAGGAAACAACCAATGAAATAATTGAGCATTGTAAACAAATCGCAAAGGTGATTCCTGTTTTTGGTTTTTATTTACAGCCGAGCATAGGCGGTAGAATACTTGGTTTTGATTTCTGGACTAAGTTTTTAAAAATAGAAAATGTAATTGCCATAAAGTTGGCGCCGTTTAACAGATATCAAACAATAGATGTAATCAGGGCTGTTGCGGAAACCGGCAGAACCGACATTGCTTTATATACTGGAAATGACGATAATATTGTAAACGACCTAATAACGCAATATGAATTTAGCGGCAAAAAATTAACAATTGTGGGTGGTTTGCTTGGGCACTGGGCAATCTGGACAAAAAAAGCCGTTGAACTTTTAAAGGAAACAAAAAAAGTCAAAACATCCGATAAATCAGTTCCTGCAGGTTTAATTACCAAAGGTATTCAAATAACAGATTCTAATTCCGCGATGTTTGACGCTGCAAATAAATTCAGGGGCTGTGTTCCGGGTATACATGAAATTTTAAGAAGACAAGGTTTGCTTTCAGGCCGTTGGTGCCTGGATAAAAATTTGGATTTATCACCTGGGCAAGCGAAAGAAATAGATAGGGTATACAAGGCATATCCGCATCTGAATGACGATAAATTTGTTGCAGAAAATCTGGATGAATGGCTAAAATAAAAAAAGCATCTAAATAGTTTATAATACTGAGAATATATTAATATGTCTATAAGATTAAAACTTACTATGATGTTTCTTGTGGTTGCATTGATTCCTATGCTTATTGTTGGCATTTTAACTTTTGGTAATTATAAAAGGTCGTTGGAAACGCATCGGATGTCTATGTTAGAAGAACTTGTTATTTACAAGTCGGATAGAATAGAAGCGTATTTTTTGGGATTAAAATCAAATATGGAGATGGCACAGAATTTTTACAATCTTAAAAATAATCTGCCTATATTGAATCAATTTGCTAATAATCCAACTGCCCAGGAATTTATTGATGCAAGAAAGACGCTTGATAGACAATTACAAAAAATGCAAACCGCTTTGAAACTATCCGATATTATGCTTGTTGATTCAAAAGGCAAAGTCGTATATGTAAGTAATCCAAAGCACTCTCCAAAAGATTTTTTAAGTAACCTTCCTGATACACAACAAACGGCATTTAAAGAAGGAAGAAATAAAATTTATTTTTCTGATGTTTTTTTTAATAAGGTAAACAACGATAAATTGGGGATGTTGATTACTGCACCGTTAAATGACT
>DMMW01000051.1:23009-35774 GCA_003452965.1 Elusimicrobiota bacterium
ATTGGAGAAAAAATAGGGCTTCCTATTCAAGAGGCGGTTCAAGGAAGAAGCGGGGTAGGACGTTCAGTTGATTACCGAGATAAAAAAGTCATAGCTGCATGGCGACATATTCCCTTACTGAATTGGGGTATAGTATCTAAAATTGATATGCGAGAAGCATTTGCCGATGCTACAAATTTAAGGAATTTGACGGTTGTGATTTTAATTGTTACTTTTATTTTAGGTAGTATAATTGTTTTTTTTATCGCCCAGACATTTTCTAAACCAATAAAGAAACTTTCTGAAGGAGCAGAAATAATCGGAAGTGGAGATATGGACTATAGTGTGGGAACCAAACAAAAAGATGAAATAGGGCAACTATCAAGAGCGTTTGACAAGATGACGATAGATTTAAAGAAACATCATAAAGCTCTTGAATTTGAACGTAAAAGGTTTAATGAAGTTCTTGATATGTTACCAGCCTATGTTGTGCTAATTACAACCGATTATCATGTAACATTTGCTAATAGATTTTTTGAAGAACGATTTGGAAAGTCGGGTGGTAAACGTTGTTACGAATATCTTTTTAAACGGAATGAACCTTGTGAGAACTGTGAAACTTTTAAAGTCCTTAAAAATAATAAACCACATCATTGGGAATGGCTTGGACCTGATAACCATAATTATGATATTTATGATTTCCCTTTCATTGATGCAGATGGTTCGTCTCTTATTTTAGAGATGGGTATAGATATTACTGAACAAAAACAGGCAAAAGAGATAATTAAACAAACAAATGAGATGTTAGAACAACGAGTTGAAGAGCGTACTTTACAACTTAAAGATATTAACATCCGACTTGAATCGGAAATCAAAGAACGAAGACAAATAGAAGAAAAACTTTTAAATTTATATGCTTCTATGACTGAA
The DNA here is from genome assembly GCA_003452965.1 of Elusimicrobiota bacterium. Taxonomy (GTDB): domain Bacteria; phylum Elusimicrobiota; class UBA8919; order UBA8919; family UBA8919; genus UBA9627. The sequence continues at coordinate 23,919 of DMMW01000051.1, forward strand.
GGAGTTGTTCTTCACGATGTAGTATACGATGAAACAGGTAAGGTAGTTGATTATATTATAACGGATGTGAATCCCGCATTCAGTTCTATAACAGGTTTAACAAAAGAAATTGCAATAGGAAAAAAAGCCTCAAAACTTTATGGTACCGGTAAGCCGCCTTATTTGGATGTTTATGCAAGAGTAGCTGCTTCCGGAAATCCGGAATCGTTTGAGACTTATTTTACTCCGATGGAAAAACACTTTAGTATATCTGTATTTTCTCCGGGTAAAGGTAAATTTGCAACGGTTTTTCAAGACATCACGGAACGTAAAAGAACAGAAATAATATTACAGGAAAGCGAGCAACGGCTAAATCTGGCTCAGGAGATTTCTCATCTTGGTAGTTGGGAATTAGATATTACAAACAATAAGTTATCTTGGTCAGATGAAGTATACAGAATTTTTGGTCTTAAACCACAAGAATTTGCTGCTACATATCAGGCATTTCTTGAGATGATACATCCTGATGATAGAGTAGCAGTTGACTATGCATATTCCAGTTCATTGCGAGAAGGAAAGGATAATTATGAGATTGAGCACAGGATTATAAGAAAGTCAACCGGTGAAATCAGATTTGTCCATGAAAAATGTGAACATTTTAGGGATGAGTCCGGCAAAATTATACGCTCGGTCGGAATGGTGCAGGATGTTACCGAACGTAAAAAAGCCGAGGTGGAACTTAAACATTCAAATGAAAATCTTGAACAGTTTGCATATGTTGCCTCGCATGACTTACAAGAGCCTTTAAGAATGATGGCGAGTTATTCTCAGCTTCTTGAACATCGCTATAAGAATAAACTGGACAAAGATGCTAATGAATTTATTGATTTCATAGTTGACGGTGCTAAACGGATGCAAAAATTGATAAATGATTTATTAGCATATGCTCGTATCGATAGTAAAAAATCTGCGGTTGAAGTGGATTGCAACTCAGTCTTGGGTAAGGTAATAAATAGCATGCGTATATCTATAGAACAAAATGAGGCGATTATTACCAATGATGAATTACCACGGTTGCTGGGAAATGAAAGCAATTTTATTCAACTATTTCAAAATTTAATAGGTAATGCAATAAAATTCCGCTCAAAAGAATCACCTCGCATCCATGTGGGTGCAAAAAAACGGAGTAATGAATGGTTGTTTGTAATAAAAGATAATGGGATAGGTATAGAACCTCAATATAAAGATCGTATATTTTTGATTTTTCAGCGTCTGCACGCAAGACATGAATATTCCGGTACAGGTATAGGACTTTCAATATGCAGAAAAATTGTTGAGACGTTAGGCGGAAAAATTTGGGTAGAATCGGAATATGGAAAGGGGTCCACTTTTTATTTTACGATTCCTACACCAGTCTAAATACTTGGTAATGTCAAAAATATTATGAAAAATCATGGTTTTTCACTAGACGATGCTGATTTCTTAAATCAGATTGACGCCTCATAAACCGAAAATTGGTAAACTCCTCGCTACGCTCGTCAAACATACCAATTTTTTAACGATTTATTCGGCTAAAAACATCTATATCGTTCAAAACCAAATTTTTCAATAATATGTCATTTTTGACATTACCAAATACTTTAAGGAGGAACAAAATATGAATAATTCAAATTGTTTTCAGCCGATTGATATTTTGTTAGTGGAAGATAATCCAGCAGATGTACGCTTAACAACTGAGGCACTAAAAGAAGATAAGATATTTAATAATATTAATGTTGTGCCCGATGGTGTAGAGGCAATGGCTTATCTTCGTAAGGAGGGTAAATATACAAATACGGTTCGTCCCGATCTTATTTTATTGGACCTCAATTTGCCCAAAAAGGATGGTCGCGAAGTATTAAAAGAGATTAAAAGCGACGATTCTCTAAAAACTATACCGGTAGTTATTTTGACCGTTTCTAAATCTGAAGAAGATATCTTGAAGACATACAATTTACATGCTAATTGTTATATAACCAAGCCGGTGGATTTAAATCAATTTATGAAAGTAGCAAAAGTTATTCAGGAATTTTGGCTTACTATAGTCAAACTACCACCGAAAACTTAAAATAAGTAAGTGTAAAAATATGAAAAGTAATTGCTTAAATATTCTTATAATTGAAGATAATCCCGGTGATATCAAATTAATTTCTGATATGTTAACCGGACATTTAAATCAAACTTTTATTTTAAGTCATGTGAGTTTGCTTAAAGATGCATTAAAAATATTGGGTGAAAAAAAGTTTGATGTTATTCTTTTGGATTTAAATTTGCCTGACAGCCGCGGATTGGAAGGTTTAGAGAAAATTGTTCAACAAAAACCGCGGTATCCTATAATTGTTTTAACTGGTCTTGATGATGAGAATATCGGAATGGAAGCAATTAAAAAAAGTGCTGCGGATTATCTGGTTAAAGGGCAAATAAGCGATAATCTGCTGATTCGAAGCATAAGATATGCCATAGAACGTAAACATGTGGAAGAAATATTGAAAGAAAAGAATTTTGAATTACAAAAAATTGACAAAAAGAAATCAGAGTTTGTTTCCATGGTCGCCCATGATTTGAAAACTCCATTAACGTCAATAATGGGTTTTGCAGATTCACTTGTAAACAAAAAACTTAAATTGACAGAAGAACAAAAGGAAACTTTCATAGGATACATTCAGGAAGAGTCTCGCAGATTAGGCAGATTGATTTCGGATTTTCTTGATATATCAAATATAGAAGAAGGAAAATTTGGATTAAAAAAACAGAATACAGACATTAAAAAACTTATTAATAAAACAGTTGAGATGTTTAAATTTAATGCAAAGGAAATACAATTTATAAAAGAATTTGAAAATAATTTATGTGAAATTGTAATTGATCAAGACAGGATAAGACAGGTTTTACAAAATATTATAGGAAATGCTATAAAATATTCTCCTTTGAAATCTGTTATAAAGGTTATTCTTAAAAGAAAATTAGATGAAACACAGATAATAATATGTGATCAAGGACAAGGAATAGCAAATGAAGAAAAGGAAATAATCTTTGAAAAATTTTATAGAGTAGACAGTCATATCTCAAGATTGGAACTTGGTACAGGATTAGGTTTAGCAATTTCCAAAGCTATTATTGAAAAGCATGGCGGAAAAATTTGGGTAGAAGATAACGTACCTATCGGTAGTTGTTTTATTTTTACTATACCATGTTGATGTTAACTAAGTTCTACGGGTTAAAAACCTTCATCCTTTAAGAATGAACGTGGTATATTTTACTGCAGGATAAAATTGACAAATTTCTTATATTTTTGTATAATTTCTAATAGGTGATTGGTAGTTGTAGTAACTAATTACTGATTTTAATGGGTAGGTGACCAAGCGGTTAATATTACAAGACTGTAAAGCGTAAGAAAATCCAACGATAAATTATACAAGTTACCATTACAAAACGAATTATAATCTATTTACAGCATCTTTAAGATGCTTTTTTGTTAGGTGGGCGTAAATCATTGCAGGGTAATTCGGGGTGACCCAGTAGTTCTTTTAGACCAAGTAGAAAGAGGAAAGATTGTAAAAATGAAAATAGATATTAATTTTATTCGCAGAGAATTTGCAAGATTGAAAACTCATGTTATTAGTGACGATCTTGTAACAAAAATAGAACAACCATTAAGGGCAGAATTGTTTAGCATTAATCAATTAGAACAATATGGTAAAACACTTGCAAAACGGCATGAAATAGATATTAGTCGCGGTAAAGACAATCTTTTGCCTAGATTGGCGGAGAATGAAGAGATTTTAGTTAAAGTATATGAATTATTGTTGACCGTTATTGATAATAAGACAAGAATTACTCCGGCTGCTGAATGGTTGATAGACAATTTTTATGTTATCGAGGAGCAAATACGTACTGCCAAACAACACTTTCCTAAAAACTACAGCAGAGAACTTCCACATTTAATAAACGGTTCTTTAGAAGGATTTCCAAGGGTGTATGATATAGCGTTGGAGTTAATTTCGCATTCAGATGGAAGGGTTTATAAAGAAAATCTTTATAGTTTCATATCATCTTATCAGAAAGAAAAACTGCTTAATCTTGGCGAATTATGGGCTATTCCAATCATGCTTCGTCTATCACTCATAGAAAATCTAAGGCGTGTTGCCATTCGTATCTATGCCGCCAGGAAAGATAGAAATAGAGCAAATTATTGGGCGGATAGGATTATAAAGGTTATGGAAGAAGATCCTAAAAATCTTATTATTGAAATGGCTGATCTTGTAAAATCAGATCCTAATATGTCCAGTGCATTTGTTTCTGAACTTGTGCAGAGATTACAGGGACAGAGTTCTTATTTGGCTTTACCTATTACATGGATAGAACAAAGATTATCATATGAAGGAGCAAAAATAGAACAATTGATGAATAAAGAAAGTAAGCGACAGGCTTCTGATCAGGTGTCTATTGGCAACAGTATCAATAGCCTTAGATTATTAAATGCAATAGATTGGAAAGAATTTGTCGAGAAAATGAGTGTGGTTAATTTGATTCTCAGAAATGATCCGAGCAAGATATATGATAAAATGGATTTTGAAACCAGAGATTGTTATCGGCATGCTATAGAAAATATATCGAGAAATAGCAGGTACTCAGAAAGCGAAGTTGCACAAAAGGTTGTTGAATTGGCCGGTAATAATGCAAAAACAAATAGTCTTGACGACAAGAAGTCCCATGTCGGTTATTATCTGATAGATAATGGACTGGATTATTTGGAAAGTATAACTCACAAACATTTTTCCATTCATAAATATTTAAGTAAAGTATTCAGACGATATCCTTTATTATTTTATTTGGGTTCAATATTTACATTTACGTCTTTGTTTACCGTGATTGCATTCAGGCATGTATATTTGAATGTAATAAATGAATGGATTCTTGTTTTTAGCGGTGTATTGATGTTTATTTGTTTTAGCAATCTTGCTGTTGCACTTATAAACTGGCTGATAACAGTATTCGTAAATCCGCACGTATTACCTAGGATGGACTATTCTAAAGAAATACCGGAAAATATGCGTACTTTAGTTGTTGTTCCAACTATAATCTACAATAAAAATAATATAGAAGAATTACTGGAAAAACTCGAAATTGAATATCTGTCAAATCAAGGATTACATTTGCATTACGGGCTATTAACAGATTTTGCTGACGCACCAAAAGAAGTAATGCCTGATGATGAAGATTTGTTAAATCATGCAACGGAAGGTATTCAGGAATTAAATGATAAATATAAACAAGATAGGGATGACATCTTTTACCTTTTTCATAGACCCAGGCTATGGAATTCGCAAGAGGGTGTTTGGATGGGATATGAAAGGAAAAGAGGTAAACTTGAAGAATTGAATTCTTTTCTTAGAGGACAGGGTTTTAAAGATAAAAGAACAATTATATTTGGAAATAATATTGACATATTAATGCAGGTTAAGTATGTGATTACTCTTGATGCGGATACCCAGATTTCGTTTGCGTCCGCTAGCAAACTTATAGGGACAATCGCTCATCCGCTAAACCGGGCTGTTTATGATGAAGATAGACAATGTATACGCGAAGGCTATGTTATTCTACAGCCGCGTTTAGCCGTAAATATGGAGGATGCAAATAAGTCACTGTTTGTAAAAATATTCAGCGGTGAACCTGGAATTGACCCGTATACAAAATCTGTATCAGATGTATATCAGGATGTATTTAAAGAAGGTTCTTTTATAGGAAAGGGTATTTATGATGTAGACATTTTTTCCAAAGTTCTCGGGGACCGTTTCCCTAAAAATCTTATTTTGAGCCATGACCTTTTAGAAGGTAGTTATGCAAGAACAGCAATTGTAAGTGATATAAACTTTTATGAGAAACACCCGTCAAGTTATTTAGATGATGTAGCAAGAAGGCATAGATGGATTCGTGGTGATTGGCAGATATTATCGTGGGTTAATCCACTTGTTCCTGGGCTAAATAATTCTAAGGTGAAAAATCCGATTTCAATGATTTCTCAATGGAAGATATTGGATAATTTGCGACGGAGTATTATACCTATATCAATGTTGGCGCTGCTTTTATTAGGTTGGACCGTACTTTTTATGCCTCTGTTGGTTACACTTTCTATTGCAAGCGTAGTACTTATTCCAAGTTTACTTACTATTACCATTGATATAATAAAAAAGCAAAAAGAGATAGCATTAAAAACACATTTTAACAGCATTTTGAGCTCTATAATTGTGCGCATTTCTCAGGCAATATTCGTGTTGGTATCATTGCCATATGAAGCATTTTATAGTTTACACGCAATCATTCTTACCCTTAAAAAAGTATATTTTACCCACAAAAAAATGCTTGAATGGATACCTTCATATTTTGCTAAAAAACAGACTAACGTTTATTTACCTAAAGTTGTTAAAAAAATGTGGTTTGCAGTATTAATTTCTGCTGCAATATCTGTTTGGTTTATGTATTCCAATATAAATGCACCATTTATAGTTTATGTATTGTTGGGTATGTGGTTTATTTCTCCTTTAATAGTATGGTATCTAAGCCGTCCGTTAACTTATAATAAGCACATGCTTAGCAGTAAACAACTGCTATTCCTACGGAAGCTGTCAAGAAAAACCTGGTATTATTTTGAAACATTTGTAACTTCTGAGAATAATTGGCTGCCCCCGGATAATTATCAGGAAATACCGGTCGAAAGGGTGGCATACCGAACCTCTCCTACAAATATCGGATTATATCTACTTAGCAATTTAGCCGCATTGGATTTTGGATACATTTCCACAAAACAGTTTTTAGACCGCACGAAAAATACTTTTAATACTATGGAAAAACTGGAAAAGCACAGGAATCATTTTTACAACTGGTATGATACCAAAACTTTAAGACCACTACACCCTTTATATGTTTCAACTGTAGATAGCGGAAACCTAATGGGTCATCTAATGGTGCTGGAATCGGGACTGTCGGAAATACAGGATAAAAAAATATTTTCATTAGAAACGTTCAGCGGATTAAACGATACGCTAAATTTATTGTATGAAGAAGTGAAAAAGTCAAAAGCATCACAGAATCAATACAGTGATAGGGTTGATATACTTTTTAAAGAGCTAAGTAATGAACTTGAATGTAATGCGCATATGCTTAAAGATATATATTCATGTATAAAGCGCATTGAAATTATGGCGGGTGAGTTAAATAATATATCAGGTAGGTTAAATAATGAAAAAGTTAAACACTGGAGTGATATTTTTTATCAGCAGTGTAGTGATATACATAATGATATTATTTCTATTGCACCATGGTTATTGTTAAAAATGCCAAATAAGGATGTGTGGGAAAAAGAAGTACTTCCAACCGTAAAGGGCAAAGATGAATTATGGGCGATATTAAAAACACTATACGAAGAGATACCTACTCTTCACGAGATAGCGGGAATCTCTCTAAAATTATCACCGGTTATAGAAAATACTATAAAATTAAGAATAGATATTAAATGGATAAAGGATTTTAATGATACAGTAATAAAAGGAAGTAATAATGCAGGTAAAAGGATTATTGAAATCAAACAACTGGCGCTTCAATGTAGTGAGTATTCTGATATGGATTTTGGTTTCTTATATGATGAATCCCGCCATCTTTTAACTATCGGTTACAATGTTAGCCAGAGACGCAAAGACAACAGTTATTATGACTTGCTTGCATCTGAATCAAGATTGTGCAGTTATGTATCAATTGCTAAAAAACAAATTCCCGTTGAACACTGGTTCTCGCTTAGCCGATTATTAACAACTTCTAAAAGGGAGCCTGTTTTAATTTCCTGGAGCGGGTCTATGTTTGAATACTTGATGCCGTTTTTAGTAATGCCGACATTTGAAAACAGCCTGCTTGACAGGACTTGTAAAACTGTAGTTAATACTCAAATTCAATATGGGGCACAGCGTGGAGTGCCATGGGGCATATCTGAATCCGGTTATAATATAACAGATGCACATCTTAATTATCAATATAAGGCATTTGGTATCCCAAAATTGGGATTCAAGTCGGGTTTGGCGGAGGAGCTTGTTGTTGCGCCATATGCTTCTGTGATGGCACTAATGGTTTTTCCGGAAAAAGCATGTTCAAATCTTCAGAGAATGGTTGAAGAGGGATATGAGGGGCAATATGGTTTTTATGAGGCGATTGATTACACAGCTTCACGTATACCGGATGAATCTACTAAAATGGTGGTGCGTTCTTTTATGGCTCACCATCAAGGCATGAATTTTCTATCTTTATCTTATGTAATAAATAATCGTAAAATGCAAAAACGTTTTGAAAACAACCTTACTCTTAAATCTGCTGAATTACTTCTTCAGGAAAGAACTCCTAAGACAATTCCTTATTATCCAATTAGTTCTGTGATGCATGGGTCATTCAAAATAGAGAGTAGCAAGGAATCGTTAATGCGTGTATTCAATACTCCGAATACTTCAAAACCGGAAATACATCTATTATCTAACGGCACATATAACGTAATGATTACTAATTCCGGTGCAGGTTACAGCCGCTGGAAGGATTTATCTGTTACTCGCTGGCGTGAAGATACCACCCGTGATAACTGGGGTACTTTTTTCTATTTTCGCGATTTAATAAGCGGAGAAGTATGGTCAAATACATATCAACCGACCTTGAAAGATCCAAAAAAGTATGAATCAATATTTTTGCAGGCACGTGCTGAGTTTCGCAGGCGTGATTATAATTATGAAACACACACCGAGATATCTGTTTCTCCTGAAGATGATGTGGAGCTTCGCAGGATAAGGCTGACTAACCGTTCATGGGAGCGTAAAACCGTCGAGATTACAAGTTATGCTGAAGTTGTGTTGCTTTCTCCCGCAGCTGATGAATTGCACCCGGTTTTCAGTAATCTATTTGTTCAGACAGAAATTATGCGAGATCAACAAGCAATTATTTGCACAAGACGGACAAGTTCAGGGAAAGAAAAATCGATGCATATGGTGCATTTAATGAATATCTACGGAATTACTGCACAAAAAATATCATATGAAACAGATAGATTAAAATTTATTGGAAGGGGTAGGAGCACCCATAATCCTCAGGTTATAAGCGGTTCAGCGGAGTTGTCTAACACAAATGGTTTTGTACTGGACCCCATAGTGTCAATTCGTTGTGTGGTTTCTATTGAACCGGAACAGACGGTTACAATTGATTTCATATCAGGTGCATCTGAAACACGGGAGAAAGCAGTAAAAATAATAGAAAGATATAAAGATCGTCATCTTACAGATCGTATTTTCGCTCTTGCATGGACACACGGACAGGTAGTGCTTCAACAATTAAATGCAACAGAATCAGATGCACAGTTATATGGCCGTCTGGCGAGTTCTATACTATATGCAAATTCTTTATGGAGAGCAAACGCAAGTACAATAATTAAGAATTTCCGAGGTCAATCAAGTTTATGGGTATACGGTATATCCGGAGATTTACCGATAGTGCTTTTAAAAATAGGAAATATGCTGAATATTGAACTTGTCCGGCAACTTATTCAGGCGCATGCTTACTGGCGGCGTAAAGGTCTTCATGTAGATCTAATGATTATTAATGAAGATTATTCTGTGTACCGACAACAGCTAAATGATCAAATTATAGGAATGATAGCCGCAAGTAATGAAGCATCTATGCTTGATCAGCCGGGAGGAATATTTGTAAGACGCTTAGAAAATATATCTGACGAAGATAAAATTTTATTACAGGCGGTATCACGTATTGTTATTACGGATGATGCTGGAACACTATTAGAACAAGTAGAACGTCGCGGACAAACAGAAACAATAATTGGAACACTTAAACCGATAAGGACATATGAAAAACCGAAAAGTATATCACAAAAGGAAGCAAGGAAAAACCTTAGCTTCTTCAATGGTATCGGCGGTTTTACTCAGGATGGACGTGAATATGTAATAATGACCGGTCCCGATTCTAAAACACCTATGCCGTGGGTAAATGTCCTGGCAAATCAGAATTTTGGGACGGTTATTTCAGAGAGTGGAAGTTCATATACATGGAGTGAAAATGCCCATGAGTTTCGCCTTACTCCGTGGAATAATGATCCGATTAACGATATTAGCGGGGAAGCTATATATATTCGGGATGAAGAAACAGGAAGGTTTTGGTCTCCTACCCCGTTACCGGTAAACGGGCCGATGCAATATGTAAGCAGGCATGGTTTCGGATATAGCATTTTTGAATATTCTGATGATGGTATCGACACAGAATTGACCGTATATGTTTCAGTTAAAGAAACCATTAAATTTTCCATTCTTAAAATACGAAATAGTTCCAACCGTCTACGCAAGTTGTCGATTACTAATTACAATGAATTGGTAATGGGAAATGCGCGTCAGAAAAACTCAATTCATATAATAACCGAAGTGGATCCTGAAAGTGGAGCACTTTTTGCAAGGAATCCGTATAATACTGAGTTTGCAGATCGTGTTGTTTTTCTTAACGTTTGCGGTGAATTAGAACGCAGTGTAACAGGTGATAGAAAAGAATTTTTAGGCAGAAACGGTGTACTTTCAAACCCCGCAGTTATGAAACGGTCTAAATTATCTAGCAAGGTGGGTCCCGGGTTGGATCCTTGTGCGTCAATGCAGGTTAATATCGAGCTTGCTTTTGGAGAAGAGCGCGAAATTATATTTGTGTTTGGTTCAGGTAAAAATATAGAAGAATCGCGAAATCTTATCCGAAAGTTCAATAATTCCGGTTCAGCACATGCTGAACTGGAGGCTGTTTGGAGTTACTGGAAAAATATTCTCGGTACAATATATATTGAAACCCCGGACCGGTCTATAGATGTTCTGGTAAATGGGTGGCTTCTTTATCAGACTATAGCATGCAGGCTTTTTGCCAGAAGCGGATATTACCAGTCGGGTGGCGCGTTTGGTTTCCGTGATCAGTTGCAGGATGTAATGGCTGTTATCTATGCGTCACCGGATATAGTAAGAGAACATATCTTACGCTGCGCTGCACACCAGTTTCGTGAAGGAGATGTTCAGCATTGGTGGCATTCGCCCATAGAACGTGGAGTACGCTCTCATTGTTCAGACGATTGTTTGTGGTTGCCGCTTGTAGTTTCTCGGTATGTATTAACTACCGGAGACACAGGCGTGCTTGATGAACGAATAAATTATATTGAGGGCCGTCAATTAAAACAAGAAGAAGAATCATATTATGACAAACCGACCAAATCTGAAGAAAGCGATATACTATATGAACATTGCAAACGGGCAATAAAATACGGATTAAAATATGGCCAGCACGGATTACCTCTCATTGGCAGCGGAGACTGGAATGACGGAATGAACCTTGTGGGAGAGAAGGGTATGGGCGAAAGTGTGTGGCTCGGATTCTTCTTGTACTATGTCCTATGTCAGTTCTCTGAAATTTCACGCATGCATAACGATAAGGAATTTGAGGAACTCTGTAGCAAAGAAGCGGATTTCCTGAAACAAAATATTGAAAAAAATGGATGGGATGGCAGCTGGTATTTACGCGCTTATACGGATAACGGTGAATCAATCGGTTCTGCCGGCAATTCTGAATGTAAAATTGATTCAATATCGCAGAGCTGGTCAGTATTATCCGGAGCAGGTGATTCCGATAGAACAAATAAAGCTATGGAATCATTGAATGATTACCTTGTTGATAGAAATAATTCTATTATGTTATTATTAAAACCGCCTTTTGATAAATCACCGGTAGAACCGGGATATATAAAGGGTTATGTCCCGGGAATAAGGGAAAACGGAGGAC
>DMMW01000002.1:0-10887 GCA_003452965.1 Elusimicrobiota bacterium
TGCCTGCCTGCCGAAGTTCCTTGGGAACGTAGGCATGGAGTTTTTCAGCAGACCCTATTTATAAATTGATTGACAAAGACAGTATAATTTGTTAATATGTTGCATGAGCGACAATGAAGTCCTCAAATTTTACATAATTGTGAAATTTGAGGGCTTTTTTGCACAAGGCTACATGAATCCGTACTGTGGCGAGGTAAAGAGGTAGAGTTTATAGAGTTCAGTGAGTTTTTAAAAGTGTGCGTAATATCACGATTCTATTAATTCAATAACCCTATAACTCTAAAAGTAATCATTATTTATATGAAAAGTATTTTAATGTTAGAAGATGGTCAAAAGTTTTTAGGTGAATCATTTGGTGCTACCGGTGAAACAACCGGTGAAGTGGTTTTTAATACTTCGCATACCGGTTATCAGGAGATACTTACCGATCCTTCCTATAAAGGACAAATCGTCACAATGACCTATCCGCATATAGGAAATTACGGTGTTAACTTTGAAGATATTGAAAGCAGAAAACCTTTTGTTGAAGGTTTTATAGTAAAAGAATATTCCAAGATTTATTCAAATTGGCGTTCAAAAAAAACACTTGGAGAATATTTAAAACAAAATAAAATTATCGGGATTGAGGGTATAGATACAAGACAATTAGTAAAGCATATCAGAGAAAAAGGATCTATGAAGGGTATCATTTCTACGGTTGATTTAAACGAAAAGTCATTATTAAGAAAAGTCAAATTAGCAGGTGGCATTGTTGGAAAAGATCTTGTTAAAGAAGTCACAAACCGTACAATTTATAAATTTAAACAGAAAAACGGCTCAGGTAAAAATGTTGTGGTCATGGATTTTGGTGTGAAGATGAATATATTAAGATCGTTATATTCCGTAGGACTTAATCCCACAATTGTTCCAGCGAGTACTTCTTTTGAAAAGATAATGGACTTGAAACCACTGGGAATTATGCTTTCAAACGGGCCGGGAGATCCGGAAGCAGTAACATATGCAATTGAGACCGTCAAAAAAATTATATCATCAAGATTACCTGTATTCGGGATATGTCTCGGACATCAAATACTGGGTCTTGCAATGGGCGGAAAAACATATAAGTTGAAATTCGGTCATCATGGCTCAAATCAACCGATTAAAAATCTGAAAACAGGTCGGGTGCAAATAGCGGCAGAAAATCATAATTTTGCAGTTGATTTACAAACATTAAAAAACGCAATACCTACACATAAAAATCTGAATGACGGTACTCTTGAGGGTATTGGTTACAGGAATCTGCCGGTTTTTTCGGTTCAGTTTCATCCGGAAGCATCTCCGGGACCTCATGATTCAAAATATTTATTCCTACAATTCGCCGATAGTGTGGAAAATTATGCCAAAAAGAACAGATATTAAAAAGATATTGATTATTGGTTCTGGACCTATAATTATAAGCCAAGCCTGTGAATTTGATTATTCCGGAACGCAGGCATGCAAGGCTTTAAGGGAAGAAGGATTTAAAGTTATACTGATTAATTCCAACCCCGCCACAATTATGACTGATCCCGAAATGGCGGATAAAACCTATATTGAGCCGATTACACCTGAAGTTGTAGAAAAAATAATAGAAAAAGAAAGGCCAGACGCACTACTACCCACTTTAGGCGGACAAACTGGTTTGAATACCGCAATGAAGATAGTAGAGAACGGTGTTTTGAAAAAGTACGGTGTTCAAATGATAGGTGCGAATTATGATGCGATTAAAAAAGCCGAAGACAGGGAATATTTTAAAAAGTCAATGTTGAAGATAGGGTTGGATTTACCTAAAAGCGCTCTTGCATATAATGTGAAACAGGCGAAAGAAAAACTTAAAGTTATCGGGCTTCCGGTAATTATAAGACCCAGTTTTACGCTTGGAGGTACCGGCGGCGGAATAGCGAATACTTGCCAAGAATTTGAGCAGATAGTGGAACTGGGTTTAAAGAACAGTCTGACACATGAGGTGCTCATAGAAGAATCAATAGTAGGTTGGAAAGAATACGAATTGGAAGTAATGCGTGATAAAAAGGATAATGTCGTCATAGTTTGTTCAATTGAAAACATGGATCCTATGGGTATTCACACCGGTGATTCCATAACCGTCGCACCTGCCCAGACATTGACTGATAAGGAATATCAGAGAATGAGGGATGCATCTATTGCAATAATAAGAGAAATCGGTGTTGAAACCGGCGGTTCTAACGTACAATTTGCAGTAAATCCTAAAAATGGCAGAATGGTAGTAATAGAAATGAATCCGCGGGTTTCACGAAGTTCGGCATTGGCAAGTAAAGCAACTGGTTTTCCGATTGCAAAGATTGCGGCGAAACTTGCAATAGGTTATACATTAGATGAAATAAAAAATGATATCACTAAATCCACGCCTGCTTCTTTTGAGCCTGCAATTGATTATTGTGTAGTAAAAATTCCTAGGTTCACTTTTGAAAAATTTCCCGAAGCTGCAGATATTTTAGGTATATCAATGAAATCGGTCGGCGAAACGATGGCTATAGGTAGAACTTTTAAGGAAGCGTTACAGAAAGGGCTAAGGGGCTTGGAGATTGGGCATGTCGGATTAGATAGTAAATCAGATTATAAAAAAATATCGGATGGTAAGATTAAACTGAGATTAAAGGAACCTAATGCATCAAGAATATTTTATATAAAATATGCATTTCAAAGAGGATATACGATTAAAGAAATATTTAATCTTACAAATATCGACCCATGGTTTTTGAGCCAAATAAAAGAAATAATAGATTTGGAAAATAAAATAATTAAAATATCCGGAAAAAAGAATAGCTCCAAATCAAAGAGATTAAGTAAAGAGATTTTGCTAAAAGCGAAACAATATGGATTTAGTGATAGGCAATTGGCTGGTTTTTTGAATACTAATGAACTTTCAATAAGGAGTCTAAGAAAAAGAAATAAAATTGAGGCAACTTTTAAATTGGTTGATACATGTGCCGCAGAATTTAAAGCTTATACGCCGTATTATTATTCTACATACGAATCGGAGGATGAGACAAGAGTTACTAAAAAGAAAAAAATAATGATTTTAGGCGGCGGACCTAACAGAATAGGGCAAGGTATTGAATTTGATTATTGCTGTTGCCATGCTGCTTTCGCATTAAAAGAATTGGGGTATGAGACAATAATGGTTAATTCCAATCCCGAAACAGTATCAACCGATTATGATACATCTGATAAATTATATTTTGAGCCGCTTACTTATGAAGACGTGATGAATATTATAGATAAGGAAAGACCAAACGGAGTCATAGTCCAATTCGGAGGGCAAACCCCGTTGAATCTCGCAAAGCAGTTAAAGGATGCGGGAGTACCGATTATAGGGACAAGCGTTGAATCAATTGATATAGCTGAAAATAGAGAAAAATTTTCTAAACTTGTAAGTAAACTTAAGATTTATCAACCGCCTAACGGTTCTGCAAATACAATAGAAGAAGCTAAGAAAATTGCAAAACAAATAGGATATCCTGTTTTGATAAGGCCGTCGTATGTGTTAGGCGGACGTGCAATGAAAATCGTATATGATGAAAAAACATTAGACGAATTTGTTCATGAAGCGAAAGTTGTATCAATGGAGCAGCCGATTTTAATTGATAAATTCCTTGAAGATGCTGTTGAAGTGGATGTTGATGCAATTTCGGACGGTAAGGTTACTATTATCGGCGGTATAATGGAACATATAGAAGAAGCAGGGGTTCATTCCGGAGATTCCGCCTGCGTTTTGCCACCACATACCTTGGACGATAAAATTATAGAAACGATTAAAAAATATACTTATGCACTTTCAAAAGAACTGAAAGTGAAAGGATTAATGAATATACAATACGCAATAAAAAATGATACTGTCTATATACTTGAAGTTAATCCGAGAGCATCAAGGACTGTCCCTTTTGTGAGTAAAGCGACAGGCAGACCATTGGCAAAGATTGCTGCTATGGTGATGGCAGGTAAAACACTTAAAGAATTGGGTATAACCAAAGAGGTAGAAGTTAAGCATGTATCAGTAAAAGAATCTGTACTACCTTTCACAAGATTTTCAGGGGTGGATATAATATTGGGTCCCGAGATGAAATCAACTGGTGAGGTTATGGGTATAGATTATTCTTTCGGAATAGCTTTTTACAAGTCACAGATTGCTGCCGGACAGATTTTACCGAAGGGTGGGACTGTGTTTATCAGCGTAAGGAATTATGATAAAAGAAATATTGTTTTTATTGCGAAAAGGCTTTACGATATGAAATTTGATATTTTAGCCACAAGAGGTACGGCAAAGGTATTATATTCCAATAATATTAAAGCAAAGATAGTAAGCAAGATTAGTGATGGAAGTAATGAAATTTTAGATAGAATCAGAAACGGAGAAATAAATCTTGTGATAAATACTCCTTCCGGTCAGAAAGGGCAATCTGATATGGCACCGATAAGAAGTTTGGCAGTGATGCAGGGAGTGCCCTGTATTACTACTATTAACGGTGCGCAGGCTGCGGTTACCGGGATGGAAGCAGCAATAAAAAATGATTTCAAAGTAAGGCCGTTACAGGATTATGTGATTGTTGAAAAACCCAATAATCACTGAGATGTTGGATGAACACATTTTTTGCTTGACATAATAATTGCAATTTGTTAATATATTAATTAGAGAGACAAAGAAGTCCTCAGTTTCGCTTAAAAAGCGGGGCGGGGCTTTTTTTATGTTTATTTGAGTCCCGCCCGCCATTGTGTCGTTGGCGAGGTCTCGCCCCAGAGGGGCGGAGAGACCAAATAAACAATCCGCCGCAGATGTGTCATCAATATGGCGAATAACCATGACTATTGATGACACGCTTATCGAAGGCGGATATTATCTAGTCCCCAGAAAAAACCTATCATAAGGAGGAAAGCGTATGTCAGTTGTAAAAGAAGTAATTGAAAAGGTTAGACGGAAGGATGCGGGGCAAACTGAATTTATACAAGCCGTAAAAGAGGTTTTGGAAACACTTGAGCCGACTGAAAAGAAACATCCGGAATTTGTTAAAGCAAAGATTTATGAAAGAATAGTTGAACCGGAAAGAATGATAATTTTTAAGGTTCCGTGGATTGATGATAGCGGAGAGGTACAGGTAAACAGGGGTTTTAGAGTTCAGTTTAATAATGCAATCGGTCCGTATAAAGGCGGGTTAAGATTGCATCCTTCAGTCAATTTAAGTATTATAAAATTTCTGGGTTTTGAGCAGATTTTTAAAAATTCACTTACAACGTTACCCATGGGCGGAGCAAAAGGCGGTTCTGATTTTGACCCGAAAGGAAAAACGGATAATGAAGTTATGAGATTTTGCCAGGCTTTTATGCGTGAATTATACAGGCATATAGGTCCGGATACCGATGTTCCTGCCGGAGATATAGGTGTGGGCGGTAGAGAAATTGGTTATATGTACGGTTATTATAAAAAGATTGTGAATGCTCACGAGGGTGTTCTTACCGGCAAAGGTATTGAATACGGCGGAAGCTTAATCAGACCGGAAGCAACCGGATACGGACTTGTCTATTTTGTAGCAGAAATGCTTGCAACAAGAAAAAAAGATTTCAAAGGAAAGGTTGTTGCTATCAGCGGTGCTGGTAACGTAGCTCAATACGCTGTTGAAAAAGTTAACCAGCTTGGCGGTAAAGTAATTACGCTTTGTGATTCAGGTGCTGCTATTGTTGACGAAGAGGGCATAGATAACAATAAGTGTAATTATATAATGGAATTGAAAAATGTAAAAAGGGGAAGGATAAAAGAATATTCGTCAAAGTATAAGAAAGTACAGTGTTTTGAGGGTAAAAGTGTCTGGGATGTTATAAAAGAAAAAGGCATAAAAGTTGATATTGCGTTACCTTGTGCTACTCAGAACGAAATAGACAAGGAACACGCGGAAGCATTGGTCAAAAACGGATGCTACTGTGTTGCCGAAGGGGCAAATATGCCGTGTAATCTTGATGCAATAAAAGTTTTCCAATCAAATAACGTTTTATACGGTCCTGCAAAAGCTGCTAATGCAGGTGGTGTTGCAACCTCAGGTTTAGAAATGAGCCAAAATAGTCTGAGATTATCATGGACGCGTGAAGAGGTTGATAAAAGATTATTAGACATTATGAAAAGTATTCATTCATCCTGCCTTGAAGCTGCGGAAACATACGGTAATAAAGGCGACTATCTTGCAGGTGCAAACATTGCAGGATTTATCAAAGTCGCAAAAGCGATGATTTCTTACGGTATTGTATAGAGTTTAAATTAAATGGTGCAATTTAATAATGCAAGCTCAGGGTTGAAAGGGTTAGATGACGTTATACATGGTTTAAGAAAAGGCGATAATGTTGTCTGGCAGGTAGATGATATAAGGGATTACAAGCATTTTGTAATCCCTTTTGTTATTGAAGCTATAAAAAGCAAAAAGAAAATTATTTATATGCGGTTTGCAGAACATGAGCCTCTTTTGGAACCGCAGTCAAATTTAAAGATATATAAGCTTGATGCTTATAATGGTTTTGAATCTTTTTCATCACAAATCCATAAAATAATAAAAAACGAAGGTAAAGACGTATACTATGTGTTTGATTGTCTTTCATATCTGTTATCTGCTTGGGCGACAGATATCATGATTGGCAATTTTTTCATAATTACTTGTCCATATCTTTTTGAACTGAATACCGTTGCATATTTCTCGATATTAAGAAATAATCATTCATTTAAAACTATAGCAAGAATACGTGAAACCACACAGGTGCTTTTTGATTTATATAATTTAAACGGCGATTATTACATTCATCCACTGAAAGTCTGGAATCGTTATTCACCTACTATGTT
Source organism: Elusimicrobiota bacterium (assembly GCA_003452965.1). Lineage (GTDB taxonomy): Bacteria > Elusimicrobiota > UBA8919 > UBA8919 > UBA8919 > UBA9627. The sequence goes on from DMMW01000002.1 coordinate 6,875, forward strand.
CCTTCCACATTTTTATAATTCAAATTTATTTAAACCTGTGACAAACAGCTTAGATTCTTCAAAAATTCTTTCATACATATATAAAAAAGGTTCGGAAAATACTAAGAGAAATTTAGATTACTGGGATAGATTGTTTTTGGAAGCTGAGGAACTTGTAAAATTATCTTCATCCAAAGTAGCAAAGAAAAGAATGGCGAATCATTTAAGCAGAATAATGATCGGCCGCGAAGATAAGATGTTAGATTTGGTAAAGGATTTTATTTCGCTTGAAGATTTATTGCAGATTAAAACTATGTTGATAGGCACAGGTTACATAGGAGGAAAAACCGTCGGGATGTTGCTTGCGAGGAAAATATTATCCTCAGATAAAAGATTTAACTGGGAGGATATTTCCGAGCAACATGATTCTTTTTATATAGGTTCAGATGTTTTCTATACATATATAGTGCAAAACGGGTGGTGGAAGTTATGGATGGAACATAAAACTGAAGAAGGGTATTTTAGTGCAGCTGTTATTTTAAAAGAAAAAATGTTGAACGGACTATTTCCAGACGAGATTAAGGAACAGTTACAGGTGATGATAGAATACTATGGGCAATCCCCAATAATAATTCGTTCCAGCAGCCTTTTGGAGGATAGTTTCGGAAATGCGTTTGCCGGCAAATATGAAAGTATATTCAATGCCAATCAAGGCACTTTTGAACAGAGATATTCAAATTTTGAAAATGCAGTAAGGTATATCTTTTCAAGTACGATGAACGAAAGTGCATTAACCTATCGCCTGCAAAGAGGATTATCGCGTGAGGACGAACAAATGGCGATATTAGTACAGAGAGTATCCGGGTCGTATCATAAAAATTATTTTTTCCCTGATTTGGCGGGAGTTGGTATTTCACATAATATATTTTCATGGAAAGAAAATATGAATCCCGAGGCAGGGATGCTTAGATTGGTATTCGGTTTAGGCACCAGGGCGGTTAATCGTGTTGAAAATGATTATCCGAGGATAGTAGCGCTGGATTCTCCTTTAACCAGGCCTGTTTCAGGGATAGAAGATATAAGAAAATATTCACAGCATTATATAGATCTTCTTAATCTAAACGAGAATAATCTGCAAACAATCCCGTTAATTAAAATTGTGAATGAAAATTTAGATTTTAATTTTGACCTAATCGGAATTAGGGATAATGAAACCGCCGCAAGGATGCATGAACTTAAAATGAAAGAGAAAGAATCATGGATTATAACATTTGATGAAATATTGTCAAAAACTGCTTTTGCAGACATTATACAAAAAATACTTAAAATTCTTGAAGCAAGCTATAAATATCCGGTTGAAATAGAATTTACCGGTAATTTTAGTAAGGATAAAGTTATAAAAATAAACCTCTTACAATGTCGTCCTATTCAAATGAAACAAAAAGGGAAAAAAGTTGAAATGCCGGCTCAAATTAGAAAAGAAAAAATACTTTTTGAATCAAAAGGATTTTTTATGGGCGGGAACATCTCACAGATAATCAAATTAATTATATATGTTGATCCGAAAAATTATATTAAATTATCTTTATCGGAAAAATATGATATTGCGCGAATAATTGGTAAAATTAATAAGAAAAATCAATATAAAGAAAAAACATCGGTAATGATTATAGGACCAGGACGTTGGGGGACGACAACACCTTCTTTAGGAATTCCTGTTAATTTTGCTGAAATAAATAATTTTACTGTAATGACCGAAATCTCATATAAGAGCGGCGATATGACGCCTGAACTCTCATTCGGCACACATTTTTTCCAGGATTTGGTAGAAACTAATATTTTTTATGTTGCACTTTTTACAGAGAAAGAAAATGTATATTTTAACGAGAAATGGTTTAAGCCTTTAAAAAATTCGTTGGTAAAAATTGTTCCGGAAAATGAAAAATATCAGGATGTACTAAAAGTATACGATGTAAGTGATAAACATGTAAAAATTATGGCAGATATATTATCTCAAAAAGTAATATGCGGTAATATATATTAAAGTAATATTTTAAATAATAAGTGTAGGGAACACGACCTGCATTTTTTTATTTTAACTCTGTGCAATATTAGGTATGGGGTTTACTTTTTTTTTATTTTATTATATAATTGCGTAATAGATTATTTAGATTTGGGGGAGATATGTATAAGGTTTTAGTAAGTGATCCATTGGCAAAAGAAGGGGTTGAGATTCTTGAGAAAAATAACGAATTTTCAGTAACTGTTAAAACAGGTATGAAACCGGATGAACTTAAAAGCATGATATCCGAATTTGACGGTCTGCTTGTCAGGAGTGAGACTAAAGTTACAAAGGAAATATTAGATGTAGCAGAAAAATTGAAGATAATAGGGAGAGCAGGTACGGGTGTTGATAATATAGATACTAAAGAGGCATCTAAGAAAGGGATAGTTGTTATGAATGTACCCGGAGGGAATACGATTTCAGCTGCCGAACATGCAGTCAGTATGCTTTTAGCATTATCAAGGAATATCCCGCAGGCAAACGCATCACTTAAAAAGAAAGAATGGAAGAAAAAAGAGTTTGTTGGTGTTGAAGTTTTTGGAAAGACCGTCGGTGTTGTCGGATTGGGTAAAATTGGACTTGAAGTTGCCAAGAGGCTTCTGTCTTTTGGAATAAAGGTTTTGGTATATGACCCGTTTGTATCAAAAGAAAGGGCGATGCAGCTTGGCGTGGAAACCGTTTCGTTAGACGAACTTTTTAAAAATTCGGATTATATTACCATACATACACCAAAAACAGAAGCTACAAAAAATATGGTAAATAGCGAAACTATAAAGAAGATGAAGGACGGCGTTAGGATAGTAAACTGCGCACGCGGTGGGTTAATAGATGAACAGGCTTTGGCAGAAGCATTAAAGAGCGGTAAAGTTAAAGGTGCGGCATTAGATGTATTTGAAAAGGAGCCATTGACAGAATCGCCGTTTTTTGAAATGAATAACGTTATTATGACGCCACATTTAGGTGCGTCCACCGAAGAAGCACAGACCAGCGTTTCCGTTGAAATTGTCAAGCAATTGGTTGAATATTTCACAAACGGTACGATAAGAAATGCGGTTAATTTTCCGTATATTCCTTCCGATGTTTTTCAGAAGATGCAGCCATATATATTGCTTTCGGAAAAATTGGGTTCTTTTTCATCGCAAATGATGCAAGGAAGGATTCTTTCCGTTGGGATTGGATATTCCGGGGAAGCGACGAAGTATGATTTGTCGCCCATTACAATAGCCGCTGTAAAAGGTATGCTTGATCCGGTAAGCGAAGAAGGAACGATAAATTTTATTAATGCATCTTACATCGCTCAGGAAAAAGGCATAAAGATTTCGGAATCAAGAGTGCCCGATGTTTCTGATTTTACCAATCTTATTTCTGTAAAATTAAAGACAGAGAACGGGGAAAGTGTAATTTCCGGGACTGTTTTCGGTAAGAGCGATATAAGAATTGTAAAAATAAATGATTATTATGTTGATGTCGAAATTACTGAAAATATTCTAATTTTTACAAATGCCGATAAACCCGGTGTTATAGGTAAAGTGGGCACTATTTTAGGCAAGAATTCTATAAATATTGCAGCAATGGAAGTCGGCAGAAAACAAGTTGGCGGTGATGCTATAACAATAGTAAATGTTGACTTATCGATTCCGGATAAGGTTTTATCTGAAATTAAAGAGCAATCTGAAATTAAGAATGTGAAGATGATAAAATTGTAATTGTTGGAAAATCCAACAAGGTGTTTACACAGATTAAATGATGTTTGCCCAGTAAAACGGGGTTGTAGCCCCCCACGTAGTTTTCCTTGAAAACTATTCACGGGGGCAGGTCGCTCGGTGCAGTAGCTCCGAGCTTCGTGTGCAAATTACACAGATGACACGAAGTGTCACCCTGAGAGAAACGAAGGGTCTCATAACCGAGATGCTTCTGCCGATGAATCGGCATCAGCATGACAAAAATGTGGTTCTTAATCTGTGCAATC
>DMMW01000002.1:11053-143232 GCA_003452965.1 Elusimicrobiota bacterium
GAAATTAAGGCTGGAAATGAAGTGGGCATAAAAATTGATCAGACACTTACCCAGGATGCAACCGGTACGCTCGCATATCTTGAGTTTGAAGCTATGGGTGTTGATAAAATAAAAACGCGGTGTTCAGCGTCTTATATAGATCATAATACTCTTCAGCTGGGTTTTGAGAACTCAGATGACCATAAATATTTGCAATCAATAGCTGAAAAATATGGTATATATTTTTCGCCTGTTGGAAATGGTGTTTGTCATCAGGTACATTTGGAAAGATTTGCAGTACCGGGCGAGACTCTTATCGGTTCGGATTCGCACACTCCGACAGCCGGTGCATTAGGAATGATTGCGATAGGTGTCGGTGGTCTGGATGTGGCGTATGCGCTTGCAACCGGTAAATACTATTTCAAGATGCCGAAAATTGTAAATGTCAGACTTTCGGGCAGGCTTACAGGCTGGGTTTCTGCAAAAGACATAATTTTGGAACTTTTGAAGAGATTAACAGTTAAAGGCGGGGTAGGGAAAATTTTTGAGTATAGCGGAGATGGTGTTAAAACGCTTTCGGTTTATGAACGCGCTACAATTACAAATATGGGGGCAGAACTCGGATTAACTACATCAATATTCCCATATGATGACCAAACAAGAGATTTTTTAAGATTACAAAGACGTGAAAATAGATGGGAAGAATTTGTGGCGGATAAGGACGCTGTTTATGATGAACAGATTGAATTGGATTTAAATGGGATTGTTCCATTAGTTGCATGTCCACATTCACCGGATAATATTAAAACTGTAAAAGAAATTGAAGGTATGAAATTGGACCAGGTTATAATAGGTTCTTGTACTAATTCATCGCTTTCCGACTTATTGTTAGTTGCAAAGATTTTGAAAGGTAAGAAGGTAAAAACACCAACAATTATTTCGCCTGGTTCCAAACAGGTTCTTTTAAATTTAATAGAGATTGGTGCTTTAAAAGATTTAATTTCAAGCGGCGTGAGAATCCTTGAACCTGCCTGCGGACCGTGTATAGGTATGGGGTGCGCTCCGAATTCACAAGGTATTTCTTTAAGGACTTTTAATAGAAACTTTGAGGGAAGAAGCGGTACCGATGATGCAGAGATTTATATATCAAGTCCGATTGTTGCAGCGTTTTCTGCATTGGAAACTAAAATCACTATTCCTTTCGGCGAAAAGCCGGATGTAAAAATACCCAATAGCATAATAATAGCCGATGAACTGATAATTCCACCAAAAAAGGAATTTATTGATGTTAAAATTTATAGGGGCAAAAATATAAAAGCTATTCAGAAATTTCCTGAATTAGAAAATACAATAGCAGGTGAAGTAGTTATTAAACTAAAGGATAATATCACAACAGATGATATAATACCTGCAGGTTCTAAAATTTTACCATTACGTTCAAATATACCTGCAATATCGGAATTTGTATTTTCAAAGATTGATACTAAATTTGTTGAAAGAGCAAAAAGTAAACTGGGCGGATTTATTATCGGCGGTGAAAACTACGGGCAGGGTTCTTCAAGAGAGCATGCATCTTTGTGCCCTAAATATCTCGGGATAAAAGCGATTATTGCCAAATCTTTTGCGAGGATACATAAATCAAATCTTATAAATTTCGGGATTATGCCTCTGATGTTTGAAAATGTATCGGATTATGAAAAGATATGTATGTCCGATAAACTTGAAATAGAAAACGCAAGAGAAATAATTTCTAAAAATAAACTAATCGTGAAAAATATCACAAATAATTTCTCGTTTAGTGTGATACATGATTTAACTAAAAGACAGTTAGGGATTCTGTTGGCTGGCGGGTTGTTGAACTACCGCTGATTTTAACTGCATTTTTTTTCTTTTTAATCTTCTTAAATATCTCTGCCTTATTTGATGTCTTCTTGTCTGGCTTTTGCGTCTGCTCATAATTACTCCTCCTTAAATGCAAGCGTTCTGTCAAAATATCACAAAAAATCATGGTTTTTCACTAGACGATGCTGATTTTTTAAATCAGTTTAACGCCTCATAAATCTAAAATTAGTAAACTCCTCGTCCCGATATTCATCGGGACTCGTCAAACATACCAATTTTTTAACGATTTATTCGGCTAAAAACATCTATATCGTTCAAAACCAGATTTTTTTGACATTATCAAATGTATATTCTACTTATAAAATTATTCCTTAAATGCTAAAACTGTGAATATATAGATGTCACAATCACCTTTTTTCCACGCGTCACGTTCCATGCCTGCTTTTTGCCAGCATAATTCGGATAAGAAAGCGTCTTTTTTGGAAAGCTCTTCGTGTTCCCAAACCTGAGGTAAAAATAGTCCGGAACGCGAACCCTTACGCACAACAACGCCGTGTTTTCCTTCAATTATTTCGCTTGCAGAAGATACTTTTTTAAGCGGCGATAAAACTGAAATTTCAATTTTTAATTCTTTGAGTTCAGTTTTTGATACCGGTGAAAATCTATGGTCTTCAAATGCTGCAGCAAGTGCAAGTTGAGATACCGCTTCATATATAGGCATTGTTGCTTCTGTAGTGCCGATACAACCTCTTAGGTTATGATTTTTTTCCAAAGTTACAAATACCGCTCCGTTATTTATTAGTTCAGGATTATTTGTTGAAAATTCTGGAATTTTACCGATGGATAAATATTTTTCTATTGATTCTCTTGCTATTTTCAAAAGTTCTTTTTGCGATTCTTTTGTAAGAGAAAATTCTTTTTCGGTTTTTACTTCTATGGCACCGCTTTCATTTCCTGTTACCTTTATAAATGCCACTGCTCCATAACCGACAACTCTGTTTCCATCGCCATATTTTGATTCTGCAGAATTAGAATAATTTACTATTATTGATTTGTTCGCTCCCAGAAGTTTTGAGGTTTCCATAACTGTTAATACAGCCGGAAGCCCACACAACGTGCAGTGAAGTTCTTGAATATCTTTTGACATCCATCTTTCATCTGCTTTTATCAATTCCGAAGGATTAAATTTTAATATTGTATCAAGAATGCTTTTATCAACTGTTTCGGCATTTTTTTTGTCAGGATAATGCGTCATATCGGTAGATGCAACCAATAAAACCTTCTTTTTGGAAACACTAATAGTTTTAGATATAATTTCAGCAATTTCTTTATAATTTTTTATGTCATTTATTAAAATTGCTACAATTTTGAAATCACCGCTGATGGTTCTCTGAAGAAACGGAAGCTGGACTTCAAGCGAATGCTCGGGCATATGTGTTTCGTTGTTTGATTGAATTATTTTTGATGATAGAAGTTTTTCCGCAAGTTCTTTGTCTATATTAATATCACCCAGTGGTGTTGAAAACTTGCCGCCGGTCCATAAAGCCGCACCTTTTACAGGATAATTATGGCTTGAGCCGATTAGGAAAATAGTGTCAAATTTCTTGCCTTCAATTTGTTTGTATGCCCAAGCAGCAGTCTGTCCTGAAAATACATAACCGGCATGCGGAGCGATAAGCCCAATAATTCTACTTTCGATATTTTGATTTTTAGCAGATGCTAAAAAACCATTTACCATTTTTGTTAGTTCGGATTTATCTTTAGGGTAGAACTGACCCGAGACAGCGGGTTCCCGTATCATATTATTATCCTCCTTGGCACAACTGCTTGTAGGAAGCAACAAAATTAAAAGAAAAATGAAATTTAGATATTTCATAATATCATTTTAGTATTTTTTAATTATTAAGTCAATGAATTTTTAATATAGATGTATACTGTTCCGACGCTGATTTGTCGGCTGACAGATTGGCGGTGCTATTGACTTTTTGAGCTTTTTTTGTAAAATAGTTTTATGCCAAAAATAATACCGTTTAACGGAATTAGGTATAATAGTAAAAATATTTCAAACTATATATGTCCGCCATATGATGTGATATCTCCATCTCAAAAAAAGGAGCTTTTGGGAAGAAGTATTTATAATGCTGTTAAGATAGAACTTCCGGAAAATTATAGTTCCGCTAAAGAGAATTTTGATAAGTGGAAAGGGGAAGGATGTTTGTTGAAAGAAAAATTACCGTCATTATATTTGTACGAACAGAGTTTTAAATATAAAGGTAAGAAATATATTAGAACCGGTTTTTTTGCGCTTTTAAAGACAGAAAAATTAGGAAAAAGTATTTTTCCTCACGAGAAAACGCATTCAGGTCCGAAAATAGACCGTTTTAATTTGTTAAAAGTGACAAAAATAAATACCAGCCCGATATTTTGTCTTTTTTCTGACAAAAAAAATATATTTTATAGTATTTCTAATAGGATAAAAGAAAAAAAGCCGACATCAATCGCTAAATTATCCGAAACTTCCGAAAAAGTATGGGCGATTAATGATATGAAAATAATTAACATACTAAAAAAAATGTTGGATAATAATAAGATTCTGATTGCCGATGGGCACCATAGATATGAAACATTTTATAAATTTACAAAAGGTGGTTATGTCTTGACATTTTTGTCTCCTTTCAATGACAGGGGGTTGTTGATTTTGCCGACACATAGGTTGCTAAAAGATATAACAAAAAAGGAAATCAAAAATATAAGCAAGTATTTTAAAACTTCGAAAGACTGGGATTTTAAGTTTTATTTTAAAAAATGTTTTATAGATGTTAAAACGGCAAAAAAAAATAAAGATATACCTATAAAGTATTTGCATTCTACAATATTGAAAAACAAGGAAGTAAACTATACTAAAGATGAAAGAGAAGCAGTTGAAAAAGTTGATAGCGGCGAATTTGCCGTTGCAGTAATATTGAAACCTATGGATATAAAGGATTTGGAATTTGTTGTTAAAAAGAAGATACTTTTGCCTCAAAAATCTACATATTTTTATCCAAAAGTTTCTACGGGGGTTGTATTTAATGAACTGGATTGATTTTTCTATTTTTTTGTTTATTATAATTTTTGCAGTAATAGGTTCTAAAATAGGGATATTTACCACCATATCCGGTATAGTGTCCGGTTTAATCAGTGCGGTTGCATCCAATTTGCTTTATCTTAAAGTTTCTTCCTATTTTCCGGAAACTCCTTCAACTAACGTAATAAGCTATATTGCTGTATTTATAATATTTTTTGTTGTTATTTTTTATTTGGCGATGTTTATTACTAATATCCTAAGTTCAAAGTGGATGAATAGTTTTTTAGGTGCATTATTGGGGATTATACTGGGTGCTATTGTAGGCGGAATGGTCATTATTATTTTAGTCTTGACGCCGTCTTTGAAAAATAAAAATTATGTCAGAAAATCAACGTTAGCTTCTTTTGTCGTAGAAAAAATAGTTGCCCCTGCAGTAAAACCCTTTTCAAAGAAGAGTTATGAGGCGCTTACTAAAGATATAATCGGTGATGTTAAAAAAAATGTAAAATCTTTAAATTTCTCTCCCAAAAAATGACTAAACCGTTTGTATTCAATTTGAATTCCGAGTTCATACCCTTAGAGATATTCCATAAAATTTCCGTTAGTGAAAAATATTCTTTTTTTCTTGACAGCGTAGAAAAAAGCAGGAATGCCGATTGTTCAATCATTGGATATAATGCAGATACCGTTATAAAAAGCAAAGATAATATAATAGAAATATATGAATACGGAAAAATCCGCAGAGCAACGGGGAATCCCATTAAAATATTGGAAAATATATTTAATAAAAAAGCAAAGATATACAATAAATATAATTGTTTTAGCGGCGCAATAGGTTATTTTTCATATGATATAAAACAGTTTTTCGAGAAGTTGCCGTCAACTGTTATTGACGACCTGAAATTGCCTGATTTATATTTTGCATTTTGTAAAAATTTTCTGATTTTTAATCATAAAACGGGAAAAATCAGCGCTTTAATATATTCAAAAACAAAAGAAAATGCTGATGCCGAATTAAATGATATCTACCAAAAACTTTCTAAAAGTAGTAATTACGAAAACCATAATAAAAATGTAAGTATCAAGTCAAACCTAACAAAAAAACGATTTAAAGAAATTGTTATCAAAGCCAAGGAATATATTAAGGAAGGGGATATTTTTCAGGCAAATCTTTCTCAAAGATTACAATGCAAATTTTATGGCAATCCATATTTATTATACAAAAAGCTAAGGTCAATAAATCCATCGCCGTTTTCATGTTTTCTGAATTTTCCTGAATTAAAGATATTCGGTTGTTCACCGGAGAGGTTATTGAAGATTGAAAACGATAAAGTTATAACAAGACCGATTGCAGGTACCTATCCACGAGGAGTTAGCAAGAAACAGGATGAAAAGTTAAAAACAAAGCTTCTAAATGATAAGAAGGAAAAAGCGGAACATATAATGCTCGTTGATTTGGAAAGAAACGATTTGGGGCGGGTTTGTAAATACGGAACTGTAAAAGTAAGCGAAATGATGATATCGGAAAGTTATTCGCATGTTACACATATTGTCTCTAATGTCACCGGAATAATAAGGAAAAATAAAAATATTTTTGATGTAATAGCTTCAATGTTTCCGGGAGGGACTATTACCGGTTGTCCTAAGATAAGATGCATGGAAATTATTGACGAACTGGAACCTACCGCCAGAGGTCCTTATACGGGTAGTTGCGGCTGGATTGATTATAAGGGTAATTGTGATTTTAATATTCTGATTCGTACATTTATACTAAAAGATAAAAAGCTGTTTTTTCAAGTTGGTGCGGGTATTGTTGCGGATTCCAATCCGGAAAAAGAATATTATGAAACGCTGAATAAAGCAAAAGCGATGATAAAAGCATTAGAGGATAGTGGGATAGCGGGATAGCGGGATAGGAAAAGATTAGCATATAAAGGATTGGCTATTAACTTATTACTATACCCTATATGCTAATCTCTATACGCTGTCTTTAAATTATGAAAATATTTATTAACAACAGATACTATTCAAAGAGAAATGCAAAAGTATCTATTTTTGACCACGGATATTTGTACGGCGACGGTATTTATGAAACGATGCGTTCAAATAACGGAGTTGTTTTTAAGATAGACGAACATATAACACGACTTTTTCGTTCGGCAAAAATGATTTATCTTGATATACGCTATTCTAAACAAGAGATTAAAAGTGCTGTTTATAGAACTTTAAAAATAAATAAACTGAAAAATGCATATATTAGAATCAGTTTTTCAAGAGGAATAGGTGAAATAGGTTTAGATACTGCTCTTTGCAAAAAGCCTGTGTTTGTAATTATTACAAATAAGTTCAGGCAGTATCCAAAAGAATATTATAAGAACGGTGTGAAAATAATTATTGCGGAAACGAGGCGGAATCATCCTAAATCGCTAAATCCGAAAATTAAATCGAATAATTTTCTAAATAATATTCTCGCAAAGATTGAAGCAAAAAAACGGAATGCTTTTGAATCAATCATGTTGAATCTTGATGGCTTTATTGCCGAGGGAACTGTATCAAATATTTTCATTGTAAAGAATGGTATTCTTATGACGCCGTCTTTGAAATGCGGAATTCTTGGTGGCATAACAAGAAAATATATATTGGAAAGTGCAAAAAAAATGAAAATTAAAGTAAAGGAAGCAAAAATTAGAATAAATGAGTTATATGCAGTTGATGAATGTTTTATTACAAATACTTCAATCGGTATTATGCCTGTAAGGTCAATAGACGGTAGAAGAATTAATGTTAAAGGGGAAGTTATAAAAAGATTGATAAAATTAAAATTCAATTGACTTTTTTTTAAAATTTGATAGAATTATAAAATATTTTAATTTTTAGACATCCTATAAAGAGAAGGATGTCTGATATAATGGATATTATATTAGGAGGAGTAGTTATGAATGTATTGATAACGGGCATCACAGGGTTTGCAGGAAGCCATTTAGCTGAATTTCTGCTTTCAAAAGGGTATGAAGTTCACGGTATTCAAAGGTGGAGAAGCAGAACAGAAAATATTGAAAGTTTTAGAGATAAAATATTTCTTCATGAATGTGATATAAAAGATTACCATTCGGTAAAAAAAGTAATTGATAAAGTGAAACCCGGGAAAATCTTTCATCTTGCTGCGCAATCTTTTGTTCCGACATCTTGGGTTGCTCCTGCTGAAACTATTACTACCAACATATTAGGTGAATTGAATATTTTTGAAGCGGTTAGGGAAGTCGGTATCAATCCATGGATTCAGATTGCATGCTCTTCGGAAGAATATGGATTGGTCCATGAAGAAGAGGCGCCGATAAAAGAGACAAATCCTTTGCGTCCATTGTCTCCTTATGCCGTTTCAAAAGTTGCACAGGATTATTTGGGTTATCAGTATACGCAGAGTTATAAGCTTAATGTTGTTCGTACAAGGACATTTAATCATGAAGGACCTCGCCGCGGGCAGGTTTTTGTAACCAGTAATTTCGCAAAGCAAATTGCTGAGATAGAAAAAAACAAGAAACCACCAGTTATTTATGTCGGAAATCTTGAGGCACGTCGCGATTATACCGATGTTCGTGATATAGTGCGTGGATATTGGCTTGCAACGGAAAAATGTGTTGCGGGTGAAGTTTATAATATCTGTTCGGGTAGAGACTGGAAAATAAAGGATATGCTTAATTATTTATTGAGTTTATCAAAAGTAAAAGTTGAAATAAAACAGGACCCTGCAAGGATGCGGCCTTCCGATGTTGAGCTTTTATTAGGTGATAATACTAAGTTCGTAAAACAAACCGGGTGGAAACCAGAGATACCTTTTGAAAAAACCCTTGAAGACTCGCTTAAATATTGGAGAGAACTGGTATAATAAAGAATTGTATAATTTGGAGGAAAATTACTAAGATACGGGGAAAAAGAAGACATAGATATATATTGAAATCTGTGTAATCTTGTACCCGAAGTTAGTACCCACTGGAACGAGCAAGACTGCAACCCCGTTCTAAGTGGTTAATACCTTATAATCTGTGTAATCATTTTTTATGAAGGGATTAGTGCTATCGGGCGGAAAGGGAACCCGATTAAGACCTATAACGCATACTTCAGCAAAACAATTGGTGCCGGTTGCCAATAAACCTATACTTTTTTACGGTCTTGAAGCAATCGCTGAAAGCGGCATAAAAGAGGTAGGCATCGTTGTCGGAGATACGAAAAACGAAATAAAATCGGCAGTTGGTGACGGCAGTAAATTCGGATTAAAAGTTACTTATATTGAACAAGAGGCGCCTTTGGGGCTGGCACATGCGGTTAAAATTTCCCAAAGTTTCTTAAAAGATGATGAATTTGTAATGTATCTCGGAGATAATTTGATAAGGGACGGTATTAAGACATTTGTGGATAAATTCAAAGAAAAGAAACCTAATTCACAAATTCTTCTCGCCAAGGTCACTAACCCGCAGCATTTCGGTGTGGCGGAATTAGAAGATGGAAGGATTATTAATCTTGTAGAGAAACCTAAACAACCTAAGAGTGATCTTGCTTTGGTCGGCGTTTATATGTTTGACAAGAATATATTTGAAGCAGTAAATGTTATAAAACCTTCCTTGCGTGGCGAATTAGAAATTACCGATGCCATACAATATCTTGTGGATAAAAAGTATAATGTTTTGCCGCATATAATTACAGGCTGGTGGAAAGATACCGGAAAATTGGAAGATATGCTTGAGGCAAATCGCATAATTTTGGATACGCTTGAATCAAAAAATCTGGGTAAAGTGGAAAATTCTTCAATTGAAGGCAAAGTTATATTGCAAAAAAACGCTGAAATTAAAAACTCAACTATAAGAGGTCCTGTAATTATCGGTGAAAATTGCAGAATTTCAAATTCATATATTGGACCTTTCACATCGGTATATTTTAATACAGTCATTGAAAATAGCGAAATAGAACATTCCATTGTTTTGGAAAATTCAAAAATAAAGGAAGTGAAACGGATAGAAGATTCGTTAATAGGACAGAATGTGGAAATTTTAAAATCTGAGAAAAAGCCGCATGCATATAGGATTATGGTGGGAGATTCATCAAGAATAGAAATAGCATGATAAAAGGTGTGTATTTAAAAAAACTTCCGGTACATAAAGATGAGCGGGGCGCTTTATTTGAAATTCTGCGTTCTGATTGGAAAATTTTTAAGAAATTCGGACAGACATATATAACAGTATGTAAAACCGGTTGGGTAAAAGGGTGGCACTACCACAAAATTCAGACGGATAATTTTTTTGTGGTCAAAGGAAAAGCGAGAATTGTTTTGATTGATTCTTCCAAAAAAAAAGTAATGGAATTTATGCTTTCCGATAAAGAACCCTCAATATTGGTTATACCTCCAAAAGTTATTCATGGTTTTGAAAGTGTTTCAAAAGAAGAATGCTGGATTATGAACATTCCTACGGAATTATATAATTATAAAAAACCGGATGAATATAGAATTAAATTGGACGAGCCGAATATACCGTATAAGCCATGGAAAAAAAAGAAGGGATGGTAAATGAATATTTTAGTCACAGGTGGTTGTGGTTTTATCGGTTCTAATTTTATTAAATATATTTTAAAAAAGTATTCTTCTTATAAAATAGTTAATTTGGATAAACTCACATATGCCGGTAATTTGGATAATTTAAAAGATGTTGAAAAAAATAAAAACTATAAATTTATTAAAGGCGACATTTGTAATAAGCGGATAGTGGAAAAAATAGCAAAACATGTAGATTGTATAATAAATTTTGCAGCAGAGACACATGTTGATAGGTCAATTTTAGAAGCAGGTTCATTTATTAAGACGGATGTTTACGGGACATATATTTTGCTTGAAGCGGCGAAAAAATACAGGCATAAGAAGTATATTCAGATATCAACAGATGAAGTATACGGTTCTATAGATAAAGGTTCTTTTAATGAAGAAAGCAGATTGAAGCCGAACAGCCCTTATTCCGCGTCCAAGACATCTGCCGATTTATTATGCCGTTCGTATTTTGTTACATATGGCGTGCCGGTTGTAATTACCCGTTCATCAAATAATTACGGACCGTATCAGTATCCCGAAAAGGTTATACCATTATTTATAACCAACGCAATAGAAGATAAACCGTTGCCTCTATATGGCGACGGAAAAAATGTAAGGGACTGGTTATATGTTATGGATAATTGTTCGGGTATAGATACGGTACTTTGTAAAGGTACTGCCGGCGAAGTATATAACATTGGTGGAGATAATGAGATAACAAATATAGAACTTACAAAATCTATTTTAAAAATACTTAATAAACCGTTTTCGTTAATAAAGCCGGTTGCCGATAGATTAGGTCACGACCGTAGGTATTCACTGGATTGTTCAAAATTGATGAAACTTGGCTGGAAACCAAAAAGAAAATTTAACGAGACCTTAAAAGAAACAATTGAATGGTATATTGTTAATAAAAAATGGTGGAAAAAGTTAAAGGATAATAAATTTAATCAATATTATAAGAGACAGTATAAAATCAGCGGATAGAGGTTAGCGTATAGGGGATAGTGGGATTGAATAATGGAAAATAGACAATTAATCATTGCCCAATCGCACCATCGCACTATCGGTCCAACGCACGACTCTATAACTATAGATTAATTATGAAGATATTAATTACCGGATGTGGAATGCTTGGTTATGATATTTTTAAATCTTTTAATGAAGAAGAATTATATGCTTTGGATATTGCTGAACCAAGTTTTAATATAGAGAACTTAAATTTCCAAATTTGCGATATAACCGATTTTGATAAAACATATAGATTAATTACAAAGATAAATCCTGAAATTGTGATTCATACGGCTGCATGGACAGATGTGGATGGTGCGGAAAAGAATATTTCAGAAGCGTATAGATTAAATATTCTGGGAACAAGAAATATTGCCCTTTCATGTCAAAGATTTGATGCTGCTATGGTTTATATTTCATCTGACTATATTTTTGATGGCGAGAAAAAGGAACCATATATTGAATTTGATAAAGCTAATCCGATATCTGTTTATGGAAAATCTAAATATTATGGCGAGGTAGTTGTTCAACAATTACTAAATAAATATTATATTATTCGTTCGTCTTGGCTTTTTGGAAAATACGGTAAGAATTTTGTTAAAACAATACTAAATTTATCGGAAACAAAAAAACAAATAGAAGTTGTAAATGATCAGGTTGGTTGTCCGACATATACCAATGACCTATCATCCGCTATACAAAAACTAGTAATCAACAAGGATTCTATGTCAACAGGTTTATATGGAATCTATCACATTACCAATTCGGAAAGTTGTAGTTGGTATGATTTTGCAAAACAAATAATCAAAGTATCAAAGAAAAAATGTGAGATTTTACCTTTAGATTCGGAAAAAATCAAACGCCCGGCAATAAGACCCAAGAATTCGGTATTGAATAATTTTATTTGGGAATTAAACGGGTTTGAACCTTTAAGAAATTGGAAGGAATCATTATCAGAATATTTGGGGGAAATATGAAATTAGCGGTAATTGGCACCGGTTATGTCGGTTTAACGACTGGTGTTTGTTTATCAGAAATTGGACATAATGTTATTTGTGTGGATAATGATAAACAGAAAATAGTTTCTTTAAGAAAGAATAAAATACCTATTTATGAACCGGAACTTGAAAATCTGGTTAAAAAAAATGTCAAGAGCAAGCGGTTATCATTTACAACAAGTATTAAAGAAGCGGTAAAAAAATCAGAAGTTATATTTATCTGTGTCGGTACACCGCCACGTGAAGACGGTTCTGCGGATTTGTCATGTATAGAAAACGTCGCTTCGGAGATTGCCAAAGATATGGACGGTTATCGGCTTATTGTTGATAAATCTACCGTACCAGTAGAGACGGGCGAAAAGGTTGAGATGACGATAAAAAGAAATCTTAAAAGGAGCGTTCATTTTGATGTTGCATCAAATCCCGAATTCCTAAGAGAAGGTTCTGCTGTATATGATACATTTAATCCCGATAGGATAGTTATAGGAGTATCTTCAAAAAAGGCAGAAAATATTTTGAAAGAAATATATAAACCGTTAAATTCAAAAATCGTGGTTACTGATATTAAAAGTGCCGAAATAATAAAACATGCATCAAATTCGTTTCTTGCAACAAAAATTTCATTTATTAATGCGGTTTCTAATATTTGTGAAAGATGCGGGGCAGACGTAGAAAAAGTAGCCGAAGGTATGGGTTTTGATAAGAGAATAGGCAAGTCATTTTTAAATGCGGGAATTGGTTTTGGCGGTTTTTGTTTCCCGAAAGACCTCGAAGCGTTTTTATGGATATCAAAAAAACTTGGTTACCAGTTTGACCTATTGAAAAATGTAAAAGAAATAAACGAAAATCAGAAAAAGAATTTTATAAAGAAAATAGAAGATACTTTGTGGGTGGTTAAGGGTAAAACAATCGGTATTTTAGGTTTAGCGTTTAAGCCGAATACCGATGATATGAGATTTGCTCCATCAATTGAAATTATTGAAATGCTTCAAAGTGAAGGTGCTAAGATAAAGGCATATGATCCGAAGGCAACTGAAAAAGCAAAAGAAGTTTTAAAAAATGTAATTTATTGTAAAAATCCATATGAGGTTGCAAGAAATTCGGATTGTCTTGTGTTTTTAACTGAATGGGATGAGATTAAAAATATTGACTTGAAAAGGATAAAAAAGCTTTTAAAACATCCTATAATTGTTGATGGTAGGAATATTTTTGAACCAAAGGAAATAGAAGAGTTGGGATTTATTTATAGAAGCATAGGAAGATGAGGTGGGTAATCTGAAAAATCAAGGTTTTTCACTAGACGCGATATTTTTAACAGCTCAAAAACCTAAAATTTCAAAACTCACTCGCAATGCTCGTTCAAACAATTGAAATTTTTTAACGGTTTTTGTCGCCTAAATATCGCTATATCGTTCAAAACCTGATTTTTCAGAATAATTAGAAAAAAGATTGAAAGGCGGATTGTAGGTGAAAGTAAATAAATTGAATTAAAATGAGAATTCTAATTACTGGTGGGGCGGGATTTATAGGCAGTCATTTGTGCGACAGATTTATTTCTGAAGGCCATTATGTTATATGTATGGATAATCTTATAACAGGTTCAATAGAAAATGTAGCGCATCTTAAAAAAGATAAAAAATTTAAGTTTGTAAAGCATAATGTAACTAAATTTATTAGAGTTGATGGAAGTTTAGATGCAATATTACATTTTGCGTCACCTGCAAGTCCTATTGATTATATAAAACTTCCTATACAAACGTTAAAAGTCGGTTCTTTGGGGACACACAATGCATTGGGATTAGCAAAAGAGAAAAAAGCGAAAATATTGATTGCATCAACGAGTGAGGTATACGGCGATCCGCTTATTCATCCTCAAAAAGAAACTTATTGGGGAAATGTAAATCCAATAGGTCCAAGAGGTGTCTATGACGAAGCGAAGAGGTTTGCGGAAGCGATTACAATGGCATATCATAGAGTTCATAAGATTGATACAAAAATTGTAAGAATTTTTAATACTTACGGTGAAAGAATGCGGCTCAACGACGGGAGGGTCGTGCCTAATTTCATATTGCAGGCATTGAAGGGAAAACCGTTGACAATATACGGGAATGGAAAACAAACAAGGAGTTTTAGTTATGTATCTGATACGGTGGACGGAATTGTAAGACTTTTAAATTCTAAATTAAACGAACCGGTGAACATTGGAAATCCATGTGAATACACTATTTTGGAATTTGCAAAAATTATAAAGAAATTAACCGCTTCAAAAAGTAAAATAGTTTTTGAAGAACTTCCTTGTGATGATCCAAAGGTTAGGCAGCCAGATATTACTAAAGCAAAAAAGTTTTTGAAATGGAGTCCTAAAATATCGGTTGAAGAAGGAATTGGGAGAACAATAAAATGGTTCGAAAAAAAGATTTAGTGCTTGTTACAGGTGGTGCAGGATTTATAGGTTCAAACATAATAGATAAACTTTTAGAAAAAGATTATAAAGTTCGAATAATTGATAATTTTTGTACGGGAAAGATTGAAAACATAAGACATATAATAAATGAAGTTGAACTTATCAGGGGAGATATTAGGAATAAAAATATTGTGGATAAAGCAATGAAAGGTGTTGATTGTGTATTTCATGAAGCTGCTCTTCGTTCGGTTCCGCGTTCTATAGATGATCCTGTTTCCACGAATGACGTCAATATTAACGGAACGCTGAATTTGCTGATGGCGGCAAAAAAATCAGGAGTTAAAAGATTTATTTATGCTTCATCTTCTTCATTGTATGGTGATGCCAAAGATTTGCCGAAAAAGGAATCACAAAGACCGCAACCTGTATCTCCATATGCGGTTTCGAAATTAACTGGAGAATACTATTGCCGGGTGTTTTCAAAGTCGTTCGGTTTAGAGACGGTTTCGTTGAGATATTTTAATGTTTTCGGTCCCAGACAAGATTCCGAATCCAAATATGCGGTTGTAGTTCCAAAGTTTATAAATTCCGGCTTAAAAAAAGAACCTTTCCTGATACATGGTGATGGTAAACAATCAAGGGATTTTACATATATAGACAATGTGGTAAGTGCAAATATTTTAGCAATGAAAGCAAAGGATGTATCGGGAATGGCGTTTAATATTGCTTGTCATGAGAGATATTCGGTTTTGGATATAGCATACACAGTTTCAAAAATATTGAAAATTAAGCCGAAATTTATTTTTGAACCAAGACGTGCAGGTGATGTAATGCATACGTTTGCAGATATTGAATTCGCCAAGAAATATTTAAAATTCAAACCGTTAGTATTATTCAAAGAAGGAATGAGTAAAACAATAGAATATTTTAGACATAAGGAATGATGACGCAGAATATAATGGACATTATATCAGGGGAAAATATGAGTTTAAAAGAGAATATTGAAAAAAGAAAAGCAACGGTTGCGATTATTGGATTAGGTTATGTAGGTTTACCTTTGGCAATTGAGTTTGCAAAAGAAGGTTTTAAGACTATCGGACTTGATATAGACAATAAAAAAATCAGTATATTAAATGCGAAAAAAAGCTATATTAAACATATACCTTCGGAAAAGATAAAAAATCTTAGGAGTTTTGAGCCGTCAACTGACTTCTCAAAATTGAAAAATTGCGATTGTGTTATTATTTGCGTTCCAACACCGTTAACCGAAATGAAAGAGCCTGATATGAGTTATGTCGTAGATACAACAGAATCTATATCTAAATATTTAAAAAAGGGGCAGTTAATAGTTCTTGAAAGCACGACATATCCTGGGACAACCGATGAAGTTGTTAAACCGATTTTGGAAAAGAAAGGACTCAAAGCCGGGATAGATTTTTATCTTGCATTTTCTCCGGAACGTGAGGACCCAGGTAATAAGAATTATACAACCAAAACAATACCGAAAGTTATCGGCGGTATCAATAGAATTTCAACTGAAATAGCTTCGCTATTGTATGGAAGTATAATTAATAAAATAGTTCCTGTATCATCAATGAAAGTTGCAGAGGCAACGAAGATGCTTGAGAATACATTTAGGGCGATAAATATTGCACTCGTAAACGAACTGAAGATTTTGTTTGACAAGATGGGCTTTGATATATGGGAAGTCATTGGGGCAAGCAAAACCAAGCCGTTCGGGTATATGCCTTTTTATCCGGGACCGGGATGGGGCGGGCATTGTATACCTATAGATCCATTCTATCTTTCATGGAAAGCAAAACAATATAATATGCAGACCAAATTTATTGAACTTGCCGGTGAAATAAATACAAAAATGCCGGAGTATGTTGTTGAAAAACTGCAGGATGCCTTAAATAGAAAAGGCATTGCTTTCTCAAAATCAAAAATTCTCATTTTAGGAATGTCTTATAAAAAAGATTCCGATGATATAAGGGAGTCGCCTTCCTTGGAATTAGTAGAAATATTGGAAAAAAAGGGTGCAAGTGTTTCATATAATGATCCATATATCCCAGTTATTCCAAAAATGCGTAGTCACATTATTGAAAAAAAATCTATAGAATTAACTCCGTATAATCTTAGGAAATATGATGCTGTGTTAATTTCCACAAATCATACGAATTATGATTATAATATGATATTGAAAAATTCAAAACTGATAATTGATACAAGAAATGCATTAAGCAAAAAAAATAATAAAATAGTGAAAGCGTGAGCCCCGTTAGAAAATGTTGTAAGATATTCCCAGCAGAAATAATTCATTATATTGGCATTATGTATCTACATTTTCGTACGGGGTGAGCCCCGTTAGAAAATGTTGTAAGATATTCCCAGCAGAAATAATTCATTATATTGGCATTATGTATCTACATTTTCGTACGGGGTGAATTATGTCCAGAATCATAGATGTATTTGTTGACTTTTTCTTTCCCAATATTTGTGTTATTTGCGGAAAAAATACAAATAATACAAAATCCTCGGTATGCCATACCTGTATACAAAAAATAGATTATATTAAAACGTCACATTGCGTTACGTGCTATCAGCCGCTTCCTGATGGAGGCGCTCATTGCTGGCAATGCAAAAGAACTAAATACCATTTTGAAATTATTATTGCCGTTGGTAAATATACAGGTATATTAAGAGAATTGATATTGAAATTCAAAGAAAAGGATTTTTTAAAAGAGAACTTGGGTGAAATTTTATTGAATGCTTTAAAAAGCAATTTGAATATTGATAAGATTGACTATATTGTGCCGGTTCCTTTAAGTAAGAAAAGGGAATTTTATAGAGGATATAATCAAGCAATGTTATTAGCTGAATATATTTCAGGAAAAACCGGCAAAAACATCATTGTAAATAATCTAATTAGAGTAAAAAATACAAAGGCACAATATGAGCTTAACCGTGAAGAACGGTTATTGAATTTAAAAGATGTTTTTGAGCTTAAGGAACCATGGTTTTTTAAGAATAAATCTATTGTAATTATTGATGATATAGCTACAACCTGCTCTACTTTAGAAGAGTGTTCGAGAGTTTTAAAAAAAAGCGGTGCAAAAAATGTTTATGGGTTGGTTTTAGCTAGAGACTGAAAGACAGCGTATAGGGGATTAGCGTATAGAATTCTCTTGACAAATTTGATTTATTTTATATAATGTTCAAGTATTGAACAAAGGATGTTTTATGATAAATAATATATCTGAAAAAGAGTTTGCGGTTATAGAAGCGCTATCAAGTAATCATTCATACAGCCAGAGATTGATAGCTAAAAAGATAGGAATATCTTTGGGGCTTACAAATCTTATTATTAACCGTTTGGCTCAAACAGGTTATATTAAAGTAAAACAGTTGAATCGTCATAAAATACAATATATTTTAACACCAAAAGGATTTTCGGAAAAAGCGAAAAAATCATATAATTATACACTTAGAACCATAAATGTTTTGAGTTCAGTTGTTACTAAAATACAGAGTTTAATTATTGGAAAATATAAATCAGGTATTAGAAATTTTATTATAGTAGGTGATAATGAGTTAGCAGATTTAACAGAGATAGCAATTAAGAAGATAAAAATAACTGATATAAGATATTCCCGAGAATTAACAAACGGAAGGGTTTCTGCTGGTGAAACCTTCCTTTTTTATAATACAAAAAGTAAAACAAATGGAAATTATACAAATTTAATTTTGTTCCTATCGGAAACAGGGATAAATGCATGAATATTTTAAAAAATATTAATGAAGTAATTGAAAGCGAAATTGAGACATTAGAAATTTTGAAAAAGTGCGTAAATCCATCTTTTGAAAAAGCGGTTCTAATGATTTTTAATTGCAGAGGTAAGATAATTGTTACCGGTGTGGGAAAATCGGGGAATATAGCTCAAAAAATAGCCGCCACATTAGTGTCAACCGGTACTTCAGCAATATATCTGCATCCAACCGAAGGGATGCACGGTAGTTTAGGTGTGATACAAAAAAATGACATTATGCTTGCAATAGGTAAGTCTGGCGAAAGCGGCGAACTTTTAGGGATGCTGCCTTCTATTAAAAAAATGGGGGCTAAAATAATATCCATTACCGCAAATTTGGAATCAACACTAGCCAAAAATTCCGATATAATCTTGTTTACTAAAATAAATCAAGAAGCCTGTCCTCTTAATCTTATCCCGACAAATTCTACTACAGCAGCATTGGTTGTCGGCGATGCTATAGCAATTACATTAATGAAGATGAGAAAATTTAAATCTTCTGATTTTGGTCTGCTTCATCCAGGCGGAACAATCGGCAAACGGCTTCTTCTTACAGTCGGGGATATTATGAGGTCGGGAACGGATAATCCAATAATAAGCATTAATGATTCAATATCCGAAATGTTGTTTGAAATAACCAATAAGAGATGTGGTGCTGTTTCCGTAATTGATAAGAATCAGAGATTATTAGGATTTATAACTGATTATGATATAAGGAAAATATTAGAAAAAAAAGAAAATATTTTTTCAAAAAAAATAAAAGATATTATGAATCCAAAACCTATATTTGTATATTCCGATATAAAAGCTGTGGACGTATTAGGAATAATGCAGAATAGGGAAAAAGCAATTGTTGTTTTGCCGGTTTTAAATCGTAAAAAGAAAGTGGTTGGAATAATACATATGCAGGATATTTTAGCAAAGGGAGTTTAACTAATAATGAAAGTTCAAATGGTGGATTTAAAAGCCAGCTATATAAATATTAAAAATGAAATAGATTCTGCCATTCAAAATGTTCTGAATAAGACCAATTATATTTTGGGTGAAGAAGTAAATAAGTTTGAAACAGGATTTGCTAAATATTGTGGAGTAAAATATGCTTTGGGTGTCGCAAATGGTACCGATGCTCTAAGGATTTCATTGATATCGTGCGGAATAAAAGAGGGTGATGAAGTTATTACAACTCCTTTTACTTTTGTTGCAACTACTGAAGCGATTATTCAATCTGGGGGAGTGCCTGTGTTTGCTGATATTAATCCGGCAACATATACAATTAATCCAGAAGAAATAGAAGGAAAAATTACAAAAAAAACAAAGGCGATTTTACCGGTGCATCTTTATGGGCATTCTTGCGATATGGAAAGGATATTGGCAATTTCGCGAAAATATAAATTAAAGATAATTGAAGATTGCGCTCAGTCATTTTCTGCTTCATATAAGATAAATGGTAAATGGAAAAAAACGGGCAGTATGGGCGATGTCGGCTGTTTTAGTTTTTATCCGGCAAAGAATCTTGGTTGTTTCGGCGATGGTGGAATGATTATAACTGATAATAAAAGGATTTATGAGAACGCAAAAATGTTAAGGGACCACGGGCAGTATGATAAATATTTATATAAAGAAAACGGATTTAATTCTCGGTTGGATACTATTCAGGCTGCGATTCTATCTGTTAAATTAAAATATATAGATAAATGGACGAATATCCGTAACAAAATAGCAAATAACTATAAGAAGTTGCTCGGCAATATAGTAATTGTTCCAGAAGTTCCAGGAAATTGTAAACATTCATTTAATTATTATACAATTTGTTTTCAAAATAAAATGGAAAGGGACAAAACACAAAAGAATTTGTTAAGTAACGGAATATCTTGTCAGGTTTATTATCCACAATCGCTGCATCTGCAAAAGGTATACAGAAATCTTGGGTATGAAATCGGAAGTTTGCCTGTTTCAGAGAAAATGCAAAATTCTGTACTTTCATTACCAATGTATCCTGAATTAGACGATGATAAAATAGATTATGTGGTTAGTAAAATTAAAGAAATAATATGGAGGTAACATGTCAGAACAGGAAATGGATTTAAGGGATTATTTGATAGTTTTAAAAAGCAGAATAAAAATGTTTTTTTGTATTGTATTTGTTGGAATTTTTATTACTGCGTTTTTTCTTTTAAAACAATCTTCACTATATCAAACCACTGCGGTTATAGAACAGGCAAAGATTGATAAGAACCCTGTTGAAAGCGCAGAAAATCTGGATGTTTTATTTAAAAAGTCGCTTAATCCTTATTTAAGGATAATAGGAGCAAAGATGAATGTTCCTGAAAAAGAAATATTTAATCTTACTGATATGTTTGGATTGATTGATTTATCTAATCCAGGCGATATAAAAGTAACGGCAGGTTATATATTGGTATGGGGAAAGGATAAAACCCCTGAAAAAGCTAAAGAATTAGTTGATTTGATATGTGATTTAATAATTCAAAGACAAAATGAAATAGTTGAAAATGCATTAAAAATAGTTAATGATGATTTGAATGATATTAAAAAACAGATAGAGGTTATAAAGAAAGATGTAGAAATCATTAATAGTAAGATATTTCAAAAAGAGAAAACAGATATTTTAGCCCAATCATATATATTTCAAACTTTAGCTGAGTCCAAGGAAAATGCTCTTAAGAGACAATATGAACTTCAAAATAGATTATTGACTAAAGAAATGGAAATGAAATATTATACTAAATTAGCTGCTTTATCAGCTCCTGCTTCGCTTCCTAAAGTCAAGGTGAGTTCAAATAAAATAAAAGTAATGTTTATATCTACTATTGTGAGTTTTATTGCAGCAGTTTTTATAGTATTCATATACGATTATTTTAAGAAAAATCCCTTATAATTTAACAACGATTAGAGTGATTATGAACGAATGATTACAGTGATTTGCAACTAATGATTACAATGATTTAATCCTCGTAATCGTTTTTCAAAATCCCCGAAATCATTATTTGAAGGAGTTGATTATGAAAGTAGTGATTCTTGCAGGCGGAAAAGGTACCAGAATAAGTGAAGAGACGCAAAACATACCTAAACCGATGATAGAAATCGGAGGTAAACCAATACTTTGGCATATTATGAAAATATATTCACATTATGGTTTTCATGATTTTATAATTTGTCTTGGATACCTTGGGTATGTAATAAAAGAGTATTTTTCTCATTATTTTCTACATATGAGCGATATGACATTAGATATGAGCAAAAATAAAACAATTATACATAACACGGTTTCTGAACCATGGAAAGTTACACTTGTTGATACCGGTTCTGATACAATGACAGGAGGCAGGTTAAAGAGGATTGAAAAATATATAGGTAATGAAACTTTTATGATGACATATGGTGATGGTGTCGCAGATATAAATATAAAGGAATTGATTAAAGTACACAGACAAAGTAAAAAATTAGCTACTCTTACAGCAATACAGACAGCAGGAAGATTCGGAGTGCTAGATATAGAAAAAAATAATAATGTTAAAACTTTTTTAGAAAAACCAAAAGGCGAAGGTAGTTGGATAAATTCGGGTTTCTTTGTTTTAGAACCGGAAGTTTTCGATTTTATCGAAAAAGATGATTCTACAATTTGGGAAAGAGAGCCGCTGGAAAATATCGCAAAAAAGAATCAATTAAATTCGTATAAACATTCGGGTTTTTGGAAATGTATGGATACTCTAAGAGATAAAATAGAGTTAGAAAAATTATGGGATGGCGGTGATGCTCCATGGAAATTATGGTAAAGCTGATTACACCGATTAAAACCGCAGACTTAATAAAATCTGTGTAATCGTAGTTATTGGGGGAAGTATGAACAAAAATTTTTGGAAAGATAAGAATGTTTTAATAACCGGTCATGAAGGTTTTCTCGGCAGTAATCTTACTAAAATATTGATTTCTGCTGATGCTAATATCGTTGGTTTAGATATTGATGTCAGAAGAGAAAACACTCTTTTTAGTAAAGAAGATTATAAAAAAATAGTTACAATCAAAGGTAGTGTTGCGGATTATAATTTAGTAAAAAAGATAATATCAAAATATAAAATAGACGTGGTTTTTCATCTCGGGGCTGAAGCGATAGTCGGTAAATGTATAAAAAATCCGCTTCTGACATTTTCTTCTAATATAGAAGGTACTTGGAATGTTTTGGAAGTATGCAGAAATTCAAAAACAGTCAAATCAATTGTTACAGCTTCAAGTGATAAAGCATATGGAAGCCATAAGATACTTCCTTATAAAGAAGATGCCTCTTTGCATGGCGACCATCCATATGATGTCTCAAAAAGTTGCGCTGATCTAATCGCATATACATATTTTCATACATATGGTTTACCGGTCGCAATAACAAGGTGTGGAAATATCTATGGTCCTGGAGATTTTAATTTTTCAAGGATTGTTCCCGATACAGTTAGATGCATGTTAGCGAATAAACCTATTGAAATAAGAAGCGATGGAAAATTTACTCGTGATTATGTGTTTGTTGAAGATATTGCAAATGGATATATTTTACTTGCCGAAAAGCTTAATGTTTTGAAATTAGGCGGAGAAGCGTTTAATTTTAGTGATGAAAATCCCATTACAGTTATCGAATTAGTTAAAAAGCTTTATCAATTAGATGGAAAAAAACCTAATTATAAAATATTAAATCAAGCTAAGTATGAAATTAAACATCAGTATTTAGCATCGCAAAAAGCAAGAAAAATTCTTAAATGGAAACCGGAATTTACTTTAGAAACCGGATTAAAGAAAGCTATAGATTGGTATACGAAATATTTAAATAAATAGTGCTATCGTGCGATACTGGGGTAGTCTGATAGTGCATAGTATAAGTGAAGCAGACTATTATCGAGCAGGCAGTTAAAAATATATTGGTGTTTTATTCAATGACTGTATCCTGTATCCTGTATCCTGTATCCTGTATCCTGTATCCTGTATCCTGTATCCTGTATCCTGTATCCTGTATACTGTATCCTGTATTTAATGATGAAAATAATATTTTTAGGGACAAACGGTTGGTATGATTCAGATACAGGTAACACTACCTGTATACTTATAGAAACAAATAAAGAATATATTATTCTTGATGCCGGAAATGGTTTGTACAAAATAGACAAATATATAAAATCCAAAAAACCAATATATCTTTTCTTAAGTCATTTTCATTTAGACCACATATTCGGATTACATATCTTAAACAAATTTAATTTTATTCAAGGAATAAAATTATACGGGCCACCTGGATTAAAAAAGATATTAAATACAATAATTACACAACCGTATACTATGCCATTTAAGCAGTTGAAAACTAAAGTTACCCTTTTTGATATAAATAAGAAAATAAAGTTTCCTTTAAATGTTGAATATAAAGAATTATCTCATACCGCTCTTTGTTACGGATATAGGTTTAATTTAGAAAATAAAATAATCTCGTATTGTCCTGATACTGCAATGTGTGATAATTTGTTTTTATTAGCAAAAGATGCCGATTTATTGATCAGTGAATGTTCATATAAAGTAAATAAGGAAGTAAAGAATTGGCCGCACCTGAATCCTAAAAAGGCTGCTTTTTTGGCAGAAAAATCAAATGCTAAAAAATTGTTATTAGTGCATTTTGATCCGAATATTTATAAGACAATATCTGAAAGAAAAGAAGCACAAATCGCTGCGGGTAGGATTTTTGAAGAAACAATTGCCGCAACAGATAATCTGATTATTAATTTATAGTATAGGAATTTGAAAAATATATCTACTACTTCAATATTGTTGTAGTCGCCGACCTTGGTCGGCACAAACTTTCAATATTGTTGTAGTCGCCGACCTTGGTCGGCACAAACTTGTAAAAAATGAAAAAAGTTAAAGTTGGAATTATTGGGACAGGAAATATTGGTACAGATTTATTGGTCAAAATACAAAGATCGGAAATACTCGAGTGCGGAATCTTTGCAGGTAGAAGTTCTGATTCAAATGGGATTAGAAAAGCAGAACAATTGGGTGTTACGACATCTTGTGATTCAATAAAATATATACAAAATAATCCTGATTGTTGTGAAATTGTATTTGACGCTACTTCTTCAAAAATACATTTGTATAATGCACCGATATTAAAAAGTTTAAAAAAATATACTATTGATTTAACTCCTTCTCAAGTAGGTAAAATGTGTGTTCCTGCAATTAATATGGCAGAGTGTCTTAATTCAGACAATATAAATCTTGTAACTTGCGGTGGACAGGCAACAATTCCAATTGTTTATGCGATAATGAAAGTTCATCCGGAAATAGAATATGTTGAAATTGTTGCCAGTATTTCATCAAAGTCAGCAGGTCCGGGTACAAGGGCAAATATTGATGAGTTTACTCAAACTACTAGGGATGCTATAACTGAGTTTACCGGCGTAAAAAGAGCCAAGGCAATCATCGTATTAAATCCTGCAGAACCGCCGGTTTTGATGCACAATACAATTTACGCGAAAATGGAAAATCCTAATATAGAAAGACTTCATATAGAAATAATGGCAATGGCAAAAAAAATTCAAAAATATGTTCCCGGTTTTAAAATAACACTTGGACCTGTAGCAGAGAATAACAGGGTTACTACCATGGTAGAGGTTGTTGGTTTAGGTGATTTTTTGCCTAAATATTCGGGTAATCTTGATATTATAACATGTGCAGCTGTAAATATGGCAGAAGAATATGCAAAAAAGAAAATACTGTGATTTTTAAAAGAAAATCACTGATTTCACAGATTAAAAAATAGATTACACAGATTAAGACCCGACGGAAATATCAGTGTATCTTTAAAAAATCTGTGGAATCAGGGGGATGCTGAGTTTTCCAGCAGACCCTAAATTAAAAGAGGCATAATCTATGGATAATAAACTCATTTTTTTTGATTCAACATTACGTGATGGTTCTCATGCAGTTAGCCACAAAATTGAAGCAGAAAATATAAAAAATTATTGCCGTGAGATAGATGATGCCGGTTTGCATGTTGTTATTGTTGGACATGGTAACGGTTTAGGTGCTTCTTCTTTACAAGTTGGCTTATCTGCAATTACAGACAATAAAATGCTTGAAACAGCACATAACGAACTTAAAAAAACTAAGTTAGGAGCATTTTTAATACCGGGTTTTGGTACAATAAAAGATAATTTAGACCCCGCTATAGATAGAGGAGTTGAATTGTTTTGTGTCGCTGTTCATTGTACAGAGGCGGATGTTACCAAACAGCATATTGAATACATAAGAACAAAAGGAAAAGAAGTATATGGTGTACTAATGATGTACCATATGGCAAATAAAGAACAGCTTTTAGAAGAGGCGTTAAAAATACAGAGTTATGGTGCACAAGGTGTTATTTTGATGGATTCTGCAGGAGCTTCGGTTCCAAAATTAGTATCAGATACTATCAAATGTTTCGTCGATCATTTAAATATTAGGGTTGGATTTCATGCTCATAATAATCTTGGTCTTGCAATTTCAAATTCTCTTATAGCAATAGAGTCAGGTGCCACTATCATTGATGGTACTATTCGAGGTTTTGGTGCAGGAGCCGGTAATTGCCAACTCGAAGTTTTGGCAGGTCTTCTATCCAAATTAAATATTGATACAGGACTGGATTTATATAAATTGATGGATGCAAGCGATAATGTAGTTGCAAAAATGATGAAGGTACCGCAGGAGATAACATCAATGAGTTTAATAAGTGGTCTTGCCGGTGTTTTTTCCGGTTTTGCAAATAATGTTAAAAAAGCTGCTATAAGATTTAAAGTTGACCCAAGGGATATTTTTATAGAATTAGGTCGTAGAAAAATAGTTGCTGGACAGGAAGATTTTATTGTTGATGTTGCAATAGATATTGCTACAAAAAAAGCAAAGGATCAATCACTATCTTTTTGATAATACTGGAGGACATGTTTTCGATGATTAAAAGATTACTAAAAGAAGGTAAATTTGTAATAGGAACATGGTGTGAGTTACCGAGTCCGGCAGTAATAAATGTTATTGCAAAAGCAGGTTTAGATTTTGTTATAATAGATATGGAACACGGAGCAATGGATTATAAAATTGCTCAAGAAATGATCATGGCTGCAGAATGTGAAAATTGCGAAACTATAATACGAGTTTCGCGCAATGATGAATCTGATATCCTAAGGGCTTTGGATATTGGTGCGTCCGGAATCCTTGTTCCACATATAGAGAGTGTAAGGGATAAAGATAAAGTAGTTTCATATAGTAAATTTTCACCTTTAGGAAAGAGGGGATTTAATCCGTATATTCGGGCGGGTTCATACCGTTCTGTTGCATCAAATTATTTTAGCGAACAAAATAAAAAAAATATGTTAGGTTTATTACTGGAAGGTGTTAATGCTTTGAAAAATTTAGAAAATATTATTTCTGATAGTGAAATTGATGTTGTTTATATAGGCACATATGATTTATCTGTTTCATTGGGTGTTCCTGGTGATGTGACAAATAAAAAAGTAATTAGTTCTTTGGAAAAGGCGGTTGATAAAATAAGAAAAAATGGTAAATCTGCAGGTTGTATGATTCATAATACCGATGATTTAAAAAGATTTAAAGAAATAGGAATTCAGTTTATTACATATAAGGTTGATACTGCAATAATTTATGATTCGTACAGTAAAATTAAACATAATTTTTTATAAAATGTAACAATATAATTTATTAATTATTTTATCGTCAATGAATTATATAAATAAAAAACAAAAAAGTCAAAGTTTTGACAGAGCGTCTTATTTTAGGGAGATGAAAAAATGATGAAACTTTCTAATTATGTTGTTAAATTTCTGGAAGAAAATAATATTAAACACATTTTCATGTTATCCGGTGGGGGATGTATGCATTTGGTAGATGCTGTCGGTAGATCAAAGATAATCAAATATATTTGTAATCACCATGAACAGGCATCAGCTATGGCTGCTGAGGCATATGCAAAATTTAAAGGTGAATTAAGCGTGGTTTTGGTTACCAGTGGTCCAGGTGCAACAAATACAATAACCGGAGTAGTCGGTGCTTTTCAGGATTCGGCTCCTTGTTTATTTATATCAGGACAGTCTAAAAGGCAGCAAACAGTTTACAATTCCAAAATTCCAAAATTAAGGCAATTTGGAGTTCAAGAAGTTAATATTTTACCAATAGTCGAGTCAATTACAAAATATGCAGCAGTGATTAATGAACCTGAAAAAATACGATATCATTTGGAAAAAGCAGTATATTTGGCAAAATCTGGTCGGCCTGGACCTGTATGGTTGGATATTCCGCTTGATGTTCAGGGTGCAGTTATAGAAGATGAATCTCTCAATATGTTTAATCCCGAGGAATTAGATACCGAATATTACAAGGTAAATCCTCAGGAAAATGAAATAAAAATTGTCATAGAATCGCTAAAGAAATCCAAAAGGCCGATAATTATTGCAGGGCATGGCATAAGGATTTCCAATTCTTGTGATGAATTAATTAATTTTGCTAAAGAGCATAATATTCCTATAGTAACCCCTATTATGGGTATAGATGTTGTTGAGACCGAGCATAAAAACTATATAGGAAGAATTGGGACTAAAGGTACAAGAGCCGGTAATTTTGCTATGCAAAATTCCGATTTAATATTAAGTATAGGTAGCAGGTTAAGTGTTTCAGTTGTAGGGCATGAATATAGTTTATTTGCAAGAGAAGCTAAGATAATAGTTGTAGATATCGATGTAGACGAGCATAAGAAAAAGACAATTAAAATTGATAAATTTATAAACGCGGATGCTAAAATATTCTTACAAAAACTACTTCAAGCAACTAAAAACAGAAAATTAGGTAATTTCATTGCCTGGTTGAATAAGTGTAATTATTGGAAGCGTAAATATCCCGTATGTTTGCTGGAATATAAAAAAGTAAAAAAAGGGATTAATTTCTACTATTTTGTTGATGTTCTAACTAAAAGATTAAAACCACAAATTCCGATTATTTCTGACGCAGGATCAGCATTCTATGTAGTTTCACAAGCTATTAATATCCAAAAAGGGCAACGGTATATAACTTCCGGTGCATTAGCTACTATGGGATTTAGTCTGCCAGCTGCCATAGGTGTGAGTGTTGCAACCGGGAATAAAGAAGTGGTTGCTATAACCGGTGACGGTTCTTTTCAGCTGAACATTCAAGAACTACAAACCATTATACAAAATAATTTGCCAATAAAAATATTTGTAATTAATAATAATGGTTATCTTTCTATAAGACAAACTCAGAAGAGATTCTTTAATGAGAACTATGTATGTGAAAGCAAAAGGTCAGGAATCTCTTTTCCTCAAATCTCACAAATTGCCGGTGCGTATGGAATTAAATATATCAATATTATGAACAATGAAATGATGTTGAAAAAAATTGATGTAATTTTAAATTATGATAGTTCTATTATTTGTGAAATAAGATCCTTGGATGACCAATTAGTAATACCTACGAATACGGCTGTTGTTCATCACGACGGCACAATAACATCGAAACCATTGGAAGATATGTATCCTTTTTTAGATAGAAAAGAATTTAAAAAAAACATGATTGTTAAGCCATATGAAGACATATTTTTTTCCGGAAGTATAGAAAAGTTAAAGAATGAAATGCTTGCAAAACCAATCAAAGAATAAATTATGAGGGATATGCCAAATCAGAAAATAGCAATATTGGGTGCCACAAGCCATATCGCAAAAGGGCTAATTTATAATTTCGATAAAGAAAAAAGACATAATTTATTTTTGTTCGCACGAAATTTAAAAAAACTGCGAAATTTTCTAAAACAAATTAACTGTAAAAGCTCATCTAAAATAAATACATTTGAAAAATTCGCAAATTATAATTATGACGTTATAATAAATTGTGTTGGATTGGGTACGCCTAAAAAAGTAAAAAAGGCAAATGGAAATATTTTTAAATTAACCGAAAAATTTGATAATATAATTCTTAATTATTTAACTAATGATAATAATAAAACGTTATATATAAATATAAGTAGCGGTGCTGTTTATGGAACAGATTTTACAAAACCAGTTAATTATTCAACATTCTCGAAATGGAATGTAAATAATATTAAAGAATCGGAATATTATGGGATTACAAAGCTTTATTCTGAAGCAAAACATAGATCTCTAGAACATTTGAATATAGTTGATTTAAGGGTTTTTAGCTATTTTAGCAGATTTATAGAACTGGACTCCGGATATTTATTAACTGATATTATAGCATGTATAAGAAATAAAAAGAAAATTATAACTTCCAATGAAAATATCACCAGAGATTTTGTGCATCCGAAAGATTTGTTTGAATTGATTAGGAAATGCATGAATAAAAAAAATATAAATGACGCGTTTGATGTTTATAGTAAAAAAGTGATTACAAAATTTGAGATTCTGAATTTTTTTAAAAAGAATTATAATTTGGAATATGAAATTGACAATAATATAAATGTTTATTCTATTACCGGTAAAAAGAGCGAATATTATTCAAGAAGTAAAAAAGCGCAAAAACTGGGATACCTGCCTAAATTTGTTTCAGTAGAAAGTATTATTACAGAATCAAAAGAAATTTTAAACAAATAGATACAGTTGGGAGGCATTTAAAAAATGTTTGGTAAATATAAGGAAAATCTTATTTTTTTTATTTCATTGGTAACATCTATATTTAGTTACTATCTAATATGTAGGTTATTGAAAGGCAATTCAATGTTTATTGCGGATATTAGTTCATATGCAGGATATTTTGCAGACAGCAGCTTTCTTAAACCCGAACCTTTTGAGAAATTCTGTTTTCTTTTCGGTTTAATTTATGTGCCTATAGTATTTGTTGTTTTATATAAATTAGTGTCTTTTTTTGAAGGGAAATACAAATTTCTTTTTCCTTTTTATTCAAATAATTATTTTAATATGACATTCAATATTATAGTTGTTGCAGTAATGTTTTTATGGGGTTATTATATTTTTAAAGGCGCTGAAGCCGGTTTTGAATGCTGGATTTTTAAGATTACACTTAATTATTATTGGCTTCGTTTTGCATTAATTTTATTCATTTTGTTAATGTTATTCCATAAGAAATTTAGCAACATTAATTCAAAAGCATTTTTTATTACAGGTGTTTTGATAATATTGGCAACAACCATAACCCAATTCCATACTAATAACATTATTATAAGAAATCCGTTTATTAATGCCCATTTCAGTATGATAGCAGGTGCAGTTAACCAGGCAGCGAACGGCAAGACCATTTTAGTGGATATGTTTTCGCAATATGGTGTTTTATATCCTTATATTGGGGCGATATTTACAAAAATATTTGGGCATAGTATATTAAATATAAGTATATATTTTTTAGTTTTGATATTTTTATCTTTTTTGTTTATGTATATGGCTTTAAATGAAAAATTAGGAGCCGACTCGTGGTATTCTTTATTATCATTGATTGCACTGATAGGTATTGTTCATATTTTTTATGTGTCAATTATACTGTTCGGTGGAGTTAACAATACCTATTATCAGTATCAGCCGATACGAACTATATTCGGTTCGTTTTTTATATGGTTTGCAATTAAATATGTTAAAAATAGTAGTAAAGAAAAGTATATTGTAGGGTTATCCTTATGCGGAATAAGTTTTTTATGGAATTTTGATACTGGTGTTCCAATCGTTATTGCTTGGTTGTTTTTTTTAATTTTCAATACGATATCTATAAATCAATTAACAATAAAAGAAAAAATAATAAAAAGTATGAAGCATATATTGTTCATGGGAATATCTTTAGCATTAACCGTTTTAACATATAATATTTTTGCATATTTACGTACCGGTAAACTACCTAATTGGATTGAAATAGTTGAGTTGCAGAAGCTTTTTGTTGTTCTCGGATTTTATATGGCTCCGATGCGGAACTTTGATTTATGGAATATAGTTATGCTGATTTATGTTGTCGTATTATTTTCTTGTTTAGTTGCTCTTATTAAAAAAAGAGTAACTGATGAGCATAGGTATTATTTTTTCATATCATTGCTTGGAATCGGAATATTTTCATATTACCAGGGCCGGAGTTTAGTGTCAAATTTATTTATTCTAATTTATCCCGCAATAATTTTGGCGGCATTTTTGTTACATGATATTTCTGGTAAATATCGTATAAATAAAAATAATTTAAAATATGTTTTTAAAAATAATTTATTCCGTTATGATTTTATTAAAATGTTTTTCTTAAGCATAATCTTAGTTTATGGTATAGTAGCTTTTTTTAGTAAGTTGCCTGATTTGTATAAATGGGTCAAATATAATATCAAAGAGGTGGCGACGGCTAATCAAACACCTTATTTTTCTGAAACAATTGATTTTATCAAAGAGAATAAGAAAGGCAATGAAACCGTGATATTTTCATATTATAACGATTATCTTTATTGTTTAACTGGAACTTATTCGGGTTTACCCTTTTGTAGCACAATAGAAGCGGTGACTACTTTGCAATGGGAAAGGATAAAGGAAGTAATTAAGAGTAAGAAAATTAAGCAAATATTTTATGGAATTAACAGTATGCCTAAAAAGTTTGATTTAGTGATATTTACCGAATTGTCAGAAAACTATAAAAAAGTTAAACAAACAGCGGATGGTTCAATGATGCTTTATGAAGCAAAATAAAAAAGGAGAATTTTTGATTTATGAAATCAGATTTAAGTATTAGAAAAAAAATATTTAAGGATGTAATAAGGATATGTTCTTTAAAAAAGAAAAAAGAAAGATTTATTCCTGGTAAAAGTCACATAAATTATGCTGGTAGAATCTATGATGAACAAGAAATGATAAACCTAATAGATTCTGCACTTGATTTTTGGCTGACTGCTGGAAGATATGCACAGGAATTCGAAAAAAGATTTGCAGAATATTTAGGTGTTAAGAGTTGCGTTTTGGTCAATTCCGGTTCTTCGGCAAATCTTATCGCATTAACAGCGTTAACGTCACCTCTTTTAAAAGAAAGACAACTAAAGGCTGGTGATGAGGTTATAACAACAGCTTGCGGTTTCCCGACAACGTTAAATCCGATTATTCAGAATAATCTGGTTCCGGTATTTATTGACGTTGAACTTGGGACATATGATATTCAAGCAGATAAAATAGAAAAAGCAATTTCAAAAAAGACGAAAGTCATATTTGTTCCACATACTTTAGGCAATCCATCTAATATAGAGAAAATATTAAATTTATCTAAGAAATACAATCTTTGGTTTATTGAGGATAACTGTGATGCATTAGGTTCAAAGTATAATGGTAAATTTACGGGAACTTTCGGACATATATCAACATTTAGTTTTTATCCTGCACATCACATTACTATGGGTGAGGGCGGAGCTGTAGTGACTAATGATCCGCTTTTGCGCAGAATAATATTATCATTTCGTGATTGGGGCAGAGATTGTTGGTGTGAGCCCGGTCATGACAATACATGTAAAATGAGGTTTAACCAGCAGTTTGGTCAATTGCCGTTTGGCTACGATCATAAATATGTATATTCGCATATAGGATATAATCTTAAAGTAACCGACATGCAGGCAGCGGTAGGCGTCGCACAATTAAAAAAACTTTCGGTGTTTATAGAGTCGCGTAAAAAGAATTTCAAATATCTATATGATAATTTGAAAAAGTATGAAAAAAATTTATTACTTCCTACTGCGACAAAAAACTCTTCGCCAAGCTGGTTTGGTTTTCCAATAATAGTAAGAGATACATCTACGTTTAATAGGTCGGATATCGTCAATTTTCTTGAAGAGAATAAAATTGCTACCAGAATGCTGTTTGGCGGAAATCTGATTAAGCAGCCTGCATATAAAAATATTAAATACAGATTGTTCGGTAATTTGAAAAACACGGATTTGGTAATGAATAATTTATTTTGGATAGGGGTATATCCCGGTATAAACAAAGAAAAACTTAAATATATAATAAGTATCTTTAAACTCTTTTTTAATAATATTATTGAGAAACCAAATAAATGATAAACACGATGAGAAAAGATGATGAAAACAGATATACTAAAAATTTCTGCTATGACCATATCTGTGTAATCAGATTCTGAGGTAATTATGTTAAACGAAGTGAAATCAGTCTATGACAGAAAAAAGATATCAATAATTACAGGTGTATATAATGAAGAATCGACTATACAAGAGGTATATGAAGTAATTAAAAAGGTTTTTTCAGAATTATCGGTAAAATATGATTATGAACATATTTTCATGGATAATTGTAGTAATGATAATACACTTCCGATTTTAAGAAATATTGCTTCAAAAGATAAAAGAGTTAAGATAATAACATATTCAAAAAACTTTGGTCCAATTAAAAGTGAATTTATCGGATACTTAAATGCAACAGGTGATGCGGTTGTAAGTTTTGAAGGAAATCTCAAAGATCCTGCCGAATTGATACCAACTTTTATAGAAAAATGGGAAGAAGGTTATGATGTGGTTTATGGGGTAAGGAATAAAACAAGAGATAATTTTTTGATGTTATTTATGCGTAAATTATTTTATAAGTTATGTTCATCTTTGTCAGAAGAACCCTTACCATTAAACGCTGGTTCTTTTCGTATTGTAGATAGAAAGGTGGTAAATGAGCTCATAAAATTAAATGATTATAAACCATATATAAGAGGATTAATAACTACTATAGGATTTAAACAAATAGGAATAAATTATGAAAGAAAAGCGCGACCTAGAGGTAGGTCTAAAAGCAATTTAACTTATCTTATAGATTTTGCCATTAATGCATTTATAAGTTATTCTATCATTCCTATAAGATTATGTACATATATCGGTATTATTCTTTCAGTGGTTAGTTTTTTGGTAGCATTAGTTTACGCAATAATTAAGATATTTTTTTGGAATATACAAGCACCGGGTATTGCAACGGTTATAGTATTAGTATTATTCTTTTCGGGTGTACAAATGTTTTTTCTTGGTATAATTGGAGAATATATAGGTGCTATTCATTCACAGGTGCGAAAGAAACCATTCGTAGTAATAAGCGAAAAAATCAATCTTTGATAGAAAATTCTATGAATAAAGGTAAAAATAAGTTATTACTATTAATTGTAATTAACGTTTTAGTAGTAGTTATTGCAGTTCTATATTTTAATAGAGCATGGTTTTTTGAAGATGATATAAGTTTAAATATTTTAGCTTCATTTACTACGGTAAGCCAAGTCGGGAAAGTAGAAGGTATAAGTCAAAACATAATAGGAGTGGATGGAAAAGAAGGGTTTTTATTACACGGCCGAAATATACCGTTAAAAAAAGGTAGTTATAAGGTAAGTTATAAAGTAAAATTGGTTGATATTGAAAATAATGATGATTCCGAAAAAAGTATAGGATATTGTAAAGTTAACTTGGCAAATGCACCTAAATATAATAAAAAAATAGAATTAAAAGCAAAGGATTTTTTACAAAAAAATCTTAAAAAAATAATTATAAATTTTACAGTACCCGAAGGTTACCCCTCAATAGAATTTCAGGTTTTTCAATTTTCTGGCAATAATTTATCAATAGAATCACTAAGATTGAATTCAATTATCAGTGAACGTATTCCGTTAAGGACGAAAGAGGTTAAAAAAGCAGTTTTAAATATTATCGGTATGATAGTTTTAATTGCTTTTTTTTTATTATTCATAATATTACGGTTCAAGAAGCTGGTATTTTTCATATTATTTATAATAATAGCCGAACTATGGTTTTTGAATATTGAACATTCGTCAGATATATTAACTGGTTGTGCGATGTACAGTCCTATAGGGAAATTAGATTCGTTTATGCACATAAAGGCGAACGATACCAAAGAAGGATATCTTGCATATGGTCCGTATCTTCCGTTAGAGAAGGGGAGATATAGGGTTAATTACAAAGTATTTTTAGATAATCTGGATAGTGGAGATGATATATCTCGCAAGGTAGGGTATTGTGATATAGACATAGAGGGGCATCCTGAACTTAGGAAATTTAGTGAATTTACGGTAGGTAGTTTTAAGAAAAGGAATCCGCAGGAAGTGAGTTTAACATTTAGTGTGCCTGAAGGCATGCCCAAGACACAATATAGGGTATATCAATATGGTGGCAACAAATTAACGCTTTCGTCATTAAAGTTATACGATGTTGATATAACCAAGTACATCAGGACTCATTTAGACATATTATTAATTGCGATATTTATAACTATAATTTTTATATAAGTGTGATTGTTAAAAAACAACAATTACTGATTACACAGATTAAATGGATAACAATGAAGAAGATTAAAAGTATAATAATATTATCTGTAGTTATATTTTCAGCTGTTTTATATAGTATAGAGAAACAATGGTATGACAAAGAGGGCCATATAAACATACTTAAGACTTGTGCTATGTACAGTCCGATAGGGACGGTTGGAGCAAACGGGCAGATAAAGGCGAACGGGATAGACGTAGGGTATTTGGCATATGGACCTTACGTACAGTTAAAGGCAGGCAAATATGCTATTAAGTATAAATTGATTTTAAATAATCTGAATATGGATGATGATAGTGGCAGGGTTGTAGGATATTGTGATGTGGATATAGAAGGTCATCCCGAGCCGGCGTATCATATTGATATGACTGTCGGTGATTTCAAGAAAAAGAATCCTAGAGAGGTAATGTTAAAGTTTACTGTGCCTGACGGGTTGCCGAAGGTACAGTTCAGGGTATATCAGTATTACGGGAATAATCATATGCTTTTAGGATTGAAGTTATATCCCAAGAGTTTATCATTATTAACAAGTTTATTAAAGAATAATTTTTTGACATATAATGTGATTTTATTTAGTACGATATTTTTCATATTTTTATGCATATATTTTAAAATATGGAAGATATATAAATTGAAACTGTTTTTTAATAAATATAAATCTTTTAAGTTTGATGAATTAGAAGAGCATAATAATTCTGTTTCAATAAACTTCATTGTACAATTATGTATTATATCATTTTTTACTTTATTATCATTGAATGCTTTTTGGATGAACAGAATGGCTATTCCTGTAATTCCTTTATGGCAAACTGTATTCATAGCTATTGAAATATCAGTATTTGTGTTAATTATTAGAATATTTAATTTAAGATTGGATATTAAAAAATTTGATATATTTGATATTTCTTTATTCTTTTTAGTATTTCTGTTTATTTTTTATGTTTTAATAATGCCTTCAATACCCTCATTAATGCCAGTCAATTTCAGCAATGATTGTGTAACTCATTATTCATGGATGGACCATGTTTATAATAAAAGGACGCTTAATGGTTCGGAAATAGCATTTTATCCGTTCGGATATCATGTGACAACTGTAATGTTATCAAAACTTACCGGTATCCCTGCGGTAAAAATGATGAGTATTTTATTGGCATTTGTCATAGCATTATCCACGGCTATTACATATGCTATTATAATAAGGGTTTTTAATTTTAAGAATGACGGTAAATTAGTTGCATTATTGCCGATATTTACATTTTTTTGGGTTAGAGGATATTATGATTTTGTGTTCAACAGGTTTTTTCATGGTTCTATGGTATTCAGTTATCTTTTTATGGTGTCGTTTTTTTGGGCTTTGATTGAATATAAAAATTATCCTAAATGGTTCAGTTATCTTTCGCTAAATTTATCAGCAATAGGGTTGGCTTATTCTTATACATCGTATTTGCCGATGTTGGTTATGCCTTTATTTTTAACGATTTTAATGGAAGATAATAGGAAATTTACCAGACGGCTTAAAGATTTATTGATTACTATATTGCCAGTTGTTATTTTAAGCATTATTCATTTGAAATCAAAAGGGACTTCCAATCTCGGTTTGGCTGTATTAAACCATGAAGGATATTGCATAAAATTTAATTTTATGAATTTCGGAGATTTTGGGAATAATGTTAAAGGCGGGTGGTTTTTAATTTTATCTTTAATTGGTATACCTGTAATAATATCAGGATTTAAGAAGAATATTGCTGTTATAAATTTTACTTTAAGTTTCTTATTGTACTTCTTTCTATTTTATATATTAAAACATAATTTTGGAAAGTTTTCATATTATCAGGCGTATAAAATATTATATTTTTCTCCATATATAGCGGTTATTTATATTGCAGCAGTTTTATATTTTATTAGAAAACAATTGATTAAAATATTTAAACCATTTATTGGTGAAAAATTACATATAATATTATTTATTATATGGTTGTTGATTATTATTAATAAAGCTTCAATTGTTTATGATATGGAGAATTACAGACCTTGCTATCCAGAAATGTTGAAAGAATCGCATTATTTAACGATTGATTGGGCAAGGAAAAATATAAAAGAAAATTTTGATTACATATATCATCATCCAAATTTAGGCAACTGGATGCGGCACGGATTTATGAAGGATACTCTTAAAAATATAACACCCGATGAATATTATTATCAAGTTTTTGTAATGCCTGTTCAAAAATTATCTGATTGGCTAAATAAGTCCAAAAAAGGAAGAATTGCTGTTGTGGATGATTTAAATACACCGCCACTGACTGAGAAACAGAAAAGGCAGTTTGAAATATTATATCAAAAAGAAAATAGCGCAGTGATAAAAAAAATATGAAACATATGTCAATTTACCAGTTGCTTGGGAAAATTCCCAATCATATATGGGTTGCGGTAAGCAATTGGTGTAGCAGAATAATTATTGCAATGGTTCAGCTGGTAAGCATACGAATGCTTTTGGCTGGGTTTGGAAGCGAAAAATTCGCAGTTTTCGTGCTTTTGACGAGTTTAATAGGATGGTATTCTTTATCAGATATGGGAGTGGGCTTAAGTTTACAGAATTATATATCGGAAAAAAGGTCACTGAATGAACCATATACGGATTATTTAAGTTCTGCTTTTGTAATTACTTTAGTTCTCTGGTGTTTAGGTATTTTCTTCCTTTTTTTAATAAGTCCGGTAATAGCTCCAATTTTTCTAAAACAATTTACTTTTATTAGCGACGCTGAGAAGATAAAATATTTTTTTATAATAGGATTCATATATTTTAGCGTAACTTTAAGTAGTACTACTTATAAAATATGGTATGCCGAGCAAAAGGGATATTTGGCTAACATAGTTCCCGCAATTGCATCTTTAATTGGTTTATTTGGTGTGTGGTATGTTTTAAAATTAGATGTAGAAAACAAATTGTTGATAGCATTAATTGCATTCACTTCACCGGCGATGATTTTAGGGGTATTTTTTTTCTTTTTAAAAACCATTGTATTTTCAAAGTTAAGACTGCATAAAGATATATTTGTATTTAAGAATTTGGTGAATCGTGCTGGAAGATTTTTCTTTTTTGCGTTGATAGGATTATTTATTACACAGATTGATTATTTTGTTTTGTCACAGACAGTAAAAGCATATGATATAGTTATATATAATATTTCAAATAAACTTTTTAGTTTTGCATTTTCAATATATGTTGCAGTTCTTACTGCATGGCATCCTGTAAATGCGGAGATGTATGTCAGAAATGAATTTTTCAATATTAGAAGATATGCAAAAACATATATAATTGCAGGGATATTAGGAATAATATTGTTTACCTTTGGATTTATGATATTTAAACAGAAAATAATAATGATTTTATCGCCCCAAGAAAACATAATCATACCTGTTGTATTTATATTATTGCTCGGTATTTATTTTGCAATAAGGATTTGGAATGATACTTTTGTTACATTGCTTGTTAGTATGAATAAATTTCGTCATATATTTATTATTGCTCCGATTCAAATTGTAATTTCGGCTTTATTACAAATAACATTGGCATATAAATTCGGGATAAACGGTTTGATTGTTGGCTTGATAATTGCTTATCTTTCAACAAGCGCTTGGTTTTTACCGAAAGTATTCAAAAAACATGTTTTAATGGATTGAGGTATAATTAGTTATGGAAAATAATATTAAATTGTCTATATGTATTCCAACATATAACAGAGCATATTATCTGAAACAATGTCTAGAAACTCTTATCCCACAAGTAAAGAGCAGAAAAGATGTTGAGGTTATAATTGGTGATAATTTTTCTTCAGATAATACCAATGAAGTTATAATGTCTTTTAAAACCAGTGATGTCCAAATAAGGAATTTTAGAAATAATGAAAACATGGGATACACTGGAAATCAAATCAAATGTTTTGAAAATGCATCCGGCCGGTATATCGCAATATTATGCGACGATGACGTGTATCTTGATGGAGAAGTTGAGGAAATATTAAGTGTAATAAGTAAGCGGGACTATGCATATATAGCGCTTAATTATTATAGTTTTTTTTATAATTATAAGCGTCCATATAAGGTGGATTTTGCTCCAGAAAAGGATATTATTTTTGAGAAAGCTTTAAACATATTGAATTATCCGACTGTCGGTCACTATTCTGCGATTGTTTTAAATGCAAAATTAGCTAAAAAATATTTAGCGGAATTGATAGGACAGGGCAAACATATTAAAGCAGAAAAAAGCCGTGGAATAATTACAGGGTTATATATACGTTTGCTTGCAAAGACTGATTTGCCTGCCTATTTCATCGGCAAAAGGAAATTAGCGGCAAGAATTCCTGAAGTACTGGATTATGATTTGCTAAGACATCTATGCGTTGATTATTATGATATGTATTATGAATTTTATAAAGATGGATTGATTAGTAGGGAAGATTTAAATTTTAGAATCGGTTTGATATTAGCAATGCTACCAAAAGCAATAATTAAAGATTTACATAAATTAGATGATAAAGAAGTAAAAAGAATAACTGAAAAATTGATAGACGATTTAAAATATTATAGTAGTTTCAAATTTATAAGTTTACCATTGTTATTTTTAGGAAGATTTAAAACTATTAGATATTTTTATCGTTTAATATCATTTTTAGTAGATATAAAAAGAAAAATTATAAGAAGAATAAAAGGATAAGTTCGGGGGTGCGGTGGAATTTAAATCGAAAAATAGAATTTATGAGAATTATAATGCACATGCATTAGTA
The DNA here is from genome assembly GCA_003452965.1 of Elusimicrobiota bacterium. Lineage (GTDB taxonomy): Bacteria > Elusimicrobiota > UBA8919 > UBA8919 > UBA8919 > UBA9627. The sequence goes on from DMMW01000002.1 coordinate 51,864, forward strand.
TATGAGGATATAACAGTCAAAGGACTGAAACGTTGGATAGGTTATTATCGCGCGCATTATTTAAAATTGTTACCAAAAAATAAAAATTCTAAAATATTGGACGTGGGTTGTGGTTACGGACGGATGCTATATTTTCTTAATAACGAAGGATACAGAAATATATATGGCATAGATACAAGCCAGCAGCAAGTAGAGACCGCTATTCAAAATGGGCTTAACTATGTTGAACATGCATCTGCATTTAAATTCCTTGAAAATAAAAAGGAACAGTATGATACCATAATAATGATAGATGTTTTGGAACATATTGAAAAAACTGAGGTATTGGAACTTCTCGATAAAGTATATTTTTCGCTAAAAGCCGGCGGTTCAATAATATTACAACTGCCAAATGCCTTGACACCGTTTAACGTTTTTTTATACCAGGATTTTACGCATGAAACGGCATATACACGTGCAAGTATCAGTCAGTTATTAAGTACTACAGGGTTTGAAAATATTAGAGTGTTTCCGATAGTTCCACATATTCATGGTCCAAAGAGTTTAATTTCACATCTGATGTGGAAGGTTGTTTGGCAAAATTTAATCAAATTATATATGTTGACTGCAAATGGTAATTTAATGGGAAATATTTATACCAGCAATTTAATCGCATATGCTGAAAAAATGTGATTGTTGAAACAATCACTAAGAGGAGTAATATGAAAGTATTAATTACCGGGATTTCAGGATTCGCTGGAAATTTTATGTATGATTTTTTAACCAATATAAAAGATATTGATATTTATGGGATGTATTGGGATTTTAATAGGAAGAATAATATTCAGAAAAAATTTGATAAAGCAAAACTATGGGAAATTGATATGATAAATGATACACAATTATTGGACAATATACTAAAAGAAGTCCAACCCGATATAATAATGCATTTTGCTGCATATGTAACTGTAATAGGTTCCTTTAAGAATCCAGGTCCGATATTTCAAACTAATTTAATTGGTACAGTAAATTTGCTTGAATCTGTAAGGAAAATAATACCGGAATCCAAAGTTTTGATAACCGGTTCGGCAGAGGAATATGGTAAGGTTCCCAATGATAAACTGCCGATAAAGGAAGAGTATTCGTTAAATCCGGTAAGTCCGTATGCGCTTAGTAAAAAATTTCAGGAAGATATAGGATTATATTATTTCAATAATTACGGAGTAAAGGTGTATTTTACTAGAACATTTCATACAGCAGGGCCAAAACAACCGATTGGTTATGTCTGCACCGACATAGCCAAGCAGATTGCTGAAATTGAAAAAGGGAACGCAAAAAGTATCCAAGTCGGTAATTTAATCGCGAAAAGAGATTTTTCCGATATTAGAGATGTTATAAATGCCTATTGGCGAATTATAAATTACGGAAAAGCGGGAGAGATTTATAATGTGTGCAGCGGGACATCCGTATCTATACAGGAAATATTGGATAGATTGATAAAATATTCAAACAAAACCATTAAAGTTGAAGTGGATAAAGACAAATTAAGACCGTCCGATGTTCCGGATTTTGTTGGCGATAATACAAATTTAAAAAAAATAGGATGGAGTCAGAAATATACTTTAGAAGATACGTTAAGTGCAGTTTTAAATTGGTGGCGAAAAAGCATCTGATTACACAGATTCATTATGAATTATCCTAAAGTAAGTATATTAGTACCAACATATAATCGTTCAAAATATTTACAGGAATGTTTAGAAAGTGTTTTGATGCAAGATTATCCGAATTTTGAGGTTATTGTTTCAGATAATGCATCTATTGATGATACGGATCAAATAATAAAAAAATATTTAGTTGATAATCGAGTAAAATATTATCGACAAAACAGTAATATAGGTATTGTTTCTAATTGGAAAAAATTATTATATGAATATGCAACAGGTGAATACGGAAAACTTATATGTGACGATGATTATCTAATTGATAAAGAACATGTGAAAAAGTGCATAAATCTAATTTTAAAAAACAAATTAGATATAGTATTATCGGGTTCTATGGGTAGAATTGAAAATGAAATTGGATTAATAAAAGAGATAGTGATAGACCCTGAAATACCGGAGATTACTAACGCTGAATGGTGGCTTGAAAATTGGGCGAGAAAAATAAACGGGGCATTTTTATTTTTGAATTTCAATGATGGTGCGGTATTTAATATAAAAAGAGCTAAGGAATTAGAAGCATTCGTACCAGATTGTTACGGATTAGATTATGAGATATTGCAAAGATTTATATTGAGCGGCAAAGTCGGATATGTTAGGGGTTGTCACTTCGTGGCACGTACGCATCCCAATAATGACGGTCGTATAGAGCGTTTTGAAAATGCATTTGCAGGCATGGAAATGTTCAATCGTATTCAAGAATATGGTTTGAGTTTAGGATTGTCAGAAAAAAAAATGCTAAAATTAAAGAGGCGTAATATTATTGTTTTTACTCTTATTTTTCTTGTTAATAAGTGGTTCTTGGCAAAAGGTGTTTCACTAAAATCAATATACGAATTTTATAATAGAATGAATAAATTGAATAAAACTGTTTTTATTCCGATAATTACTAATTATGCCACTTTGTCAATGATGTTTCAACAAAAGAATATCAAAATGTATAAATTATTAAAAAGAATGGCTGGAAAATGAAAATTGCAATAATACATCCTGATTTTAATACGAAAGGTGGGGCAGAGAATGTAATTTATTGGTTATGCGAAGAATTGTCTAAAAAGAATGATTTAGAAATAGTTTTGTTCAGTGTTAATTTTGCCGATATGAAAGAAAAATTTAAAAATATAAAGGGTTTGCAAGTAAAAGAGATTTACATACCCAAAGTTTTAAGAAATAATCAGTTAGGAAGATTAATATTCGCGACTTTTTATTTAAAGAAATATTTAAGAAACTATAATATTATTAATCCGCACAACTATCCTGCATCTCTTTGGGTAGGAATAGCTAATTTATTGTCAGGAAAAAAACTGCCAAAAATAGTATGGTCATGTAATGAACCAACCCGTTTTTTATATAGGAAAATTACTAATAAGCATACACCGGAAAATTTACAAGTATTACATTCAGAGCTGGATGAAAATTTAAATATAAAACTTAAAAGTAAAATAAAATTTATTATAAAAAGTATTTATAAACCAATTTTAAGATACATAGATAAAAAAGCTATCAAGACATTCAGTAAGACACTGACTTTAAGTAATGCAGTTGCTGAGCAAATTAAGAAAATATACAGAATAAAAAATGTTTTTACATGCTATATGGGTGTTAAAGATATCGGACAACAGGATATAGTTGGGTGGAATAAAGGATATTTTATTACTGTAAGCCGTTTGGAAGGCTGTAAAAATATTCAAAATGTTATTAAGGCATTTGCACTTATTAAAGAACTTGGTAGGTTAAAAGATATGAAATATTTTATTATCGGTAATGGTCCAATGGAAAGTTATCTTAAAAATATGATTATAGAAAACAATCTTTCAGATAGTATAATAATGCTCGGCTATATTTCAAGAGAAGAATTGGTTAATCATTATAAAAACTGCTTATGCATTCTATATCTTCCTTTTGATGAACCTTTTGGTCTTCCGTATTTGGAAGCAGCAGTATTTTCTAAACCTACAATTGCAAGCAATCACGGCGGTCCTTTGGAATTGGTAGTTGACGGTAAAACTGGTTTATTAGCAGATCCATCAAATATCAGGGAAATATCTGAAAAAATAGAAAAAGTATTTCAAAATAAAATTATGGCTGAAGAAATGGGAAACAATGCCAATAAGTATATTAAAGATAATTTTACTTGGGGAAAATATATAGATAGGTATCTTGGATATATGCAATGATATTATTATTTTAAGTTGAATATCAAAATTATGAAAAATAAAAATATATTATTAATTATATTATCGCTTGTTTTGATAATAATTATTTCAACAATAATAGAATATAATCATTACAGGAAAACAACCACGGTAGACATATTGGGCATGAATATACCGATGTTTAGTGTAATAGGTAAGGTATCAGACAGCCGGATAATCACAGATGGAGAAAAGGAAGGGTATTTGGCATATGGTCCATATATACCGTTAGACAAAGGAGAATATGAAGTAAAGTACAAAATAAAATTGAACAAGTCGAATCCGAATATAAGCAGCACAACATTAGTAGGATATTGTGATATAGACATAGAAGGACATCCCCAACTTGGGTATCGTGCAGACTTAATAGTCAATAACTTTAAGAATATAAAAGAGAATGAAGTATCGCTTAGGTTTACAGTACCTGGAGGTAAACCGAAAATACAATATAGAGTATATCAATATGGTGGCAATAATTTATCGTTAATAGGATTAAAATATTATCCAATAGGTTTAAGAGATTTTATAATAGATAAAGAAGGAAAATTGAATTTTAAAACAATTCATATATTTATAATAATATTTTTAGTATACATGTATATTAGGCTTATATTGAAAACAAAGAAAAATAATCTAATCAAATATTTTATAATAAATACTATTACTATAGTCATTTCCGGATTGATAGTTGCCTTAATTTGGCAATATAAGAATTATTCGATACATAATTATACAGATTATTATGATATGTGGAAAGTATTTTATGCCCCATTATGGATGTCTCTTTTATTTATATTTTTTAATTTACTTTATTTAATTAACAATAGTTTTGGGTTTAATGTGCAAATCGAAAAATATCTTAGATATGATAGATATTCTTTAGTAATAATTCCGATATACATATTAGCAGAATTGTTTTACAAAAATTTCAACACTCAATTTGTACTCGGTAATTTTTATCTAAGCACTTTGATAATCAAAGGGCTTATATATTTTTCTTTCCTTTGGCAAAATATAAAAGATAAAAATCAGATAGACAAATATCTGAAATGGAGTATAATTTTAAGTATTTTTACAATATATTTTTTAATTACTCCTTGGGTAAATGCCAGTTTTCATAGCGATGGTGATGAGTCACTTTACTTATTACAGACGCAAAGTATAATAAAAGATTTAGATATAGATATAAAAAACAATGTGATACAAAATGATAGTATTTCTTATCATCCAAATTTACAATGGACTAAATGGCACGGGTCATACAGCAGACCTCTAACGTCATATATATTAATGCCGGGATTTTTACTATTAGGGCGGTTTGGTGCAACAATGACAATTAATCTGTTCGGTGCATTACTGGCAATTAATATATTATTATTGGCGTATTTATTTTCAAAATCAATAAAAGCAAGTTTTATTGCAATGATGGTAACTGTTTTTAGTTGTCCTGTCGGTATTTATTCATTTCTTGTATATCCAGAAATAATAGCGTCTTTAATTATGATATACTTAATAAGAAAAATATTATTAATTAATTTCGAATTGAATAATATAATAGTGCCAGTAATATTAATAATATCAATTATGTTATTAAAAGAAAGATATATTGTTTTGGTGTTGGCATTAAGTATTTTATTAATAATAAAAGTGGTAAAAAATACGAGAAGATTATTGTTAGTTACTTGTATGTTGATAATCGTATCAATTATATTTTTAATTTACGATAAAATTATTTGGGAAGGGGATATAGTCAAGAAAATAATGTTTCATTTTAGAAATTATAGTGATTATAGACAATTACTTATTGGCAGTTTAGGATTATTGTTAGATCAAGAGAGCGGTTTATTGATTTATGCTCCATTTTATATCTTTAGTACTTTAGGAATGCTTAGTTTATTAAAATATAATAAAAAATATGGCTGGATGTTATTGTTATTATTTTCATTATACTATTTGACAATTCCTACAAGTGAATTCTGGGCAACATATGGTTCTCCAGCCTCAAGATATATAGTAGTTGTTATCCCGATATTATCAATAGCATTCAGTATTTATATTATTCATTTAAAAAAAATATTGTTAAAAATATTGACGATTTTTTTACTCGGATGGTCTTTTATAATTTATTTTATACTTATCCTTATTCCACAATATAGGGTTCATAGCCCCAATTATGCAACCGGTAAAAATGAGTTACTGGATAGGTTGTATGCTACCGGATTGTTCCCAAACTTGACACCATATTTTTCTTCATTCTTAAAAATATCGGATACAACTTATTATTTAATAGTTTTATTTGTGGTTGTATTTGTAGTGCTACTAATTTATTATATTAAGCAGGAAAATATTACTGCGGAAACATATGACAAGAAAAAGGTATTAAAAATCACTGCGGTTATAGTTTGTATTATTGGTTTTTTGCTAGTATTCGCAGAAATCAGTTATTATAAATATCAGGTATTTGAAGTCGAAGATTATTATACCGGTGGTGGGACGATATGGCAAGAAGGTTTGATATACAAAGGCAAAGGTTTTTTCTCACTTCTAAAAACATCATTAAGGAAAAATGAAGAAGTGAATGTAAAGATAATAGCAAAAGGTGATATATCTAAGAACTTACCTGAAATTAGTGCTGAAACTGTTAATAATAAAGATAGAGAAAAAGTTGGAAAAACTATGATTGACAGCAGAGATTGGAAAGAATATGATATTTTATATAAATCAACGAAAGGTGATTTAAGTCCTTTTTGGTTTATTTACGATAATTATACTGAAGGTAAAGATGTTCTTATAGATAAAATTATATTTTCATCAATAGAAAAAAAGTCTTGGTTAGGATTTATAAATTATCAATTAGGCAAAATAGATAGACGTTTGGGTTTAATAGATTATGCACATATTAGATTTGAAAAAGCTGCAAAATTAGGATATAAAATTGAAAAAAAATAATTTTTATGATATAATATATTTTTTATAGGAGGGATCATGGAAGGAAGGCAAATTGAAAAAGAAATAGGTCTGATAGGTTTAGCAAAATTGATGATAAAAAGAAGGTACATACTGTTGTTCAGTGTAGTATCGTTTATTTCATTAGCATGTGTTGTGGTATTAGTACCGCCAAAAATATATGAATTATCTATGCTGGTAGACACTGAAGGAACATTATATAATTTAGATGATTTTATTACTAAAATAAAAGAAGGTAGTTTTAACGATAGAGTATTAAGAGACATTAAATTAGATCCGTTCAGTGAAAAAATTAGTTTTACTGCTCTTTATCCTAAAGGATTTAAAATTGTAAAAATAACTACAAAAAAGTTAAGAAAAGACAGGGATTTGGGTTTAAAGGAATTACAGAGTTTGTATCAAGAAATATACAGAGAAAACGAGAAGAATATAGATTTAAAATTATCTACAATGGACAGGAAAGATTCGCCTTTTATCGGAAGTTATAACAATATGATTATGTTTAATAAGAATGAAATAAAAGCGAAGGAAGAAAGATTACTTATTATTGATGAAGAAATAAAAGTAATAGAAGAGAGGTTACCGGTCTTGGAAGGTGGTTACAAAAAGGTTTCAAAACAAAATGAAGAGTATATAATGAAAAAAGTTGATGCCGATAGAGGATTAAGCGACAAACTTTCAAATTTGATACAAAGAAATACTGAACTACTTAACAGGAATTATAATTTAATGGAAAAAATTAGAAGTAATATAACAAGTTTAAAAACTGAAAAAAATAGTATCATGTCCAGTATAAGGAGCATGAATTTAGAAAATGAAAAATTAATGATTGAGATTAGTAAAATAAATTTGCCGAAAGATAGGGCAGATTATAAAAGTACCGTTTTATTAAGAGCGCCTTATGTGGCAAATGTTCAGACAACTTTGAAGAAAAGCATTAAAATAGCTGTTTCAGCTGCTATTGGTTTTTTACTCGGAATATTTTTTATTCTAATTTTAGAATTATTTAGTAAAGCAAAATCGGAACTTGATAATGAAATATTGGAAGAATAAAAGAGTAGTTGTTACCGGTGGTGCAGGATTTTTGGGGACACACCTTGTTAATAAACTTAATAAACAAGAGTGTGCTGATGTTTTTATACCAAAAATTGAAGAGTATGATTTGGTTAAAATGGAAGATATTAAAAGAATGTATTCCGATAGTACCCCTGATATAGTAATTCATTTAGCAGCGATTGTAGGAGGAATTGGAGCAAACCGGGAGCATCCCGGGAAGTTTTTTTATGACAATTTAATGATGGGTGCTCAATTAATGGATATTGGACGCCAAATAGGCATAAAAAAGTTCGTTGCATTAGGAACAATTTGCTGTTATCCAAAGTTCACGCCGGTTCCGTTCAAGGAAGAAGACCTATGGACCGGATATCCCGAAGAAACTAATGCCCCATACGGATTGGCTAAAAAGATGCTTTTAGTTCAATCACAGGCATATAGGCAGCAATATGGCTTTAATTCAATTTTCTTAATGCCGGTGAATCTATACGGACCCAGCGATAATTTTAATCCGAATACTTCGCATGTCATTCCGGCTTTAATAAAAAAGTGTTTTGATGCTATAAAAAATAATGATAAAGAAATAATTGTATGGGGAACCGGCAAGGCAACCCGTGAGTTTTTGTATGTTGAAGACGCCGCTGAAGGCATAATGTTGGCGACAGAAAACTACAATAAACCTGAGCCGGTAAATCTTGGCGCCGGTTTTGAAATATCAATAAAAAATTTGGTAGAGATTATAGTTAAATTAACTGGTTTTAAAGGTAAAATAGTTTGGGATAAAACAAAGCCTGACGGTCAACCCAGAAGATGTTTGGATGTATCAAAAGCAGAAAAGGAATTTGGTTTTAAGGCGAAAACAAATTTTGAAGAGGGACTTAGAGAAACGATAGAGTGGTATAAGAACAGCGTAAAATGATTAATTTTATAGAAAAAATCCTTAGTTATATTAAAACAAAAAGACAAATAAGGGAAAAAGTAACTAACCATACTGTACTACTTGCAGACTATCCCAGATGCGGTATTGGGTGGATACGGTATATGTTAGCTACTGCACTGCATTATAATGCTACAGGTATGTTGAAAAAATTATCGAATAGTGAGATGTATGTATATGCCCCGACATTGGCTGCACTTGATGAAAAACTTAAACCATATTATTATAAAGAAGATTATTATTTATTAAAAACTCATCACAAATACTACGGTAATTTTAGAAAAGCCATAATAATTTATAGAGATCCATATCCTACAATCAAATCATATTATACTCACATTTTAATGGAATCAGGCAGAGTTCCCGTCAGATGTACGGAAAATATTACATTGGAAGAAACATTTCTTGTTGTCGAAATGAAAAAGTATATTAGAATTTATGAAACATGGTCGAAACAGGTTAAGAAAAATCCAAAATCGTTCTTTTTAGTAAGATATAACGATTTATTGCATTATACCAAAGAGTTATTTGAGAAAATGCTGGTTTTTCTTGAAATAGATTATAATAATTTAAAACAAGCAGGACATCTTAGTGATATTATCAATATGTATAAAAAAACGGATATAAGCGTTCCCCGAGTCAATAAACAGCCTCCCGAAGAGGCATTCAGGGAAAAAGAAGAGATATTTAAAAAGATTGAAAAAGTGATGACTGAAAAAACCCTGAAAAAAATAGCTCCTCAATTAGTCGAGAGAGTTAATGAATTATTTACAGAAATGGAATTAATGAAAGTTAAGAAAGGGGAAAAGTGAATACAGGTTGGATAAAATTAATTTGCACAATCGGACCAAGCTCTTCAAATCCATACGTTTTGAGGCGTATGAAACAACTTGGAGTAAGTTTATTACGTATTAATATGTCGCACACTTCAATAGAACAATTGGATAAAGCAGTAAAATCTATAAGGGCTGCGACAGATATTCCTATTTGCATAGATACTGAAGGCGCGCAGATTAGAACAGGTAAAGTTGTAAATAATAACTTAGAATTAAAACAAGGTGCGATTATAGAGTTAACCAAAAAAAATATTATTGGTGATTCTCAAATATTAACTCTTACACCGGACAGTATTTTTAATCAAATAAAAATAGGCACTATGCTATTTTTAGATTTCAACAAAGTCACGATATTGATTGTTGATACTACTGAGACAGGTAGTTTTTTAGCAAAAGTTATGCAAACAGGGATAATCGGCAGTAATAAAGCTGTTAATATAGATAAAGATATTGATTTACCGAGTATTACAAAAAAGGATTTGAAAGCTATTCAGTACGCTAATAAAAATAATATAGATATTTTCGCCTTATCTTTTTCTAAAGGAAAAGAAGCAATAAAACGTTTAAGATCGCTTGCGAAAAGGAATGCGACAATTATATCCAAGGTAGAAAGTTGTAAAGGTATAAATAATATAAATGACATAATACAATATTCGGATGCTATTTTAATAGACAGGGGTGATCTTTCCAGAGAAAAACCTGTAGAGAAAATCCCTGCATTACAAAAGATGATTATTACTAAAGCACATCAAAAACCTATTCCTGTATATGTTGCAACAAATCTACTTGAATCCATGGTAACCAATCCTTTCCCTTCAAGAGCAGAAATAAATGATATAGCTAATACTTTGGCAGACGGAGCAAATGGATTAGTTCTTGCTGCAGAAACTGCAATCGGTAAATATCCTGTTCAATGTGTAAACATGGTAGGAAAAATGATAAAACAATACAATTCTGAAATTGCAGAAATTGCAAAGTTAGGAATTTCGTGGAAGGGTATAGATTTGATAAATAATACCAGGTTGCCGCATGGCTATAGCTCTGATGATTATAGGATAAGTTTAAAAACATTTAAAAAGAAAAAAAATAGACAAAGTATATCTATCAATTCTTTTGCAATTAGTGATATAAATAATATAACGAACGGATGTTACTCGCCGTTAACAGGTTTTATGACAAAAGAAGAAACAGATTGTGTGCTTGATTATTATTCTTTACCTAATGGTATTATATGGCCGATGCCTATAGTTTTGCAAACTTCATTAAATAAGATTAATATGGGTATAGGCGAAACTGTAGCATTAGTTGATAGGTATAGCAATAAACGTGTAAGTTATATAACTATAAGTGATATATATAAATTAGATAAAAAAGATATTTCAAAAAGATGGTTCAAGACCGATAGTTTGAAGCATCCTGGGGTAAAAAGGATATTTAATGGCGGTGATTATTTTATAGGCGGTGAGATTAGTCAAGAGGAAGTATATTATAAAATGTCTCCGGAATATTGTTTAACTCCTTCACAAGTAAGAGCTATATTTGCAAATAGAGGTTGGGATAGAGTTGTAGGGTTTCATACCCGTAATATACCTCATCGTGCCCATGAATATATTCAGATGAAAGCAATGGAAAAAGTAGATGCCGATGGTTTATTTATACATCCGGCAATCGGTGAAAAAAAGAGCGGAGATTTTACAATTGATGCAATAATAGAAAGTTATAAAGCGTATATTGATGCTGCCGGTTTAAGCAGTAAAACCTTGTTAAGCGGTTTTTTGGCGAATAGTTGGTATTCAGGGCCTAGAGAAGCGGTTTTTACGGCTATTTGCCGTAAAAACTACGGTTGTTCGCATTTTGTCATCGGCAGAGACCATACAGGTGTTGCAGATTTTTACAAGCCGAGTGAAATACATGATTTATTTGATAAGTTGGGAGATATTGGTATTAAACCTATTTTTTTTGATACGGTTGTTTACGATAGTAAGAAGAAAGCTTATGAAGAAATACCTTTTGAAAAAATATCCAAAAAATATAAAAAAATATCAGGAACAAAAGTAAGAGATTTACTATCCGAAAGGAAATCTCCGCCAGTATGGATGGTTAGAGAAGAAGTGAGTAAACAACTTCTGAAAAGCATATCTAAAGGAAAGAATATATTAGTTAAATGAAAAATGGATTAATTGTGTGGTTAACGGGTTTATCCGGTTCCGGAAAAAGTACTATTGCAAATATAGCAGTCAAAAAACTAAAAAAAGCAAATATAAAGTCGGAAATAATAGATGGTGATGCCGTAAGAAGTCTAACTACAAAACACTTGAAGTTTTCCAAATCTGATATATCAGAGAATAATAGAATAATTTCGGATGTTTGTGAAGAAAAAAGAAAATATTTGGATGTGGTTATTGTAACGGTTATAGCACCGTTTAAAGAAATAAGAAAAGAAATCAGGGATAGATTCGGTAAGTTATACAAAGAAGTGTATGTAAAAGCTTCATTAGATACTGTAATTAAAAGAGATCCGAAAAACTTATATGAAAAAGCTAGGCAGGGTCTGATAAAAAATATGATAGGTTTTTCTAAAAGTGTTCCATATGAAGCACCTGATAATCCGGATCTTATATTAGATACCGAGAGAAAAGAAGCGGATGAATTAGCATTAGATTTAAAAAAATTTGTAACGGACAGTATTGATTAGAATTTAAAAAAATATTATGTTATATAAGATAGTGAAATTAGTAGAAAGAATTTTTAAAAATATATTAATCAAAATTACTGATAAATATAATTATTATCATCCTGCAAGTGTAAAATACAGGAAATCACAGGAAGAGAATTATAATATTTTTCGAAGAACTTTTCCGGATAAAATATTTTTCAAATACATTATAAATAGGTCTGGAGCCGGCAAGTCACATATGGCAGAGCTTGCACAGTTTAATTTTGCTTCAAATGAATTATTTGCTCTTAAACCGAAAAAAATACTGGATATCGGCAGTCATTTGTCATGGCTGAGTGGGGTAGGGAGTCATTATAATTTGAAAACAATTGACATAAGAAAAAAAGATATAGTTTTAAATGCTGAAGAGTCTTTCATTGGTAGGGCAGAAAAGTTGCCGTTTAATAATGAATCAATTGAATGCATCACCAGTTTATGTTCCATCGAACATTTTGGATTAGGTTCCTATGGTGACGAAATTGACCCGTACGGAGATGTTAAAGCAATAGCTGAAATTGAAAGAGTTTTAAAAAGAGATGGTAGTTTTATTTTTTCTACTACTTTGACTAGAAATAAATCTTATATCGTATTTAATACTCACCGGGTTTATTCAGTACAGGATATAAGAAAAATGCTTAATAAATATTTCAAACCTGCAAAAGAGCAGTTTTATTCAATGAAATTAGAAAAAAATATTAGCGAAGAGCTTGTTGCGGATAAAATAGGGGCCTCTGAATTTGATATTTATTTAGGCCATTGGAAGAAAAATTAATTCAGAATCTATGGTAATTTAAAAATGTCATCTAATAGTATTTCTGTCGGACACGAAATAATAAAATCGGCAAAATGGCGTATTATTTCATCAGGAACAAGTTATGTGTTTATGTTTGCAAGTATGATAGTACTTGCACGTTTTATTAAACCAAGCGAATACGGGACAGCAGCTCTGGTTATAAGCAGTATAGCTTTCTTTAATATAATAAGTCAATTTGGATTTTCACCGTCAATCGTAGGTATTAAGGATATAGATAAATTATTTATTGACACACTCTTTACTTTTTCTTTAATATTTGCTTCAGTTCTTTACATTATACTATTTATAGTTTCACCGAAGATAGCGAAATTTTATAATAATCCGATTTTATCTAAATTATTGATTGTAACAGGGTTTACTTTATTTTTAAATATTATTATGTCTATACCGATTGCTTTGCTTCACCGTTCTTTGAATTATAAAAGAGAAACACAGGTTTTTTTAATTATGTCGCTTATTAGCAGTATTACTGCAATAATAATGGCTATTCTTGGTGCCGGAGTTTGGGCATTGGTTATACCACCGTTAGTCGGTAATTTATTTAGCGTATTTTTAGCTTTTTATTTTGCTGAATATTATCCAGCATTTAAACTAGATATTTCAAGGCTGCGTAAATCCTTAAATTTCGGACTGTCAAGTTTCGTATCCAACATTACGTCATTTTTTTTCCATAATTCAATAGAACTTTTTATGGGAAAAATATGGCCTTCTGCAATACTCGGTTATTATACATTTGCCAAAGGGAAGTATCTTAAAGTAATTGAAGCTTTTTCATCTGTTTCTATAAGTTCTTTGTTTCCAATATTATCAAAAGTCAGCGAAGATAAAGTGCGACTAAAAAATGTTTTTTTTAGAATTTCAGAATTATTTAATTCTATTTTAATACCTATTTATGTTATTTTAATTGTCGGAGCTCACTTTATCTTTAATTTTTTATTTGGTGATATATGGAATCAAGCAATTATTCCGTTCCAGCTTTTGTGTTTTACTCAAATTATTCGTTCAATAACTATAGCTGTAAATCATTTGCAATATGCCATAAATCAACCGGATGTTCCTGCAAAGGTACAAATAGTTGTAATTCCTATATATATATTTATAATTTACATCTGTTATATTCATAAAACCAATTTAATTACTGTTATAATAATATTCACTATATTTAGCAGCTTGTTACCGTTATTAAATTTAGTAGTATGTTTTATAAAATTAAAATTTAGTATAAAAGAGTTTTTTAGGCATACAATGTTATATTCATTATTGTCTAGTCTTGTTTTATTCTTTGTTTTGAATATTTCTTTTAAATATTTAAGACAAAATTCGAGGTTAAATATTATCAGTTTTATGTCGGTTATTTTTGTTTCTTTATTATTATATGTTTTAGTAAGGTATAAATATTTTTTTAATCAATTTTTAAATATACGCAGCATATTAAGGACAAAAAACATTTCTTTATTAAGTGAATAATAATTTAGAGGAGATAAGATGGGATTAGTGAATGCAGAAGCAAAGATTTTATTAAAAGAATGTCATAAAGAATTAGAAATTGACAAATGCAATTTTAACGGAGCAAAGGCGATTGTTATAGGAACGGTTGATTATTACGTTGATTACAAATTACTTAAGAAATATGGATTTACTAATAAAGAAGAACATGAAATTCATAAGAAGCTGCCTGTGAATACAAACGAATGGTATAATAGTAATAAAAAACTTTGTTCAAATTTTTTTAAACATTTTGGATATGATGATTATAAGGAAATAGATATTAATGAGCGGGCAGATATAAAAATAGATTTAAATTATCCTATACCGGAAAATCTGAAAGGGCAATTTGATATTGTTTGGGATCATGGTTCGGTAGAACATATAATGAATATATGCCAGGCAATGAATAATTTGGTGGATTTAGTAAAAGTTGGCGGTATAATTTTACATAGTCAGGGGACAGGTGACCAAACCAATGCCGGGTATTGGACGATATCTCCTAATTATTATTTAGATTTTTATAAAGCAAATGGTTTTGAAATTAAAAAAATAATACTTCGTGATCGTAGAGGGCATTATGTTAAATATAGTGAAGTCAAAACAAAAAATTCAACCATAGGCAGTTTAATTCCATTTTATTTATTGCCAAGTTTTCATCTTCGTCTTTTAAGAGATGATATAGTTTCAGGTATTTTTATTAAGTTTCCATTTTTAAATTATGTGTATAACGGTTTAAACAGGCGTGTTCCGAAAATTGCAGGTGTTATTAATTTTATATTAGGCAGGAGTGCCACCGGTGGTGCCGATTGGTGCATTATGGTTATTGCCAAAAAAATAAAAGAAATTTCAAATAAAAGTTATGAGATACAAAATATATACCGTTCATCAAAAGCTATTTAGTGAAGCTATTTGCGGAGTTATTTATGAAAAAAAGTATTACTAAAGGCACAATAGATAAAATCGTTAAATTGAATGATTTATCTAAGATAATAAATAATCTAAAATCAAAAAATAAATCCGTAGTGCATTGTCACGGTGTTTTTGATTTAGTACATCCAGGTCATATTAAACATTTGGAGTCGGCTAAAAGAGAAGGAGATATTTTGGTTGTTACTATTACTCCTGACAAATACGTCAACAAAGGTCCCGGACGCCCGATTTTTAACGAGCAATTGCGAGCTGAGACGCTCGCTGCATTGCAGTGTGTGGATTATGTATCGATAAATAAGTGGCCAATAGCAATAGAAACAATTAAATTGTTGAAACCCAATATTTATGTGAAAGGCAAGGAATATGCTAATCAGAATAATGATTTAACAGGCAAGATAGTTGACGAAGAACAGGCAATAGTAGATGTTGGCGGTAGGATACATTTTACTGACGACATTACGTTTAGTTCTTCAAGTTTAATAAATTCTAATTTTAGTATATATCCGGTTGAGACACAAGAATGGCTTAAAGAATTCCGTTCAAAATATTCAATAGAAGATATCTTGGCTTATTTGAATAAGGCATCTGATATTAAATCTTTGGTTATAGGCGAAGCTATTGTAGACGAATATGTTTTTTGCGATGGTTTAGGCAAATCAAATAAAGATCCTATTTTAGCTTTTAAATACCATTATACTGAAAAATATGCCGGCGGGAGTTTGGCGGTTGCCAATCATTTAGCAGGTTTTTGTTCAAATGTTGGAATCTTGGCATTACTGGGAGATACAGAACGCGAAGAAGAGTTTATAAAAAGTAAATTATTATCCAATGTCCATCCGTATTTACTCAATCAAAACAACGCCCCGACTATACATAAAAGAAGGTTTGTGGACACGCATACAAATGCCAGGATGTTTGAAATTTACATTATGGACGATTTGCCGATAAGGCATGATAATGAAGACAGGTTATTAAAAACACTGTCAAAAATTGTGAACAACTATGATTTGATAATTGTTACGGATTATGGGCATGGTATGATGACACCTTCTGTTATAAAATTATTATCAAAATCAAAACCTTTTTTAGCGGTGAATACCCAGACCAATGCAGGGAATAGGGGTTTTAATACAATTTCCAAATATCCGAGAGCCGATTATGTTTGTTTAGCAGGTCATGAAGTTGCGCTTGAAACACGTATGAGGCACGCAGGGTTCAAGGATTTGATGTTAGAAGTCAGTACACGTATCAAATGTTCAAATTTTACCGTTACTCACGGAAAAGACGGTACTTTGCATTATTCGCCAAAAATAGGATTTACCGAAGTACCGGCGTTGGCTTCCAAAATTACTGACCGTGTGGGAGCCGGTGATGCTGTTTTAGCAATTACTTCCTTATTAGCCATGCAGAAAGCCTCCTGGGATATCGTCGGTTTCGTCGGCAATGTTGCAGGTGCAGAAATGGTTGCGGAATTGGGTAATCGTATTTCTTTAAATAAAGTGAATCTATCAAAGCATATAACGGCTTTATTGAAATAACATTGGGAGACAAAGTATGAAAATATTATTGACAGGTGGGTGCGGATATGTAGGAACAGTTTTAACAGAAAAGCTTTTAGAAAAAGGGCATGATGTAACCGTGGTTGACGCTATGTGGTTTGGCAATTATTTGAAACCACAAAAGAATCTGACTATTATTAAAGAAGATATTCGTAATACCGAAAATATACTGCTTAAAGGAATCGAAACGATAATTCATTTAGCAAACGTGGCAAACGATCCCTGCGTAGAATTGGACCCTAGGCTTTCGTGGGAAGTTAATACACTAGCAACTATGCAATTGATTGATAAAGCAGTCCGTTTAAAAGTTAAACAGTTTATTTATGCAAGTTCCGGCAGCGTATACGGGGTCACTGATGAACCGAAAGTCACCGAAGAATTGGAATTGAAACCGATATCTGAATACAACAAAACAAAAATGGTAAGTGAAAGAGTTCTTTTAAGTTATAAAGATGAAATGATAGTTCAATGTATAAGGCCTGCTACAGTATGCGGATATTCGCCAAGAATGCGGCTGGATTTATCGGTTAATATGTTAACTATGCAGGCGATAACAAAAGGTGTTATAACCGTTTTTGGCGGCAATCAGGTGCGTCCGAATATTCATGTTCAGGATATGGTTGATGTTTATCTATACATGCTGGATCTGGGAAAAAAAGCGGCAGGGGTTTATAATGCAGGTTTTGAGAATATCTCCATTTTAGATATCGCAAAAAGAGTAACTAACTTTATTCCAGTGAAAATAGTGGTTACTGAATCCAACGATCCAAGGTCTTACCGGATGAATTCTGATAAGCTTTTATCTACAGGATTTAAGCCTAAAAAAACAGTGGATGATGCCATAAAAGAAATTATGCAGGCATATAAAGACGGTAAAATAAAAGATGAAGAAAGTTGTTACAATGTAAAATGGATGAAAAAGACAGTGTGCAATTCTTTGACGTCATCCTGATGTCGCCACGGCGACCGAAGGATCTCGTCTTGGAAGTTATACTTTGTGTTAAGATATGTAATAACCTTAACATAATAATTTAAAAAAATGAAAAAAAAATTACAAGGGAACAAAATAGAGGAATTAGAAAAAATTGCTAAAAGAGTAAGAAGCATGATTTTGGCAATGGCTTATTATGCTGGCGGTGCTCATATTGCTCCTGCTTTTTCTATTGCTGATATTATTACCGTATTATATACCGAGATATTGAATTTCAGTAGAAAAAACGTTAATTCCGAAGAACGTGACCGTTTAATTTTAAGCAAAGGACATGCATGTACAGTGCTATATGCCATACTGGCAGAACAAGGATTTATCAAAAAAGAAATATTAAAGAAATATTGTAAAATAGACGGTATTATAGGCGGACATCCTAATATACATGAATTACCCGGTATAGAAGCTACAACCGGTTCGCTAGGTCACGGATTTTCTATTGCTTGCGGTGTTGCATTTGCGGGTAAATTAAAAAAAAATAAATATAAGGTTTATACAATTTTAGGTGACGGGGAAAGTCAGGAAGGAACAATCTGGGAAGCATCAATGTTTGCAGGTAACCGGAAACTTGATAACTTGATTGCTATCGTTGATTCTAATAAATTACAAGGTATGGGGAAAACTAACGAAATTAATAGTTTGGAGCCATTTGCTGAAAAATGGAGAAGCTTTAATTGGAGCGTTAAGGAAATTAACGGTAATAGTATTTCGGAAATATTAAAAGCATTAAAAAATGTTCCATTTACTAAAAATAAACCAAGTGTTATCATTGCTAATACAATAAAAGGCAAAGGAGTATCTTTTATGGAAGATAAAGCGATATGGCACTATAGATTACCAAATAATGAAGAAATGAAAGTCGCCTGTAAAGAACTGAATATTGAAGATATCGAAAAAGTATTATGATATTGTTGGAAAAATATTCGAGATGTTGCCCTGAAAATAGATATTGTGTCGCATTGTAGTTGCCGATCTTGCTTGCCCGAACGTTTTTGTTCTCAGGGCTCGGCTATAAGTCAATCAAGATTGATAAATACAGGACAGCGAGGAGACCTCGCAAATACAATAAAATCCTAAGAATCACTACACAGATACTTATTCAATGGTCTTATAATAACTTTGGAATAATATTAATATGAGAAATGCATTTGTTAGCGAATTAACTGATATATCTAAAGATCCGAAAATATTTACTTTATTGGCTGATAACGGCATAATCGTTTTTGACGATTATATAAAACTTTATCCAAAACAATTTTTGAATGTAGGTATTGCGGAATCAAATATGATTGGTGTTGCAGCCGGAATGGCAATGTGCGGTTTCATACCTTTCGTTTATACTATAATTCCATTTTTAACAATGAGGCCTTTTGAATATATTAGAAACGATATATGCAAGCAGAACCAAAATGTTAAATTAATCGGTATAGGTGCGGGTTTTAATTACAGTACTCTTGGTCCTACGCATCATGGTACGGAAGACATTTCTATTATGCGGTGTTTACCTAATTTAACGGTATTATCTCCGGCAGACCCGTTAGAAACGAGAAAAGCTACAATGGCAGCTTACAAAATGAAAGGACCGGTTTATATACGAATAGGGACGGGAAAGAATCCTTCTGTATATAAAAACGATTATGAATTTGTCATAGGAAAAGGTATTGTACTTAATGATGGCGATGATGTTACTATTATTTCAACGGGTTTCATAATTCAAGAAACGCAATTAGCTATAGATGAATTGAAAAAATCTGGAATTTCAGTTAGATTGATAAATATTCATACAATTAAACCTATTGATGAAGAAATAATATTAAAAGCATGCCGGGAAACGAAAGCGATTTTAACAGTTGAAGAACATTCTGTTATTGGCGGGCTTGGAAGCGCGGTCGCGGAAGTGATTTTAGAAAAATGCCAGAAACCGATTAAATTTAAACGGCTTGGTTTAAATGGTGTATTTGCTTCGGGTTATGGAAATATTCTGGAAATGAGACAATTGAATGGCCTGAGTAAAGATGATATAATTCGTGAGGCTAAAATATTAGTAAGATAAAATATTTTAGGTGATAGTGGAAAAGTAAGAAATGATTATTGTTAACGTGCATTGGAGGTAGTATGAAGTATTTTTTTGTTAATCCAAGTATTTTGTCTCCGTTATCTCAGAGAAAAAGCAGGGCGGTAAGAGCAATAGAGATTATGAATCTGTTATTGAAAGATAAATACTTAAAAGATAACCGTTGGGAGCTTTGGGCTCAGAATCATAAGAAAATGACGAATCATATAAATGTCAACACATTATTAAAATTTCAATCAGATTCAATTCTTGGACCGCATATAATCGGCGGCAGCGGTTTGCATTTTATGGATTTAATGATTAAAAAACTGGGATATTCAAAATATGAATTTATAATGAAAAATTATACGGAAACAATTTGCGGCGAGCCAAAAGATTTGACTACATTTGATAGCCGTCAAATAACCCGAACATCTATGAGGCATATTTACCATCTAGCAATGCTGCACGATTATTGTAAAAATGTTTTTTCTTTTCCAATAGATTTTGTTGAAGTAGGAGGAGGATTTGGTAATTTAGCCCGTTTAGTTACACAATATCATCTTTGTAAAAGATATTTTATTTTTGACTATCCTGTAACATTGGCAATTCAATATTTTTATTTAGGGGAATTTTTTAAATCAGGCGAAGTAGCTGTTATCTCTGAAAACGGAGAATTTATAGAAGGTGATGAAAACTCCAAAATTATGTTATGTGTTCCTGCTGTGTTAACCAGAGCAACTGAAATGTTAATAACACCTTATGCATTTGTATCGACTTTAGCTCTTACTGAAATACCCAAAAAAGGTCAGGATGAATACCTGGAAAAACTTAATCCGGCTTTGATTTATATTTACGGGCAACTGCAGAATTTAGCTGTAGCTGACGGAGAATCAGCCGGGAAAAACAAGCTTGATAATAATAGTGCACTGTTTTCATTGATAAATAAATATCACACTATCAACTATGATTTTTATGGTTATAATTTTGAATATATGGGCAGAACATTTTATTAGGAGGATTTTATGATAAAAATAATTAATGTAAACGATAATAACTTCAATAAAGAAGTAATCAGTAATAAGGGAATTGTAGTTGTTGATTGTTGGGCGACAAGAAGCGAGGTGTGCAGATTTAATGCTCCGGTTGTTTATGAAACAGCAAAAGCATATAAAAGTATTAAATTCGTAAAATTAAATATCGAGGAAAATCCGTATACAGTAAGTAATAATAATATTAAGATGGCTCCGTGCGTAATAATTTATAAAAAAGGGAATATCGAGGAGATTATTCTTGGGGTAACCGACAGGAAATATCTTGCTCAGAAGATAGGACAAGCAAATAATATAGTAAGAAAATAGCAAAATTGAAAATGCTTTTAATTTATTTTATGGTGAGGAGCGGGTTATGAATAGTAGTAAACTTTGGCAAAAGGTAAAGAGTTGTGTCGGTAATAAAAAATTTATGTTAGGTCCGTATTTTTCAAGACAGTTTTTAGATGATCCCAAACATGCCCTTTTTATTCTATCCAGATATAAATTTGCTGCTAAACTTTTAGGAGAAGAACCAAAATTGAATGTTTTAGAGTTAGGTTGTAATGAAGGATTGGGAAGCTTGATTTTGGGAAGTTTTGCTAAAAAGGTTGTTGCGGTTGATTTTGATGAACGTGCAATAAATTGGGCGAAAGAAAATATAGTAAAAGAAAACATAGCTTTTCAGAAAAGAGATTTTTTTAAAAATAAAATAGGTAAATTTGATGCGATGGTATGCATAGACGTTATGGAACATTTAAAAAAGAATCAGGAGGAGATATTTTTAAAAACATTATCGGAAAATCTGCAAAAAGACGGATTTTGTATAATCGGGACTCCGAATATAACTGCGGCAGAGTACGCTTGCAAAGCAAGTAAAATTGGTCATGTAAATTTGTACGATGCTGGAAGATTGAAAAAATTACTTTTAAAAAAATTTAAGAATGTTTTTATTTTCGGCATGAACGATGAGGTTGTACATACAGGATTTTATCCTATGTGTCATTACTTGTTTGCGTTAGCTTGTAATAAAAAATAAGAATGAGTTGTATAAATAAATAGTTGACTGTACGGATTAATCGCAAGAATAGATTATAGTTATGAATATTTTGCTTACAGGGGTTAGTGGTTTTGCCGGGTCATATCTCGCTGCCGATTTATTGGAAAGCGGGAATAATGTCATAGGACTCGACAAGATAGATGATTCCGATGTTATAAAGAAGCTGTTAAATCTAAAGAAATTTAGAATTATCAAGGCGGATTTAAGCCAGAAATTTAACGGTCCGGACAATGTTGATGCCATAATACATACTGCGGCAGAAGCAAGGCCTTCAGGAGTCCCAGTTGCAGAATATATAAAAAACAATATGACCGCGGTTGAGAATTTGGCTTTGTATGCGGTAGAAGCCGGTGTTAAAAAAATAATATTTTTTTCCAGCATAAGCGTATACGGTGAAATAGAAAATAAAGTGGTTGACGAAGATACTCCAATAATAAATCCTTCTGTATACGGGATTTCAAAATATATCGGGGAGTTATTATTAAAGGATATTTCAGATAAAATCCCTTCAATAGCCCTTAGGTTACCGGGACTGCTCGGAAAAATGGCTAAGGGACCGTGGCTTGCAAAAGTACTTCAAAAGGTTTTTAAGGGTGAAGATATAACCGTATATAATCATTCCGAAGGGTTCAATAATGCCATACATCTGTCAGATTTGGCGGCATTTATTCAAAATTTATTAAAAAATGATTTAAAAGGATTTGATGTAATTAATTTGGCATGTAGCGAAGTTATAACTGTTGAAGAAACGGTCAAGGAACTTATAAAAAATGCCGGTACGTCTTCTGAAATTAAAAATAAGGAATCGGAAAATATTTCTTTTATAATTTCTACTGAGAAGGCAAAACGCGTTTATTCGTTTGAATCGTCACCGATAAGAAGCGTTTTGGAAAGATTTGTCATTGAAAACAAGGAATCTAAAATATGAAAAAAGCAATAGTAGTTGGTGGCGGTGTTTGCGGCTGTACTGCTGCATATTTACTTTCAAAGGATGGCTGGGATGTAACTTTATTTGAAAAGGAAAAGTGCCTTGGTGGTGGAATTAGAACTTTTTTTTATGGCAGTCATCCGTATACGTTTGGTCCAAGGCCGCTTTATACTCCGTATGAAAAGGTCTATAAATTTTTAAATAAATTTATCCCGGTAAAACCATTCAAGTTATATCTTAATACTTTTATTGAGAGTGACGGGCAGTTTTATTCATTTCCTATACATAAAGATGATATACCAAAAATGCCTGATGCCAGGAGTATATACAAAGAATTGGAAAAAAGGCCGGAAATAAAAGGAAAAATGGATTTTGAAGAATATTATACTAAATCAGTCGGAAAAACACTTTATAAAAAATTTATTAATAATTATTCAAAAAAAATGTGGGCTATTAAATCCAATAAGGAATTGGAAGATTTTGAATGGTCTTTAAAAGGTGTTGCATTAAAAACAGGGACAAAACAGGTTCGGACTGATTTGATCCATGCTCACCCGACTAATATCGATGGTTATAACAGATATTTTGATATAATTAGCAGAGAATTTAAAGTTAAGTTAAATTGCAATATACAAAAATTTGATGTTGAAAAACGCGGTATACAGGTAAATGGTAAATGGCTTTATTCCGATATTTTGGTAAGTACAACTTCAATCGATTCTTTGTTTGATTATTGTTATGGTGAATTAAAATACATCGGGAGAGATTTTATAAAATTAGTACTACCAGTAAAACAGGTTATTCCTGATCCGGTAATATTTTTACATTATCCAAATGATGAGATATTTACACGGGTAGTTGAATATAAGAAATTATATCGTTATAAATCAGATACTACATTATTAGGTATGGAAATACCGTCTTTCAATAATAAACTATATCCGTATCCTATTAAAAGTGAAAAGGAAAAGGCAAAAAAATATATGGATTCGCTGCCAAAGAATGTTTTTTCGATAGGTAGAAAAGGCAGATATGTTTATGATAATATAGGTGAAGTGGTTATGCAGGGTTTTGAACTAATAGAAAAACTTCGAATTTGAAATATTTTTTGAAGGAGCGAATATGTCAGAATTGTTAAAAATGCTTCGTTGTCCTCATTGTGTAACGCGCGGTAAAAAAGGTTTTTTGATGTTTTCAGGAAAATGGTTTATTTGTAAAGAACCGGATTGCCAGCGTAAATACCCTGTTTATAAGGGGATTCCGATTATGCTCACAAGGGAAGGAGATTTTTATCATTATAAAAGGGCACTTGAAAAAGCAGATATAAAAGGGAGTAACAATGGCTAAGGTTAATCTTTTAGATACGTTGCCAAAAACTGTAAGACCTGTTGCAGAGCGTTCGCAAGTAAGTGCTGAAGACCGGTTGTTATCTTGGAAATTAGATAAGGAATATTTTGACGGAACCCGTCAGCAAGGATTGGGCGGTTATTATTATGACGGCAGATGGAAATCGGTTGTTAAACGTTTTAAAGAATATTACGAGCTTAATAGTGAAAGTAAAGTATTAGATGTAGGATGTGCTAAAGGATTCTTAATACACGATTTTTTGGAAGAAATACCGGGTATTACGGTTGCAGGAATTGATATATCAGAATATGCACTTAGTAATGCTACTGATAAAGCAAAACCTCATATATGCATGGCTAACGCAAAAGAACTGCCTTTTCCGGATAAATATTTTGATTTAGTAATTTCTATTAACAGTTTGCATAATATATTGGAATTGGAAGAGGTAAAAAATGCATTAAGAGAGATAGAACGAGTAAGTCGGAGACATAAATATATCAGTATTGGGGCATATAGTAACGGGGAAGAAAAGAATAAACTTGATAAATGGGCGGTAGTCGCTACGACGTATCTTCACTGCGACGAGTGGGAAAAAATGTTTAGAGAAGTCGGATATACGGGTGATTATTGGTGGTTTAAACCATAGCTTTTTCTATGAAAAAAAAGAAAATAATTATTTTAGGTGCAACCGGCGGTTGTGTTGATATTTTAGATACAATTAATGATATTAATTTAAATTCATCAAATTGCAGATATGAATGTATCGGTTTTTTGGATGATAATAAATCTTTATGGGGTAAAAAAGTTTTAAATTCCAAAGTACTCGGACCATTTGAGAAATCCTCTAAATATTTAAAGGATTGTTATTTTATAACAGGTATAGGCGGTCCTCATAATTTTTGGAAAAAAAAGTCAATAATTTCAGGATTAAATATTCCTTTGGAAAGATTTGAGACAATTATTCATCCTACTGCTAACCTTTCAAATACGGTAACGTTAGGTTTTGGCTGTGTAATCCATCAGAACGTAACTATAACAAGAGATGTTCAAATTAGCAATCATGTACTTATTTTGCCAAACACAGTTATTACTCATGGCGATATAATCGGAGATTATTCAATTATAAATGCAGGAGTATGTATTTCAGGAGATGTCAATATGGGAAAATCATGTTATATAGGAGCCAATAGTTCTATTAGGCAAAATATCAAAATTAGAGATTACTGCCTTATTGGTATGGGGAGCGTCGTTTTGCATGATGTTGCTGAAAATAGCGTCGTCGTAGGAAATCCGGCTAGATTTTTAAGACATACTAAATAAAAATGTTAATTACAAAATTTTAAAATATAAGAGGTTTATAAATGCCAAAATCAAAAGCACCACTAAACAAAGAATATGTCAGGGAATATAAAGATATTTTAAACAAGGCGAAGCATTACGTGAATCATCCCGATGAATTAAGGCGTGATATTGAACTTGAATATCTTGAAAGAGAAAAAGACAGAGAATTACTGAATATTCCGGTTCCCAAACCGGATGAATTTTCGTATAAGATGATTCAGTATAATGGTTTTATTCATTATCCTGAGAGGTTAAAGAATTTTATTATAGCTAAGAATGAACTGAGAAAGATTACTCGTTCTTTTTTTCCGGTTATTCTTGATATAGAACCGACAAGCCGTTGTAATTTTCGCTGTATAATGTGTCAATTGAACGATTGGAAAAATGGTAAGAGGGCGGATGATTTAAAATTTGATGATTTTAAAAAGATAATTGACGAGCAATATGGTTTGACTGAAATAAAATTACAGGGCATGGGTGAACCTTTGTTGAATAAAGAATTCTTTAAAATGATAGAGTATGTAGTAAAAAAATATATATGGATCAGGACGACGGTTAATGGCTCATTGCTTCATATTAACGATAATTACAGGAAGCTGGTTGATTCCGGTGTAAATGAAATACAAATATCAGTTGATGGAGCGACAAAGAAAGTATTTGAAAAAATCCGAAGAAATTCTAATTTTGACAAGGTGGTAGAAAACCTAAAAATACTAAATAATTATTCTAATTCCAAAAATAAATTAGTGACAAGAATGTGGGTATTGCTACAAGAACATAATAAACATCAGGTATTTGAGTTTTTAGACCTGGCAAAACATATGGAGTTCAAGCGTTTAACTTATTCGATAGGGATGAGTGATTTTGGTCAGGAGAAATGGAATAAAAATAATAAATCTCTGGAGATAAAAGAATTCTTACCCAAATCAGATTTATCCAAATTGTTGGAAAAAGCAAAAAACTACGGAATAGAAATTACCCGCTGGAACCTTGAACAAAAATATAATAATGAAACTGTAAATACAAAATGTCCCTGGCCGTTTAATAGGGCATTTATAAGTTCAGATATGAAAATAGTACCGTGTTGCATGATAGGTAATCCCAATGTTTCCAATCTCGGTGATGCAAGAAAATTTGAAAGTGTATGGAATGGTAAAATTTATCAACATTTCCGTAAGTCGCATTTAGAAGGTAAAATTCCCAAAATCTGTAAAAATTGTTATAAAATCTAAAAGGATTGGTGTTAAATATGTCTAATGTTGATAAAAATGTTTTTATTAAAGATTATTTTGGAAATATCAAAAGTGTTTTGGATAATATACCAATAGAAAAAGTAGTATCTGTTATTTCATTACTGGAAGAATCTTATCAAGACAAAAGACAGATATTTATAGCCGGAAACGGCGGCAGTGCATCAACTGCATCCCATATGGCAAACGATTTTATGATGGGTGTTGCCAAAAAAAGAGATAGAGGATTTAAAGCCATTTCACTTTCTGACAGCAATTCTATTATAACAGCAGTAGCAAATGATAATAGTTATGAAGAAATATTTTCTGCACAGTTGGTAGAATTGGGTAATAAAGATGATATACTTATCGTTTTTTCAGGTAGCGGTAACTCGCCAAATATAGTGCGTGTAGTAGAGATGGCAAAGAAAATTAAAATAAAAACGATTGCATTTCTTGGCAGAAATGGCGGTGATGTAGGTAAAATAGCTGATTTATGCATAGTAGTTCCCGCAGAGGACTATGGCCCGATAGAAGATATTCATTTAATATTTGATCATCTTATAACGTCATATTTCTTAAAAACAACCATTAAATGAAGCGACACGGGTTAAAAACCCGTTATATAGTTTACCTTAAGATTCTAGGAGCGGAATCCTGCCCGAAGACCATTCACTATCGCTTTTATAAACGTGGTCTTCTGGCTGCAGGATGAATAAGATCTCATTATGAAAAAATTTATTTTAACAATAATCAAATCTATAAATATTATTATTTGTTTCACATATTCTATAGCCAAACTGTTAATAAATATAAATATTATTAGAAAAGCTCAGGTGGTTGTGTTATTACCTGATGGTGGTTTTGGTCACACTATTACAGGCCCGGACATAACAAGAAAGGTATATAAAGGCCAAAGATGTGTTTTTATAGTTTTTTCAGAATATAGAAGGCATAATTGGAAAGTGTCGTTAATTTGGACTGATATTGAGGTTATTTTTTTACCATTGAGTATTGGTACCAAATATAGGGTGTTTGGAAAAGCATTGGTTTTCCCATGGGCTTATTGGTATAGGGAAGGAGTTCCCAATATTGTGAAAAACATTTTTAAATTGTTAAATGCATCGTGTAATATTCACTATGTTAACGAAATTTACGGCAATTTGCAGCTACCCAATGAGATAGGAAAAGATGAATCAAAACCGGGGGGATTAAATAATTTTGGCCATTCATGGCCAACGGGATATTTTAAATTGTCTGAAAAGGTATTTGCACCAAATGTTTATTTGCCTAATAGTTTACAAAGAGATATTGAAAATAAAATATTAAATTATTTGCCGGAAGAAAAAAAAGATAAAATAAAATTATGTTGTCTGTACTTGCGACAGAAAGGATTGGAAGAAAAAGACGATGCTTCTAATTATACAAGAAGCGGTTCAAATTTTGAAGATTATATTATGGCAATAAAAAAACTAAATAATTCCGGTTACATAGTATTGTTAACAGGAGATGTTGTCCCTTCATTATTAAAAATGAAGGAATTTAACGGGATGCTCATAGATAATAGACTTATCAAAATTGATAAAAATCTATTTTATATATATGCTGCAACCAATTCAGATATTTTTATCGGAGAACCTGGTGGAGGGGCATGGTTGCCAAATGTAAATAATATTTTGAAGTTGATTATTAATGCTTTTCCTTTTAGTTATGGTCTCCCAAATTCTTGGGTGTATTATAAAACAGTAAGAGATAGAAACGGAAATTTAATGAAGTTCGAAAAATTATTATCCGATTATTCATATCATTATAATTTTGAGGAGTTTGGTTTTAATTTATATAATAACTCAGCCGATGAAATTTACAGAGCCGTTTCTTCATTTATAGAAGATATTAATAAGCCTGTTGAATATAATCCCGGTGCAGATATCGTTTCAAAAATTTCAAATTATTCGTGGTTGAAGATATCAAAGGCGAAAATTTCTCCGGAATGGTTGCGGTTATACTCTGTTTAATTGGCAGAAAAAATGAGATTATATTTGTCGGTATACAAAATAAAAATTCAGCAAAAATATGTAATTTCATAACTCGTTCAAATGATGAGGATTATCTTAAGTGTAAAAGATATTAGATAAGAATATGTTAAACAAAGTTTTAATTATAGCTGAACTTGGAATGACGCATAATGGTTCGGTATCACTTGCAAAAAAATTGATAAATTCCGCAGTAGATTGCGGAGTAGATGCTGTTAAATTTCAAATGCATATTTTTGATGAAGAAAGTTTGCCGGATGCACCATCTCCGAAATATTTTACTAATGAAAGCAGGAAAGAGTTTTTTAAAAGAACATCGTTTACAGAGGAACAATGGATAGGTATTAAAAAGCATATAAAAGATAAAAGAAAGAAATTTGTTTGTTCTCCATTTTCAATTAAAGCAGTGAAATCATTGGAAAAGATAGGTGTTGATATATATAAAATCCCTTCAGGAGAAGTTACAAATACACCATATTTAGAAATTGTTGCAAAAACTAAAAAACCGATTATTTTATCAACAGGAATGAATAATTGGAAGGAATTAGATAGTGCTGTAAAAACTATTAATAAATACAACAAAAATCTATTTATTATGCAATGTACATCCTCTTATCCTTGTAAATATGAAGAAGTAGGCCTGAATGTTATAAAAGAAATGCAAGCACGATATAAAATGCCGGTAGGTTTATCTGACCATACATTGACTATTTATGCTTCTTTTGCAGCAGTGACTTTAGGAGCAAAGATAATTGAGAAACATTTTACTACTCATAAGAATCTTTATGGTCCTGATGCTAAATTTTCCTTGGAACCAAATGAAATGAAGAATTTAGTAGAAGGTATAAGAAATATTGAAATAATGCTGAATAACAAGGTTGATAAAGATGATATAATTAAATTTAAAGATATGAAGTTTATCTTTGAAAAAAGCATTGTTTCTAAAAAATATATAAAAAAAGGTACTGTTATAACTTCCGATTTATTAGATTTTAAAAAACCAGGTGACGGTATACGGGCTGATAGAATGAAAGAAATAATAGGGAAAAAAGTAAAGGTTGATATACCGGGAAATACCATGGTTTTGCTGGAGCATGTAAAATGAAAGTGAAAAATAGGTACTTTTTTGGAAGTCGCGGAAAGCGGACATTAATTATTTTTAAATGATTGATTGTATGATAAATATAAATTAGTAAAAGGAAATTTTAATATGTCAATAGTATTGATTACTGGTTCTGCGGGTTTAATTGGTTCTGAAAGTGTCCGTTTTTTTTCTAAAAAGGATTTTAAAATTGTAGGCATAGATAATGATATGCGAAAATATTTTTTCGGTGATGAAGCATCTACCAAATGGAATAGAAATAAAATAGAAAAAGAAATTGAAAATTATAAACATTATGATATTGATATAAGAAATCAGGAATCTGTAGAAAAAGTATTCAAAGAATACGGGAAAGATATAAAACTGGTTATTCATACTGCGGCGCAGCCTTCACATGACTGGGCGGCAAAAGAACCATTCACTGATTTTACGGTTAATGCAAACGGAACATTGACAATATTGGAGATGACCCATACATATTGTCCTGAGGCAGTATTTATATTTACTTCCACTAATAAAGTGTATGGTGATACTCCCAATAATTTACCTTTGATAGAATTAGAAACAAGATGGGAAGTTGATACAAAACATCAATATTTTAAGTTTGGCATAGATGAAAGTATGGGTATAGACAATTCAAAACACAGTTTATTTGGTGCATCTAAAGTTGCTGCTGATGTATTAGTTCAGGAATACGGAAAATATTTTGGAATGAAGACAGCGTGCTTCCGCGGAGGATGTTTGACAGGACCTAACCATTCCGGTACGCAATTACATGGCTTTTTAGCTTATCTGATGAAATGTGCAATTTCGGGTGAAAAATACTCCGTATTTGGATATAAAGGAAAACAAGTCAGAGACAATATACATAGTTATGATTTTGTAAATATGTTCTGGAATTTTTATCAGAAACCGCGTATGGGAGAGGTTTATAATGCAGGCGGAGGCAGGCACTCAAATTGTTCAATGATAGAAGCGATAAAAATGTGCGAAGAAATAACCGGAAAAAAAATGAATTGGTCTTACAATGAAACAAACCGTATCGGAGATCATATTTGGTGGATTAGTGATGTGCGGAAGTTTAAATCACATTATCCTGATTGGAATTATATTTTTAATATTAAAGAGATTTTAGTAGAAATCTATAACGGATTAAGTAAATCCCGCTAAAAAATGTAGTTTTGTGGAATTTTTATAGCTAAAATAATATTAGGATGATATTTAACAAGGTATTTCAAGTGAAATTATCAAATATTTTATATAAAATAAAATATTATTTGTTCAAATTTTTAAAAAGTGAAAATCTAAATAAATATGATAAAGATATTGTTATGTATACTGAAAAATTTAAGGAAAAATACGGGGAGTTTCTGACAACAAAAAAAAGAAATAGCAAAAACGGCCATACGGTCTTAATATTTAGTACGTTAAACAGTCCATATTCAATGAATATAGAATCAATAATTGCAAAAAAGCTGGAAGAATACGGATTTAGTATAGTGATATTAACTTTTATCCATTTGAAAAAAATGTCCGATATTATACATGGTGAAATATATGATTTTAATGATATTTTATATTTGGAAGATTTTTTAAGCATTGGAAATTCACCTGAAGCAAAGAGGTTGTATAATAAGGTATTATTAATAAATGATGTTAATGAAATAAAAAATATGAGATATAAGAATACTTTGGTTGGGATTCATTCACTTGCGTCATTTAGCGGAATTGTACCTTCAGGTAAAATACAAATTGATAGAAAATCAAGAAAGAATATTGCAAAAATAGTAAGGAGTTCGTGCCGCATTGTTGATGGCATAGAGAAAATAATCGAATTAACTAAACCAGAAAAGGTTTTAGTTTTGGATAAGGGAACGGTTGGTGTCTGTGAAATATTTTATGAATCAATTTATCGTGAGATAGATTATTTACAATGGGCAAGTTGCCACGAACCAAATTCTATAATAGTTAAGAGATATAACACCGATAATTTCAGAGAACATCCGTTTTCAGTCTCAGAAAAAACATGGAATAACTATAAAAACAATAATGAAAATTATAGTGAATTTGTACTGGATTATTTTAAAAAAGGATATTTGGACGGCAAATGGTTTGAATATAAAAAATTGGCAACGAACAAGGCATTGGTTACCAAAGAGGAAATAATTAAGAGATTAAAATTAAATTCTGACAAGAAAATAGCAATTATATTTTCGCATATTTTAAATGATGCAAATTTCTTTTTTGGGAAAGATTTGTTTAAAAATGGATTTACTGAATGGTTGGTAAAAACGGTGGAAGTCGCAAGTAAAAATAAAGATGTTAATTGGTTGTTGAAATTACATCCAGCTAATATATTCAGACGTAAAAATATGAAATACCAGGGCGAATATGGGGAAATAATCGCAATAAAAGAATCACTAGGAAAAATTCCGGAAAATATTACCATTATACCTGCCGATATTAATATTAATCCTTATTCTTTTTTTAAGATTGCTGATTATGGGATAACTGTAAGGGGAACAATAGGGGCCGAATTACCGTGTTTTGGTGTCCCTGTATTGACAGCAGGGACCGGAAGGTATTCAGGCAGGGGATTTACAATTGATTCAGATAGTGTAGAAGAATATTTAGATAAGATAGCAAATATTCAAAAAATACCTGCATTATCAGAATATCAAAAAGATCTGGCTATTAAGCATGCGTATCTGTTTTTTAAAGAAAGACCGGCAAAATATGACTCATATATATATGATATTTATCCTTATCCACAAGAACATCCATTAAATAGGGATATTGAGATTGTTGATAAGAATTTATTTGATAATAAGGATTTAATAAATTTATGTAATTTCATAAAAAATTCTAAAGATGAAGATTATATTTCAAGTAGAATGTATTGATATTTTTAACTGATTTAAATAAAAGGGGTAGAATATGTGGGATAAATATTTAATAAGACCCGGTAATAAAAAATTTTTAAATTATTTTAGAATAAAACGATTTATTCATAAAGCGGTCTGTCCTCCCGGTGCTGCACTAAAATCATTATTAAAACATATATTAAATAAATCTGAATTGAAACTTGAAATCTATCAAGAAGAATTATTAAAAAATAATGTCCTAAAAGAAATTTATCTTAGTGCAGTTAAAAAGGGATGGGTTCCTAAAAAGTGTGATTCATATGAGGATCGTTTTAGCAATCTTTTCCGTTCAAGCGCAAATATATCCTGGTTTTACGCTTTAATAAGAGAATTAAAACCTAAAAGAGTTGTAGAAACAGGTACAGCTGCTGGTGGTACAACATCAATGATTCTTGCTGCTCTTGAAGCAAATAATTCTGGAAAGTTAATCTCTATTGATTTGCCTTCAGAAAAAGGAAAAAATACTATGAATTGGTCTCTGCCGGAACGGCAGAAAGCAGGTTTTTTAGTACCTGAACAATATAAATATAGATGGGAATTGAGAACAGGTGATTCGAAAGATTTGCTCGTCGAATGTTTAAGAGAAGAACCTTGCGATATTTTTATACACGATAGTCTGCATACATACGAACATATGATATGGGAATATGTAACTGCCTTTTTGAATATGCAAGACGGTAAAATTATAATTTCTGATGATGTTTTGTGGAATAAAGCATGGCTAAATTTTATTACGAACTTTGATCTGAGGAGTTTTCAGGATTTATCAAATCCAAATATAGGCGTAACTGTTATTAAACATAAAGAATAATAAGAACATAAATATACATTAAAAGATTTTAGTGATAGAAGAAATTAGGATGATTCAAGATAGTTCTGTGTAATTTGTAAAATCAATTAATTCAGTAATAGCTTGCAGAGCATTTTAATGGAGAATATAAAATGAAAAGAAAAAGAAAAAGAAAAATAGGTATTGTTATCGGAAGCCGGGCAAATTATGCGAGCATTAAATCTGTGGCACGGGAACTTAAGAAAAATAGGAATATTGAGCTTCATATTTATGCGGGTGCTTCTGCAATTTTAGATAAATATGGTAAGGTTGAAGATATCATAGAAAAGGATGGATTTCATATAGATGAGAGATTCTATATGTTGGTTGAAGGTGAAACACCTGAAACAATGGCTATGTCCACCGGTTTGGGGATTATACGTCTGGTTGATATATTTCAAAATCAAAGGCCAGATATCGTAATTACGGTAGGAGATAGGTTTGAGACAATGGCCACCGCTATTTCTGCCGCATATCTTAATATATTTTTAGCGCATACTATGGGCGGAGAGGTCTCGGGAACAGTTGACGAGTCTATAAGGCATGCTGTTACAAAATTCGCACATATTCATTTCCCTGCAAATAAAAGGGCATCAGACAGAATTATAAAAATGGGAGAAGAACCAAAAAATGTTTTTGTAACCGGATGTCCGAGAATAGATATAGTTAAAGAAGTTATAGAAGAAAGCAGAAAAAGTAACAATTTTAATGAAGATAATTTTTGGAAGAAGTATAAAGGAGTAGGCGGCAATTTTTCATTAAAAAAAGAAAAATTTCTATTAGTATTACAACATCCTGTTACTACCGAATTTCATAAAAATAGGGAACATATAAATGAGACATTAATGGCTTTAAATGAGTTAAAGATACCGACTATAATGCTTTGGCCGAATGCAGATGCAGGTAGTGATGAAATCTCTAAAGGAATACGAACTTTTAGAGAAGAATATAAGCCGGATTGGTTTCATATTTTTAAAAATTTACCTATGGAAGTTTTTGTGCAGTTAATGGATATGTGTAAAGTATTAATAGGAAATACGAGCAGTGCCATAAGAGAAGGCGCTATCGTAGGAGTTCCTGTGGTAAATATTGGTACCAGGCAACAGGGGAGATGTAGGGGAAAGAACGTTTTTGATGTTAATTATAATAAAAATGAAATAGTAAATGCAATTAAAAAACAAATAGAACATGGAAAATATAAGCCGGATTATATATATGGTGATGGTAAAGCCGGTAAGAAAATAGCAAAAATTTTAAGTGAAATAGATTTAAATAAAGTTGATATACAAAAAAGGATTTTAATATAATAGAAAGGAAAGTGCGATAGTGGGATTGTGGGATAGGGGGTAGTCATGATTTCTTCTACTTGTAGTTGCTAATCTTGATTAGCATAGATACCAAATGTTTATATGAAAAAAATATTAGCAATTATTCCTGCTCGCGGTGGATCAAAGGGAATTCCAGGAAAGAATTTATCTAATTTATGTAGGAAACCTTTGATAAAATGGACTATAGATGAGGCAAAAAAAAGTAATTTAATAGATAAGATAATTTTATCAAGTGATGATGACGAAATAATGGAATATTGCAGAAAACAGGGGATAGAAGTTCCTTTTAAAAGGCCGAAAAACTTTGCTAAAGATAATACACCGATGCTTCCGGTGATAAAACATGCAATTAATTTTTTAAAAGTTAATAAAAAGTATGTTCCTGATTATATTTTGCTTTTGCAGCCTACCTCACCGCTAAGAACTTACAAGCATATAGACGAGGCTTTGAATTTATTAATGAGTTCGGATGCTGATTCTGTCGTAAGTGTAGTTGAGGTTCCTCACAATTTCAATCCTTACTCGGTGATGAAACTAAAAAACGGATATTTAAAACCGTTTTTAAAATATAATGAAAATATGAACTTACGTCAGAAAAAACCGAAATTTTATGCCAGAAACGGAGCTGCAATATATGCTTTTACAAATAATTGTTTAATTAAAAAAAATAGCATTTATGGCGATAAAATATTGCCGTATTTTATGAAAAGGGAAGAAAGTATTGATATAGATGAAAAATTTGATATCGAATTAGCCGAAGTTATTATAAAAAATAATTAGTTCCTATGGGCATAGAAAGCATACTAACAAACTATCAAGTCGGCGTTGTAAAAGATGAATCTTTAATTTACCCTAAAGAATTTAGTATTAATCTCGACGGAAGTTTGCCTTCCTACAAACGTATTGAGGAACAGATACGCTCAGTAATCGCACTTTCTTTAAATACTCCTTATGATGATCCATTAATAAATACAGTTTTTTCCGGAGATTCTGTCTTAATCAAACCTAATCTTGTTTTTCATTATAAAGAAGGCGGTCCGCCGATTGAATGTTTAGTTACACATTGGTCTGTAATATATGAAGTGGCAAAATTGGTATTAAAAAAATTGGGAAATAACGGTCGTTTGATTATCGGAGATGCTCCTATTCAGGGATGTGATTTTAAACTATTAACCGAAAAGCAAACGCCATTAAAAGAAATTGTTAAACATCTAAATAGTTTTTTTCATGTTTCCGTGGAATTGGTAGATTTTAGAGAATTAACATCAGAATACAAATCGGCACTTTTAGTAAATAAATCTAGTAAAATTGAACATGCTAAAGAAATTAAATTAAACAATGATAGTTTGTTGCATAATACAAAGCAAGATATCAAGAGATATAGAACTATTGATTATCCGTTCAAACTAACAAGGAAGTATCATAATATAGAATATCATGTGTTTAAACTAAATAATTATGTAATAGAATCAGATGTTATTATTAATATGCCAAAATTAAAAACACATTGTAAGACAGGAATTACAGCTTCTTTAAAAAATTTAGTAGGTACTTTAGCAGATAAGCAGTCTTTACCTCATCATAGGCAAGGTTCATCTTCCAGTGGAGGAGATGAATATTGTAATGCAGAGTTATTACCTTATATTGAATCAAAAATGTGGGATATAATTAATTTAACAAAAAAATATTCTTTAAAATCATTCATATATTTACTTTTGAGAATAATAAAAAAAATATTTAAAATATTCGGCAAAGTAAGCGATCCGTTAAATATATATGGAGGAAGTTGGTATGGGAATGATACTTTGTGGCGGGGTATTCTTGATATAAATCGTTTGTGTTTTTATACCGATAAATATGGTTTTTTATCAGAAAATATCAAAAGAAGATATATAACAATAATAGATGGGATAGTGGCTGGCGAAGGGGAAGGTCCGCTTTTTAACATTTCAAGAAATACCGGTTTGTTATTGTCAGCAGAAAATCCAGTTGCTTTAGATGCTGTATCAGCAAATATAATTGGATTTGATTATAATAAAATTCCTCTTATTTTTAATGCACTTAAAATTAAAAAATATCCTATAATGAAATTTGATTTTAATGATATAATTATTCATTCAAATGATAAAATATTAAATAACAAAAAATTAAACGAAATTAATTATTTATTTAAATTTAAACCTAGTAAAAACTGGGTTAATCATATAGAGAAGGAATAGTAGTTGAGAATTAATTATGGCAGGTATATTCGGTATAGTTGAAAAAAATAGTGAAAAATCGGCAAGTTTTACATTGAATAAAGTCACATCAATGGTGAAGCATTTCCCTTGGTTGAAGGTTCATTCTATTTCTAATAATGAATTCAAAGGATTTTTAGTATTACCTGATTGTTTGAGCGTTAAAGATTATTTATATGAAGATGATGATTTAATAATGTTACTTTACGGTAATATTTCAAGAAAGCATCTTAAAAACACAAAATTGGATGTTTTTATTAATAATTTAAGCGAATTGGCAAGTTTATATAAGACAAAGGGTGTTGAATCATTAGTGCATATGGACGGAAGTTATACACTCTGTATATGGGATAAAAAGAAACATTGCTTATATATTGCAAATGATTGGCTGGGATCGCGAAAATTATATTATTGGCAATCAACTACGGGTATTGTTTTTGGCAGTGAGTATAAAATATGCTTGTTGCATCCGGATTTTAAACCAAAGCTTGATAAGTTTAGCCTGGTTCAATTTCTTAGAAGAAATTATTTGATACAAGATAACAATATGTATGAGAATATGAAATTAATTCCTTCAGATAGTTTGCTTAAATACTTTCAGGGTAAACAAGAAATTAAAGTATTTAATTGGGCTAAATTTACTGATGACCGATATAATTGTGATATGGCTGATTTAATTGAAGAATATTATCAAATTATATCGAATACGGTTTCTGATTGTCTAATAGGAGCAAAAAAAGTATTGGTTCCGCTATCCGGAGGCCTTGATTCAAGATTATTACTTATTATTGCAAATAATATAAAATCAAAAAGTGATTTTGCATTAACAGCTATAAATCATGGGAGAAAATCCAGCGCTGAATCAAAAGCAGCGGATTTGGTAGCGAAAAAAGTAAAAGTCCCTTTTATTCAAGTTACTTTAAAAGATAATTTTTTGTCGGATTATATTGAAGAACAGAATTGGATAAGTGAATTGGCAGTAGATAGTCATGCTACACATTGGTTTCCGACATTATATAAGGTGAAAAGTGAATATGATTGTATTTTATCCGGATACATAGGAGATGTTTTTGCAGGTTCATACCTTAATTTATCTGAAGGCATTGATAAAAATAATTTACCTATGTCAGAAAAAGCTAAAATTGTTTTACAAAGATATACCGGAAGAATGCCGATGGAAACCTGCAGTAAGTTACTTAAAAGAGATTTTGTAGAATTATTAAATGAAGAGGAAAAATCTTCAAGGTGTTATTTGGAAAATACATATGGTAATACAATTAAGGAAAAATGGACATTATATTTATTAAATACTCAGATGCGCCGTTTTATATCTTATATTTTAGATTATAATTCTAATTTAGGTGAAGTGGTAGCTCCTTATATTAGCCATTCAAATGTAAACTTTTTCTTTTCACTTTCTCCTGCAATTTTACATAACCGTTTATTTTTTAAGGAATTTATGCGATCAAAATTCAAAGGTTTTTCAGAGGTTATGACTACAGCTGATCCTATGCCCATAGTAAAACCTAGTTCTTTTGATACACATTATATTTATATTAAGCAAATGTTGTTTTATTATTTGTTTTGTATTCTAAAGAAACAGATACCGGGAGAAAGAACTTATAATTTGGTATATTATCCGGATATTATTAAGTTTAATAAAAAATATGTTTATAATTCTATATTTAATAATCCTTTATTTCCCGAAATATTTAATATGGATATGATGCAGAAACATTGGGATGAATTTCTTTTTGAAAATGATAGTTTGTATTGGCAATGGTTTGAATTGTTAGCTTTTGATAAATGGAGTAGAAAGTTTTTAACCAATTATGATGGAATATAAAATCTATTTTCTGGAATCTATAAAGGGACAATTAAAATATCACAAGAATTATTTGTTTTTAATGATTTCGATAATATTTGTTTCTATGCCGTTTTTTTTGTTTAGGACAGGGTTAGGGCAGGACGATTGTGCGATTATATTAGCCGGGTTAAAACAATTAGAATATAAAATATTTTCATTCAAGCCGATGGAAAGCGTTTTTTTTAGGTTATTCGATTTTTCACACGGCGGATTTAATTTGATATGGATTCTTGGATTCTATGTAACCGCGGCTTTTTTTAAAATTTCTCTTTACACATGGATATTTACCTTGCCGGCAGCTATTTCTGCATGGTTAACAGCGATAGTTATTTATTTATTTACTTATAAAATAACGAAAAAACGTTTTATATCATTTTTAGCATTTTTAATTTATATTTTTATTCCAATCGCTATTGGTATGGGTAGACAATATTTTTATCCGTTAACTTTTATTAGGATATTTTTTCTTTATTCTCTCGCAATATCTCTCTCAAAAAATTCCGTATTTTGGAAAAAGATTGCGATTCTAATATTAGGGCTTATGATTTTTTCCGACAATGGATTTCCGATTTTTCTTTTTTTAGGTTTATTATTAATATTTTTTAATAAGTTGAAAGATTTTCCTGGAGCGAATTTATTAAAAAAAATATTTTTATCAGTATATAGGACATTTTTGTATTTTGCCGATATTTCCATACTGCTACCTGTTTTTATTATTGTAGTATATATAGTCCTATATATAAAACCTGTACATGCCGGATACGGATTTATTTACTATACATTACAAAAGAAAATGTCATATGCTTTTTCTTTCCATAAGGATATTTTTGCATCGTTATTCGAAAATTACGGGTATGGAATCGGACTAATATTTCCTGTAGTTTTATTTTTTTCAGTTTATCTAATATATATTAAAGACTATATTGAAAAAAGAGCAGATATCTTTGTGATTTATTTATGGTTTTTAATTTGGATAATTTTGGGCTTTGCTGTTCAACCATGGGCATTAGGAAAAATGTATTTATTTGAATTTACTCCTATACCGGTTGCAATATTAGGAGCAATTAATATAGATTATTTTTTAAATAGATTTAAACGTTCAACGGTAAATGTATTGATCATTATTATATTTTTGAATATTATATCGTGTACAAGTATGATTTTTGAATTTCCATATTCATCGCCTCAAAATGTTTATGGTACTCCTAAAGGATACGATTATACTAAAACATATAAAGCGGTGGGTGCTTTATTGCGTTCGGAGGGTTATCATCCTTTGAAAATGAGAGATTTACCTTTAGAAAATGTTCCTATAGTTTTATGTGCTAATCCAAGTTATTGGACTCCTTATCCTGCAATATTTTACTGGGGGGTTGATACTTCAAAAATGCCTAATAATTATACAAATACAATTGTATATCTTAAGGATAGTGGTGGTGACAAAAAACAATTGGAATCTTGCTTAGTTTTTGTAAAAAAGAATAAATTTAATATTAAATATATAATATATAAAAATGAAAAGCCAATTGCCTGGTTGTATTATAGAAATTATAATATGAAACCAATAAAACATGAAAGAGATTATTTAATAAAAGAGTGGGACAAAAAATATGCTAATCTTAGAGATATTAAAACAACTGGTCCCCATGCTCTTTAATGTGTTACCGTTAAAAAAGTCATTAACGGTATCGATTACATCCATCCTCCGTAGCAGTAGTCTGCTACTGCGGAGGATGGGCAGATTTTAAAAATAGATTACACAGATTGTTGGGTTAAAATTTTATAAAATGAATATTAAATTATCTACAAAAAACGATAAAAAACTTTGGGATGAATTTGTGAAACAATCAAATAATGGAACGATATTCCATTTATTACGTTTTCAGGAGTATCATCCTATCGAAAGATTTAGTTTTCATAATTTAATGTTTTATGATAATAATAAGTTAGTCGCTGTTCTACCTGGGCAATTAAAAGAAAATGAATTTGTTTCGCCCGCAGGAGCAAGTTATGGTTCGTTTATAATCGGAGATACTGATTTGGATACAAGTAATAAAATAGTTTTAGCTTTTCACGAATATTGTTTGGAAAAAGGAATTAACAAAATAAAAATGACACAAGTACCACTTCCATATATTAAAAATTTAAATCAAAACATAGAGTTTACAATGCTTTACCATGGATATAATTATTTGCACCATTTGTTTACTTCTGTCGTTGACTTAAAACTTTTTAATAAAGAAAATATTATTGAGAATTTCTATCCTAACGCAAGACGCAATGTTAAGAAATCATTCAAATTTCCGGAATTACGGGTGGAGATAAATAAGGATTATAAAAGTTATTATCCGATATTGTTAAAAAATAAGCAAAAATTTAAATTAATTCCAACTCATACCGAACAGGAAATGTTAAAATTAGTAGAACTTTTTCCTGATGATATTATATTATATATGTGTTACCTTAGAGATATTCCAATTGCGGGTGTCTGGATTATGAAATGTAATCCATCTGTTATTTTAACTTTTTATATTGCAAGCTTGCATGAATATCAGGAGTACCGGCCTGTAAACCGGCTTTTTTACGAAATAATAAAATGGGCTATTTCAAATAAGTTCAAAT
Organism: Elusimicrobiota bacterium; assembly: GCA_003452965.1. GTDB lineage: Bacteria > Elusimicrobiota > UBA8919 > UBA8919 > UBA8919 > UBA9627. Next base: position 93,975 of record DMMW01000002.1, read on the forward strand.
ATATAGATCTTGGAGTATCTATGAATACGGCAAGCGATAATCCGATGGAACCTTCACCAAATTTAGTTGCATTTAAAGAAAGTCATAATTCGAGAGGATTCTTACGGAGTACTTTGGGAAAAATATTTTAAATGAAAAAAAATATTCAATCAGTTGCTTTACTTGGTTGGAATGACAGTACTGTAGAATGTTTGCGAGAATTATTACAAAATTCACTAAAACCGAAAATAATTATTATTCCAGAAAATTTTGATTCAAGAAAATTGATTTTTTTGGGCAAAAAAGCAAATATCAAAATTATAAAATCTGTTTACAAACGTTCTTTAATACCTTATTTAAGTGATTGTGATATAATAGTTAGTGCCTCATGGCCGTTTATAATACGAAATGAAGTTCTGCGGATGTTTCCCGGAAGGGTACTAAATGTACATGCTTCTCTTTTGCCTAAATACCGCGGTCAACATCCGTTAAATTGGGCTTTATTGAATGATGAAAAAGAAGTCGGGGTTACTATTCATCTTGTTTCTGAAGAATTGGATGCAGGAAATATACTAATACAGAAGAGTATTAATATTAAAGATAAAGATGATCTGCAATATATCAGGAAAAAAATTCACTTATTGGGCGCCAGACTTCTGGTTGAAAGTATTAAAAAATTTAATAGATTACGGCCTAAACTGCAAGATAGCAGTTCGATTTCAAATGCACCTAAAAGAGTACCTTCGGATGGATATATACAATGGAAAAAAACAGCCAGAGAAATATTTTGTTTAATTCGTGCCTCTTCTCATCCGGGCCCGGGATCTTATGCTTTTAAAGATGGAAAAAAAGTAATAATATGGAAAACATTGCCTACAAGAAAGTTTATAGAAAGGGGAATACCAGGTGAAATAATATCAACACTAAAAAAATCGTTTTTAATAAAATGCGGTAATAATGAATTGTTAAAAATATTTGAGTACAAAGGAGAGAAACCTAAAATTGGGCAGATTTTAAAATGAATAAAATAAGTATTGTTATTCCTGCATATAACGAAGAATATAATATTGAATATGTTGTAAACGAAGCAATAGAAGTGTTGAAAAATGCGACTGATTGTCCGGAAATAATTATAGTTGATGATGGCAGTAATGATTCAACCGGAAAAAAACTAAACAAACTAAAAGAAAAATTCAATTATCTTAAAATAATTCAGCACAGTTATAACAAGGGTGTCGGAGAATCTATTGTAGACGGTTTTATGGCTGCATCGGGTGATTTAATATTTTTTAATTCTGCAGATAGACAGGCACCAATGTCTTATTTACTAGAAATGTTACCTATGATAAATAATTATGATTTGGTCGTTGCAGGTTATTATAATCGCAAAGATTCTTTTATTAGAATATTATTTTCGCGATGTTACCATTTTTTAATTAGAATACTATTTAACATTAAATTACATAATGTGAACGCAATGAAGCTATTGAAAAAAGAAGTTTTTAATAAAAATATTAAATGGGGCAAAAATCTATGCATAGATACTGAAATTGTTGTGAGAGCAAAAAAGAAAAATTATAAAATAGGAGAAGTTACTTTAGAGCATTATCCAAGGGTAAAAGGTGAAACTAAAGTTGTAAATGTTAAAAATGCATTAGTGACGTTTATTAATTTATTTATTTTATATTTTAAATTACAAAAGGAAAATTTAAATTGACTTCAATATTACATATAAGCACAACTGATTGCATCGGCGGTTCAGGTAGGTCTGCATACAGAATTCATAACGGATTACGCATTTCAGGATATAATTCCAAGATGCTAGTAAGTCGGAAAATAACTATTGATAGAGAAGTCGATTTTATAAGCAAGGGAACATATAAATATTATGATAGATTCTGTGGGAGAGTATTAAATAGAATTGGTTTGAATGATGTTTTTTATCCGTCATCATATAATTTAAAAAATAACAAATGGTTTAAAGAAGCAGATATTATTCAACTCTATAACCTTCATGGCAATTATTTTTCTTTTACAGCATTATCACAAATAAGCAAATATAAAACAATTGTTTGGCGTCTTTCAGATATGTGGCCAATTACAGGGCATTGTGCATATAGTTATGATTGTGAAAAATGGAAAACTGGCTGTGGGAAATGTCCTTATCCTGAAGAATATCCTGAATTACAAACTGACACTACTAAATATTTATGGAAGTTAAAAAAAATAACCTTTGATAAAATTGAAAATATGGTTATTGTTGCACCATCGTTATGGATAAAAAAAAATGTTGAGCAAAGTCCAATCTTAGATGGTTTTAAAGTCCTTTACATACCTAATGGGGTGGATACTAATATTTTTAAGCAAAAGGATAAAAATGAAGCAAAGCAGAAATATAATATTTCAAAAGATAGTAAAGTAGTTTTATTTATAGCAGAGCAACTAAATACGGATAAGAGAAAAGGCGGTGCATATTTGGTAAAAGCATTAAATTCTTTAAATGAATCGCTAAAGAAAAACATAGTATTATTAATGATTGGTAAAGAAGAAATGACTAATTGTGGAATAGACAAAAATATAAAGATTTATAAAGCGGGGTATATAAATAATGACATAGATTTAGCAGGTTTATATCAAGCTGCGGATATTATGGTTTTACCAACATTAGCAGATAATCTCCCTAATACAATTTTGGAAAGTATGGCTTGCGGTACACCGGTAGTTTCTTTTAATGTTGGCGGAATACCTGAAATTGTGAAACATAAAGAGACAGGTTATTTAGCGGAATTAAAAAATGTTAATGATTTAAAAAATGGTATTGAAAAACTTTTAATTGATGATGATTTGAGAACAAATTTATCTAAACAGTCAGTAATTTTGATAAATAACAACTTTAAATTAAAAAATGAAGTAAAAGGTTATATTGAGTTATATAAACAAATATGAATAAAGAAAAGCCGAATATTTGGCCTAAAATATCAATAGTAACACCATCTTTTAACCAATGTAAATATCTGGAAAGGACGATAGAAAGTGTTTTATCACAGAATTATCCTAATCTTGAATATTTAATTATTGATGGTGGTTCTACTGACAGTAGCATAGAAATAATAAAACAATATGCTGATAAAATAAGTTTTTGGGTTAGTGAAAAAGATAATGGTCAGGCAGATTCTATAAAAAAGGGTTTGGATAGGGCTACAGGAGATATTTTTGCTTTTCTTAACTCCGATGATGTTTTGACGGAAAAATCACTATTTATTGTTGCAGAAGAGTTTAATAACAACAAGGATTTAGGTGTTTTAGCAGGTGCCGGTGGAATGATAGACAGTAATGATAATTTTTTATATGGTACTTATCCTTTAGGGTGGAATAGGTATATTTTACTTTCTTCACAAAGTAGATATATGCAACCTAGCGTATTTTATTCGAAAAAATCTTATAAACAAGCTGGTGGTATCAATCCTGATATGAAATGTTGTCTCGATTTTGAATTTTTTGTTAGATTGGCAGATACAAAAATTAAACATAAAATAATTTACAAAAAATTATCTTATACCAGGTTACATCCTTTGACAAAGACTGCAACTTGGCAAGAAATATCTGATAAAGAAAAATATGAAATATACAAAAAATATAATTTTAATGATAATAATATAAAGTATAAGTTATTTTTTATGTATAATAGAGTAAAACATTTTTTATTTAGAATTTATTATGAAGGTATTTTAAATACTTTAAAAAAAAGATCAAGAAAAATATTGTATGAACATAATACCGGTAATAATAATATACATAAAAGAGATAATTTTTAGTTAAATAACTTTCTATTGCAGATGAAAATTAAAAAAAAAATATACTATGGATAATATATTATAAGGTTTTGATAATTTAATGGAAAAACAATCGCCTTTAGTTTCAATAATTACGCCTACTTTTAATCAATCAAAATTTCTCTCAGAAACAATAGAAAGTGTTTTGAAACAGGATTACGATAATGTTGAATACATGGTTATTAATGATGGTTCAACAGATAATACGGAAGAAATTTTAAAAAAATATGGGGATAGGATTACTTGGGAAACTCAGAAAAACATCGGACAAACACCAACGATTAATAAAGGTTGGAAAAAATCAAAAGGTTCAATTTTAGCTTACATTAATTCTGATGATACTTATTATTCTGAAAATGTAATATCTATAATAGTTGATTATTTTCAAAAAAATCCGGATGTTTATATTTTATACGGTAATAGTGTATATATAGATGAAAATAGCGATGAATTGGGTATGTATGATTCATACGAATTTAATTATGATAAAATATTCAGCACTTGCTCGAACCCCATTCCGCAACCTTCGGCATTTATAAGGAAAGAGGTATTAGATAAGGTTGGATATTTAGATGAAAGGATATATTATGCAATGGATTTGGATTTATGGTTAAGAGCCGGAATGCATTTTAAAATTGGATACATACCTGAAAAGTTATCAACATATCGATTGCACAAGGACGCAAAAAGTGTTTCTTCAATGGCGAGATCTGCAAATGATGTAGTATATATCTATAATAAATTATTTAGAGATAAAGATTTGCCAAAACATTTTATAGAACAAAAAAAGAAAATTATGGGACGTGCATATTTATTATCAGCCGAACAATATTTTATGGGTAAAGATTGGAATAAATCTTATCAAGCATTTATCGAAGTTATAAAAATGGACATTAGTAGTATGGGAATCCGATGTTGTGTAAAATTTATGTTTTCATATATTTTATCACTAATAAAAATTTTTAGAAAAAATAATAAGTAAACTAAATATTCTAAAAATGATGGAGAATAATTATATAAGGAAATAAATTTATGAAATCACAAAATATCAGCGATTATACGAATGAAGATGATAAATTTATAAATTTTTCAACAATATTAAAAGCAAGCACTTTGATATTATGGATAATGTTCAGCATTTTGTTTACATTTCAAAAATTTATAAAAGTTAAAATCTATGCTGATTTTAAGACCTTTTTAGTAATAACACTATTTAGTTTATTCCTTTATATTTTTATTAGTTCAAAAAATGAACATTATGAAAATAGTTTAAGATTAGGTATTGGGTTTATTTTAATAATAATATTCCTTCAAAGAATAATATTTCTAACAATATATCCAATAGATTTTGAATATAATTTTTATAAAATTTATACGTTAAAAGAGTTTAATTATGGGATATTTGCATTCAGTATATTATTATTTGCAAGTTTTATAGCAATAAAAACTGTAAAATTTATTCCTTTTAAGGAGCCAAAGATAATATACACATTACCTTCCTATACTAAAATAAGATATGTTTTGTATATCATTGCATATTTGTCTTTAATTATAAGTATAAATCTTGGTTATTTTTTGAATTGGAAAATGGGTACAAAATGGGAATATGGTTGGTTATCTAAATTGTTTCCGAATTCTTTGTATACTACGATGATGGTTTTATTATGGGTATTTTACGGACAATATTTAAAAATAAAAGACAAAATATTAATATCAATATATTTATTGTTGACTATTATGTTTGGTTTAATACAGGGTAGTAGAAGTGGTATTTTCGGAATAGTAATGACATTTTTTAATGTTATAGTAGTTGTAAAAGGTAATTTTAAAATATCTAAAAATATTTTTATTATATTGGTTATTATTAATTTAATATTAGGTCCATCTTTATGGTTTGTAGGAAATGCAATTAGATATAAAAAAAGCATAAGTTATATTTATAAAACATCAAGTTTATTAAAAATAACCAGTGCTATTTCATATAGAGTAGGTTCGGCTACCGATGATTTTTTAATAGAAGTTAATAATTGGGGTGATAAAGAAATTATTAAATCATTGTTTACTTTAGAAAACGTTATAAAAGCAGGGATAAATGCAGCAGTTCCAGGTGAGGTGTTTAAGGATGCCCCGTTTGAAAGCAGCGGTAACTTATGGCTTTCAATATTCATGAGTGAACAATTGGGCAGTAGAGTGCAAGGTACAGTTTGGTCAGGTTTTGGTTTTATGTATACTTTATTTGGGAAATGGGTTTTATTACATGTATTTTTATGGTTTTTGGGAATAAGTTATATTTTAAAAATATTAATTACTAGAAAAACAATATTTCATAATTTGATAGCAGTTTATATTTTTAATATATTTATTATAGAATATTTTATGAATGGCAATTTAGATGCTTTTATTACCGGAGTATTTTCAGTATTTCTTTTAATATTTATATTATATTTTATAATAACTATTGGAATAAATGCTCTCAATAAACCTGTAAAACAATCCCGATAATTCAAAAAAAGTTGATTTTAGTAAATAAAAATTCTATAATACTAAAGTGAATGTGATTGGTTTAGAATTGTATTTATTGTTATTTTTGAAAAGTGTAGTAATGGAGCTAAATTGAAATTATTGTTCGTTTCACAGCATTTTCCGTATCCTCCATATAGTGACGGTTCAAGATTGATCGAATATAATCTTTTAAAAAATATTTCTAAATATAATAATATATATTTCATTTCTTTTTTAATTCCGGGCGAAGAAAAATATATCAATCAAATTAAACCATTTTGTGATGAATTTATTGCTATTCCATTAAAATATAGTAAATTGGGTAGAATTAAAAAATATGTACATGACATATTTTCACCTAAAAGATTTGAATCGGTTTTAATGAAAAATGAAATTAATGAAGCCGTCAAGAAATTCAATCCGGATGTCGTGCATGTTGATTTACCAATGATGTCACAATATTGGAAGTGTTTTGATAATATTCCAAAATTAATTAATTCAGTTGATGCAATATCATTATTAGCTTATAAAAATATTAAAGATAATAAGAATTTAATAAAGAAACTTATGTGGTATTTGCTTTATAAACAGCGAAAATATATAGAGAGCAAATATTTTTTAAACTATAATATTTGCACAGTAGTTTCAGGAGAAGATAAGGAAATGTTAGAAAAACATAGTCCTAATCTGAAGATAGAAGTTATACCAAATGGTGTAGATATAGAATATTTTGAAGCAAATAAAGTAGATGTTGATATAAATGATTATGATGACGCAATCTTAGGTATCTTTGGGGGAATGGATTTTTTTCCTAATGAAGATGCTTCAATATTTTTTATATCGGATATTTTTCCTTTAGTTAAGAAAGAATATCCGCAAGTTAAACTGTACTTAGTCGGCAGGAAACCATCGGAAAGATTGAGTAATTTCGTGAAAAATAGAAGGGATATTATAATGACGGGTGAAGTTGAAGATATTAGGGAATATTATAAGAAGGTTTCCATAGTAATATCTCCGATCCGGTTAGGTTCAGGTATAAAGAATACGGTTTTACAGGCGATGTCGATGTCTAAGGCTATCGTATGTACATCGCAGGCAGTGAAAGCTATTGATATTATAAATGGAAAACATGTTTTGGTAACAGATAAAAATGTAGAATTTGCTGAAAAAATTATTAATCTAATTAAAAATAAGGAACTTAGAAAAAATATTGGAGATAATGCGCGTAATCTTATTGTTGAAAAGTACTCATGGGAAATTCACGCAAAACATTTCCAAAAAATTTATAAAGATATAAGTTTAGAAAAAGATGTAAGGTGAAAAATGTCTTTTATTATTTTTGATAAAAACATCGAATATCCATCAAATGAATATTATTTTTCACCAAGTGAAAAATATCCGGAATATAACTTTGGACATATTTCTAAGAATCCGAATAATGTATACGGGGCAGTCAGAAAATGCTTGATAAACGCAGGTCTGGATAAGGAAAATTATGGAAAATCAAATTGGAATCCGCTAAGTTCGTTAATTTCTAAAGGAAATAATGTTTTTGTGTTATGCAATTTTGTTTATCATAAAAAAAACGATGAGACAGAAGAAGAGTTTTTTGCAAAATGTACACACGGTTCAGTTATCAGGGCAGTAACTGACTACATTTTACTGGCTGTCGGAGAAAATGGTTCTGTTTCTTTCGGGAATTCACCTTTGCAATCTTGTGATTGGGATAAAGTATTGCAAGATACCAGGGCAAATAAGATTGTCGAATTTTATAACAAATATAAAAATAAGAATTTTAAAGTTAGTGCGGTTGACCTAAGACTTTATAAAACCGTAAGAGATAATTTAGGTAGAATATTATCAATTAATGATGAAAAAGAAAACGGTTTAAATATTAATATTGATATTGGTAAGGACAGTTTGCTGGAGGTATTATATAATGATAATAAAAAGCCGGAGTTCAGGGTTTCAGATTATAATCCCCGAAGTATAATGGAATGTCATGATATCGGGAAACATATTTATATGTTGAATAAAAAAATATTAGAATCCAATGTGATAGTAAGTATTCCAAAGCTTAAAACACACGAGAAAGTTGGGATAACGTGCGGGTTGAAAGGTTGTGTAGGTGCAATCACATATAAGAAGTGTTTAGTGCATCACCGTTTTGGTTCATTAAAAACTGGAGGAGATGAGTATTTAGAAAATTTTTTCTTATTGAAATGGTTTTCAATATTTCACGATTATGTTAATAAAAAGAGTATTGGTTTATTTGAAAATATTTTGCATATTTGTGATAAAATGTTCTGGAAATTTTCAAGAATAATTGGTATTAATGTATTTGGCAGCTGGTACGGAAACGATAGTGCGTGGCGTATGACTTTAGATATTGCAAGAATTTTGAGGTATTCTACTGTTTCAGGTGAATTGAAAAATGAACCGCAAAGAAAACATATGCTTTTTACTGACGGTATTATTGCCGGGGACGGTAATGGTCCTCTATCTCCTAATCCTGTAAAAAGCGGAATTCTTAATTTTTGTGATGATATTGTAATTGGGGACTACGTTAGCAGTTTAATTATGGGATTCAATCCTGATAAAATTAAAATGATAAAAGAAGCATTTCGGATGAATAAATATAATTTAACTGAAAAATTACCAAAAGATATAATAGTAAAAGTAAATGGCGAATTGATACCTCTAAATAAATTAAACTCGCATTTGAAATTAAAGTTTATCCCTCCTAAAGGTTGGAAAAATCATATAGAATTATAAAATAAAATTCAAATGACACTATTCGGTACTATCAGAAAAAAAATATTATCAAAAAATATTGAAAAAAGAAATCTTGAATATCTTCAAGTTATGGAAGATAAACAAAGATTATTTTTTCAGTTGGGAAAATTTAATAAATGCTGGCAGAAAATAATTAAAAATATTCAATATTATTCAGATTTAGTTAATGATAAGAAACTTCCAAAAAGATTTGAGACATGGAAAGAGTTTTTAGAAAAAGTGCCGGTTATTACTAAAAAAACTATACAAGAGAGTAAAAATATAATGTTTGATAAGTCAAGGAATATTGATTTTGTACGTACTACAGGAGGAACAACCTCACAGCCGATTCAATTACCTGCATGGAATTCGGAGATGAGAATAACAGAGCTGGATATGTGGTTCGCAAGAAGTTGGTATGGAATATATCCAAATAGCAAATTATTTCTGATATGGGGTCACAGCCATTTGTTGGGGGCAGGAATAAAAGGAAAAATTAACAAATTTAAAAGAAAATTTAAAGATTATCTTTTGGGATATTACAGGTTTTCAGCATATAATATGAATGAAGAAAATATGCGTAGAGCAGCTTTGGAAATGTTGGATTTTCATCCGGATTATATTATTGGTTACAGCGTGGTTTTAGATTCTTTTGTAAGAGCAAATAGAGATTTAATAACGGAACTAAGAAAAATAGGGGTTAAGGTAGTAATAGGCGCTGCCGAATCATTTCCTTCAGATAATACCGAAGAAATACTTGGTAAAATGTTTAATTGTCCGGTTGGTATGGAATATGGTTCGGTTGAAACAAATTTAATTGCCCATACTCATCCTGATGGCGGATACAAGGTTTTTTGGCAAAACTATTTTGTAGAAGCAATTGATAACGGATTACAAAATGGCAAAATAATAAGGGTGACTAGTCTTTATCCGAGATGTTTTCCTTTGATTCGTTATGAGATTGGCGACGCTGCGCAATTATTTGAAGGGGATAACGGGATTGGATTAACCCGTTTTCAGAAGGTTATCGGCAGATGTAATTTATCTGTTAATTTGAAAGATGGAAGTATAATTCATTCCGAAGTTTTTACACATGCTTTACGTGATTGCGAAGGTATTATTCGTTATCAGGTGATACAGAATAAAGATTCAATAAGATTGTTAATAATTAAAAATGAAAAATTTAATAATAATATGGAAATAAGAATTAAAGAAAAATTTTCTAAAATTCATCCTGATTTAAATAAAGTAAAAATTGAAGTAGTGCAGAATTTGGAACAAACTTTAGCAGGTAAAACACCGATGATAATAAGACATACTGTGGATTGATTTTATTTAATTACGTTAATTTAAAAGCAGATTATCCGTATTCTATTGTTTAGTTAATCTGTGTAATTTGTACACGGAGCTCGTAGCCACTGCAACGAGCGAGTATGCAACCCCGTTTTACGGGGCAAACATCATCTAATCTGTGTAATCAGGTTTTACAAGGAAGGATAATGAAGATAGTAATTAATGCTTATTCTGCGCGAAGGGGTGGTGGGCAAACATATTTAACAAACCTGCTTAAAAATATAGATTCAAATCCCAGATTGGAAGTTTATATTTTCGCTGACGAATCACAGTATATACCCAACCATCCAAATATTAAAAAGATAAAAACAAACTGGTCGACTTGCAATCCTTTTTTTAGAACAATATGGGAAAAGTTTATATTGCCTATATTTTTAAAAAAGATAAAAGCGGATGTTCTTTTTTGTCCTGGCGGACTAGTGAATACAAGAGTTCCGGTTGGATGTAAAATTGTTACAATGTTCCGTAATATGATTCCGTTTGATATTGAGCAAAGGAAAAAATACCCGTTTGGATATATGAGGTTTCGTAATTGGTTATTGGAGAAACTTTTTTTGAAAAGCATGCTAAAAGCGGATTTGGTTATTTTTATATCGGAATATGCTAAAAAAGTTATTGAAAATAGAATACCCATTAAATTAAAAAAAACAGTATTAATACCTCATGGTATAAACGAAGAATTTAAGGTTTCTGATAGGACCAATATGATAAGACCTAATCAATTACCAAAAGAAGATTATATTCTTTACGTTTCTTTGTTTGACGTATATAAAAATCAGATTGAAGTTGTGCAAGCATATAATTTATTGAAAGAAAGGCGTAAAACTTTCGAAAAACTGGTTTTTGTCGGTTTTAATGATACGCAATATGGTGAAAGAGTTAAAAAAGAAATATTGAGATTAGGCTTGAAAAATGATATAATCCTGCTTGGCAATATTGATTATAAAGATTTGCCAAGTATATATAAGTTTGCTAAAATCAATATATTTGCATCTGAATGTGAAAATTGCCCAAATATACTGCTTGAAGCAATGGGAGCAGGAAGGCCTTTAGTTGTCTCAAATAAGCCACCGATGCCTGAATTTGGCGGTGATTCTGCGATTTATTTTAATCCTAGGTCACCGGAAGATTTATGCAATAAAATTTTTACTATTATTGATAAGCCCGGGGAATTGAATGGGTTATCTAAAAAAGTCTTTGAGCGTTCCTTGTTATATGATTGGAAAGAAACTTCAAGAAAAACATGGGAAGCGTTAAAAAGTTTGTAAAAAATGAATATTTTAATTGTTTCACATTATTTTTGGCCGGAAAATTTACGTATAAATGATTTAGCTTTGGGGTTGGTTGATAAAGGTCATTTTGTGACGGTTCTAACGGGAATACCTAATTATCCCGAAGGTAAGTTCTATGAAGGTTACAGTTTTTTTAAAAAACTAAAAGAGAATTATAAAAATATTAAGATAATAAGGGTGCCGGTAATACCGCGAGGCAAGGCAAGAAAAATAGATATGATATTAAACTATCTGTCATATCCGCTTATGGGAAGTTTATTAGGTCCTTTTTTATGTAAAGATAAATATGATGTAATTTTTGTTCCGCAGTATTCGCCTTTTACCGTAGGAATTCCTGCGGTAGTTTTAAAATGGTTTAAGAAAAGTCCTATTTTGTTTTGGGTCCAGGATTTATGGCCCGAAAGTGTTGTTACTGCAAAGGATTCAATAAAATCACCTTTTATACTAAAGCTTATTGAAAAAATGGTAAGATTTGTATATAAAAATTGTGATAAGGTTTTAATTCAATCAAAAGCGTTTATAGATAATTTGGAAAAAATGGGAGTCAATCAAGAAAAAATTTATTATTTTCCTAACTGGGCGGGCGAGTTTTCTCAACAGGATTCAGTATCTGAAAAAAAAGAAAAAGTACCGGATTTGCCAAAAGGTTTCCGCTTGATGTATGCAGGTAATATCGGTACGATTCAGGATTTTGAAACTATATTAACTTCTATGGAAAAATTGAAAAATTATACTGATATACATTTAATTGTAATAGGAGAAGGGCGAAATAGCGGGTGGGTAAGAGAACAAGTTAAACTAAGAAATTTAGATAAGAACGTTCATTTATTAGGCAGGAAACCGATAAATGAAATGCCTTATTACTATTCACAGGCGGATGCGATGTTGGTAACACTCAAGACCGAACCGATATTTGCATTAACTATTCCAAATAGAGTCCAGTCGTATCTTGCGAGCGGCAGGCCTATTATTGCAGGTTTAGATGGTGAAGGTGCAAGGGTTATTAATGAAGCCGGAGGGGGTTTGACCTGCCCGAGTTCAAGACCTGAAGAACTAAAGGATATAATTTTAAAACTTTATAAAAAAACACCGACAGAACGGACTGAAATGGGATCCAAGGGTTTGGATTATTACAGAAAAAATTTTGATTATAATATGTTAATGGATAAATTAGTAAATTTAATGGCTAATATCAGTGAGTGTCCCATTAGGAAAGCCTATTAGGGTGTCATTATGATCCCGATTTATCGGGAGAAGAATCTTAAAACCGAGATACTTCGCTATCGCTCAGTATGACAAAGAAAGTATATAAGAAAATGAAGATAATAATTTTGGGTGGGACTGGATTGCTCGGGCATACACTTTGGGAATATCTTTCCTTGAAAAATTCCGATACTTATACTACTGTAAGATTATCGCGATCCAATTATGAAAATTATAAGAGTAATAAAGTTATAGATAATGTTGATATAACTGATATTGAAAATGTTGAAAAGATACTTAATAAAATTAAACCGGATATTATTCTGAACTGTATAGGTGTAACTAAAAGAAGGGAAAATATAGATAATTATCAATATCTAAGTATTCTTTTGAATGCCTTATTCCCGATAAGATTATCGCAGTGGGCTAAAAAAAATAATTCAAAAGTTATCAATTTCAGTACCGATTGTGTATTTGACGGTAAAATCGGAAATTATTCGGAAGATAGTCCTACAAATGCAACAGATGTTTATGGAAAAACGAAATCACTCGGAGAAATTAGGGATGATAATGCTCTTACATTACGTTCTTCGTTTATTGGCTTTGAACTTTATCATAAGACAGAATTATTGGAATGGTTTCTATCGCAAAAAGTAACAGTGAAAGGTTTTAAAAATGCGATATATTCAGGATTAACCACTTTGGAATTAAGCAGGGTAGTTGAGAATATATTATTATCATATCCTAAAATGACCGGACTTTACAATATCTCAAGCGAGTCGATAAATAAATATGATTTATTGATGTTGATTAGAAAAAAGTTTAAACTTGTTACGAAAATAATACCGGATGAAACTTTCTCTTGTGACAGAAGTTTAAATTCTTCAAAATTTAGAAAAGAACTTAATTATAATCCGCCTTCATGGGAATCTATGATTGCCGAATTATCTGAAAAATATTTACAAAAAAAGGATGTTTGATTGCACAGATTATTATAATCAGGTTACTAAGGTTCTTAAGAAAAAAGATTTTGGTTCTAATCTGTGTAATTGGTTTAGAAAATCTGTGTAATCAGATATAATGTATATTATAACCCATAGGGTAACTTGCTAATCGTCTTAAATCTCAAAGAGATTTAAGCCAGCAACCCTGCGGGCAAATTTAAAAAGCAAAATTTGGGTTACCCACAAGGGGTAACTCGCTAAACGGATTATATTTCTTTGAAATTTAATCCAGCGACCCTACGGGTAAATTTTGTTCCAAAATTTAGTTAGGAGGAAGTAATGATTTTTAAAGGAAAAACAATATTAGTAACCGGCGGGACAGGCTCGTTTGGCAAAATATTTGTCCGTCGTGTCCTGACAGGAGAAATGGGTACTCCAAAAAAAGTTATTGTGTTGTCAAGAGACGAAGCTAAACAGCATGATATGAGAATGGCTTATTTGCATAAGTTGGTAGCAACAGACGAAGTTATATACCGCAATTTTATGAATGTTCTTGAGTTCAGGATTGGGGATGTAAGGAGCTATCCGGATGTTTGTTCTGCTATAAGAAATGCCGATATAGTTATAAATGCCGCGGCGTTGAAGCAGGTCCCTGCATGTGAATATTTCCCGACACAAGCGGTTATGACAAATTGTATCGGGGTTGCTAATATAGTCCGTGCAATAGAAGAAAATAGTTATCCCGTTGAAACTGTTATTGCTATAAGCACGGATAAAGCGTGCAAACCTGTAAATGTTATGGGTATGACAAAATCAATCCAGGAAAGGATTGTAATATCTGCAAATATTCTTAATCCAAAAACCCGTTTTATTTGTGTTAGATACGGCAATGTTTTGGCTTCTCGCGGTTCGGTTATACCATTATTTCATGATCAGATAAAAAACGGCGGACCTGTTACAATCACTGTTCCTGATATGACACGGTTTCTTTTAAGTTTAAATCAAGCTGTTGATACGGTATATGCTGCATTAAAATATGGAAAAAGAGGGGAAACATATATACCCAATGCAGCTTCTGCCACCATTTTAGATATCGCAAAAGCTCTGATAGAAAAAAGAAATATTAAAATTAAAGTCACAGGGATTCGTCCCGGTGAGAAAATGCATGAGATTATGGTTTCGGAAGAAGAGGCAAATCATTGTATAAAACGGGGCGATTATTATGTTATATTGCCCATGCTTCCTGAATTGCGATATAAGAATGAAAAAGCAGTAAATGCCTTAAAGAAAGAATTTAGTTCAGCAGATAATGTTTTGGATTTTAATAATACGGTAAAATTACTTAAAAAACATAATTTAATGATTGGTAAGTCTATACCACAGGAAGATAGTGAATTGCTAAGATGAATCATAGTTATAGAGCGGACCCCGTTAGAGATTAGTTTATGTACTACACATACATTTTAAGGAGTAGGAAAGATAATAAACTGTACACAGGTTCTACGGGTGATTTGTGGAAGCGTTTCAAAGAGCATAATGAAGGTAAGGTAGTGTCAACGAAAGGTAGGCGACCATTTGATTTAATATATTATGAAGCATGTATTATGGAGATTGATTCTAAAGTTAGAGAGAAATATTTGAAAACTGGGTATGGAAAGCGATATTTAAAGGACAGATTGAAACGCTTCCTATCTCTAACGGGGCGGGGGATATATAAATGAATATGACAAAGGTAATGACTATAGTCGGAACGAGGCCTGAAATAATTAAACTTAGCAGAATAATGTATGAATTGGAAAAATACACGGAACATATACTCGTTCATACCGGGCAGAATTTTGATTATGAGTTAAATGAGATATTTTTCAAGGAGATGGAAATAAGAAAACCGGATTATTTTTTAAATTCTGTCGGTAAAAATGTCGCGGAAACAATCGGAAATATAATTGCTAAGTCCGACGGGGTTATGGCAAAAGAAAATCCGGATGCGATAGTTCTTTACGGCGATACAAATAGTTGCCTTTCAATAATTTCTGCAAAGAGAAGAAAAATACCTATATTTCATCTTGAAGCTGGTAACCGTTCTTTTGACCAGAGAGTGCCTGAAGAACTAAATAGAAAGATTGTAGACCATTTAAGTGATATTAATATGACGCTTACCGAGCATGCTCGCAGATATTTAATAAATGAAGGGATAAAACCTGAAACGGTAATAAAAGTCGGTTCTCCAATGAAAGAAATTTTGGATTTCTATATGCCAAGGATTTTAAAATCGGATGTTTTAAGACGTTTAAAATTGAAAGATAATGATTATTTTGTGATTAGTGCGCATAGAGAAGAAAATATTGACTCTGAACAGAATTTTAGTGATATGTTGGATTCATTAAATGCTATAGCGAAAAAATATAATAAAAAAATGATTGTTTCAACACATCCCAGAACTAGAAAGAAATTAGAAAAAGTAAATAAAAATTTTCATTCTTTAATTAGTTTTATGAAACCGCTTGGTTTTAGCGATTATGTTAAACTTCAGCTTAATGCGGCCTGTGTTATTTCTGACAGCGGAACCATTACGGAAGAGTCATCAATATTAAATTTTCCTGCGGTAACCATCCGACAGGCACATGAAAGGCCGGAAGGTATGGATGAGGGCACACTAATAATGTGTGGTTTAAAAAGCGAACGTATAATTGAAGCAATGGATATAGTTATGTCACAATATTCTAAAAGAAACAGGCAGTTTAAAATAATACCTGACCATGATGTAAATAACGTTTCAAAGAAAGTTACAAGAATTATTATGAGTTATATTGATTATATAAATCGTGTGGTATGGCAGAAGAACGAGTGCATAAAATAATATGAATGTTGCGGTAACTGGCGGTACAGGTTGTTTAGGACAGCCATTATTAAAAAAACTTAGGCAAAATAATTATAATATTAAATTGTTGGTTGAACCTACAGATAGAAGATTATTTTTGTTTGATGGTATTGAAATAATAAAAGGAACGATAGATGATAGTAATGCTTTGGAATATTTATTAGAAAATGTTGAAGTAGTTTTTCACTTAGCAGGAAAAGTTCATGAATTTTCAAAAAATGTTGATGAAAAAGAATTCTTTAAAATTAATACAGAGGATACAAAGCAGCTCTTAGAGATAGCAAAAATTAAAAAAGTAAGAAGAGTTATTTTTTATTCTACGGTAGGTGTTTACGGTAAAGACAGTGATTTTCATGCTGATGAGGATACTGTATGTAATCCAATAACACCGTATGGAAAGAGTAAATATGAAGCAGAAAAGTGTATTTTGGAATCTTCTAAAAATGGAGGTCCCGAAGGTATAGTTCTGCGGTTTCCTGTTGTATATGGTCCTTTTGACAGGGGAAATGTTGCCAGTTTAATAAAAGCGGTATATAAAAAACAGTTCATGTATTTTGGTGACGGAAAAAATTCAAGAAGTATGATTTCTTCGGTTAATACGGCAGAAGCGGCGGTTCTTGCGGCAAATTCCGATAGTTCGGCTAACCAGGTTTTTTGCGTAACTGATGGGATTGATTATTCAATGGAATATTTAATCAATACTATTTGCAAAATACTTAATACTTCGTGGAAGCCTATACATTTACCAATGTTTATTTCAAAACTTATAGGTTGCAGCGGGGATGTCTTAGAAAAAATAACTAAACGCACAATGCCTGTCAATTCAGACAGAATTAGGAAACTTTCTAAACCTATGACGCTTTCTTGTTGTAAAGCTAAAAAAATATTGAATTATAAAGCAGAGGAAACTATAGAAGAAGGTATAAAAAACGAAATTGATTGGATATGGAGCCAACCTTTCTAACTGTGTCATAATTCCAAAATTGTAGCTGCAGAGCGATAGCTCTGCTAAAACATGGCAAAGATTACGCTTTGCTGCTACAAAATGGAAAACGAAATACATTTATTAACAATTGCGACACAGTCTGTAAGTCGAGAAGGGCGAACATCTCGCCGAAGCTTTCACCAGAAAGCGTAGGCGGGTGAAAAATATTTAGTGTTTTTTATGTATTTTTTATTTATTATTAGTCTTATATTAGCCGCTGCTGTGGCTTTTTTTATAAGTATGTTTGGTGTAAAATTGGGATTGGTTGACTATCCAAATTATCGCAGTTCTCATTCAATTCCTATACCAAAGGGTGGTGGTATGGGTATCCCGATTGGATTTTTATTGGTTAGTATTTTAGTTAAAACGCACATCAGTATTTGGCTGCCCGCGATACTTATTTCATTTTTAAGTTTTCTTTCGGATAAAATGGAAATTCCTCCCAGACGGCGGTTTTTATTGCAATTATTGATTGCTTTATTATTTTTGAATCTAATAAATAGATTTTATTTATTCACTGTTGAAAATGTTTTAATTATTGTTTTTTCAGCATTATTTATTGTAGCAACCGCTAATTTTTTTAATTTTATGGATGGAATTAACGGTATTGCCGGAATCACGGCTTTGATTGCATTCAGTTTTATTGCTTATTTTTCATTTTATATTATTAATGACAAAAATATTGCTTTAATGAGTATTGTTTTAGTTATTGGTTGTTTGGGATTCTTGCCTTTCAATTTTCCAAAGGCAAAGGTTTTTATGGGTGATGTGGGTAGTGTTTTTTTAGGTTTTATTTTTGCTGTATTTGTAGTAAAATTATCTTCAACAGTGAATATTTTTCTTTGTCTTATAATGTTTATGAGTACTTTTTATGCCGATGCAATAATAACCATTTTTTATAGATTAAAAAATGGGGAAAACTTAACAAAAGCACATAGAAATCATTTATATCAGTATTTGAGCAATGAATTAGGCATTGCACATTGGAAAGTTACTGCAATATATGCATTAGTTCAAATTGTATGTGGATTTTTATCAATAATTTTGTATAATAAAACGATTGGTTTTCAGTTAATATTGATTTTTGGATTTGGATTAGTTTCTTTAATGGTATACAAAAATATAAAAAATAGATTACTAACTAACTAAATAATTATGACTAAAAGTATTATTTTAAAATACCGACGTGTGTTAATTATCATTCTTCATTTTATATTTATTGTTTTGTCATATTTTGCTGCATTTTATATAAGATTTGATTTTGCATTTCCTAAAGAATATTTACAAGTTGTAGGAAGAACATTACCGCTTTTAATTTTAATTAAGTTACTATTCTTTTATTCTTTTGGTTTATTTGTCGGGCTTTGGCGATATGTAAGCATAGGGGATATTTGGAAAATTTTACTGGCAAACGTTTTATCTTCACTTACATTTTTTGGTGGAGTTGTATTTTACCGCGGCTTGGTAGGATATCCGCGTTCTGTTTTTATACTTGATTTTATTTTATGTGTAGCTATTATATCAGGAGTTAGGTTTCTTACAAGATTAATAAGGGAAAAATCCAAAATCGACTTTTCTGAGAAAAGAAAGAAAATACTTATTGTCGGAGCAGGAGATGCAGGCATATTGACATTAAAAGAATGTCAAAATAATATTAATATGGATGTTGAGGTTGTTGGTTTTATTGATGATGATCCTATTAAAAAAGGACATGATATTTATGGTGTGAGGGTGTGGGGTGGAAGAAAACTTATTCCGGATATTGTCGAAGGATATGGTGTAGAAGAAATAATTTTAGCGATACCGTCCGCGAGTGGTGATGTAATACGCGAGATACTTTATTATTGTGAGTTAACAGATGCAAAAATTAAGACAATCCCTGGGTTAGAAAAAATTTTAGAAGGAAATTTGGAAGTAAAACCCCGTGCAGTTAAACCGGAAGATCTTCTAGGTAGAAAATCGGTAAAAATAGATAAAAAAGAAATAAGTTCATGTATAATGGGCAGAACAATTTTAGTGACCGGAGCCGGTGGTTCAATAGGTTCGGAATTGTGCCGTCAAATTGCAGGTTTTTCACCGGAAAAGATAATATTAGTTGATAATCATGAGAACTATGTATATTTTTTAGGTATAGAATTCAAGTCAAAATATACGCAACTTAAGTTCGATACAATAATAGGTGATATCAAAGATATTGGTTTATTAAGATATGTATTTTCCAAGTATAAACCACAAGTAATATTTCATGCAGCAGCTCATAAACATGTTCCTTTGATGGAAGAAAATCCTTCGGCGGCTGTAAAGAATAATGTCATAGGTACGCGAAATCTTATATATGCCTCAAGTCATTATAAATCTGAAAGGTTTATTTTGATTTCTACAGATAAGGCAGTGAATGCGAGTAGTGTAATGGGAGCTACCAAACGTATAGCTGAAAAAATATTACAAGCAAAATCTAAAAATAGTAAAACAAAATTTATGGCGGTTAGATTTGGAAATGTTTTAGGTTCTTCTGGAAGTGTTATTCCGCTTTTTAAAAAACAGATAGAAGAAGGCGGTCCTGTAACTGTTACACATCCGGATGTTAAAAGGTATTTCATGAGTATTTCTGAAGCATCACAATTGGTGCTACAAGCTGGAGCGATAGGTACTGGTGGCGAAATATTTGTACTTGATATGGGTGAACAAATAAAAATTGTGGATATAGCAAAAAACTTAATTGCATTTTCTGGTCTTAAATTAGGTAGAGATATATCTATTGAATATGTAGGTTTAAGACCTGGCGAGAAACTTTTTGAAGAAATTTTATTAAATGCTGAGGAAGATAAAGTTACAAAAAATGATAAAATTTATATAACTAAACCTGGTGATTTTGACTCAGCAAAAATAAGAAAACAAATAAGAGAATTGGAAAAATATGCGAATAATTTAGATAATGATAAAATAATTGATATGATAAAACGAATGGTTCCTTCATATAAACAACCGGAAGTAAATGGTTAGTCCCGTTAGAGTTGTGTTTGAATAATGAATGTATACTGTTACGGAGAATGAAAAAAAATATATAAAGTTTATTTGCAAAACACGGAAGCATTATAAACGCTTCCTAACTCTAACGGGATAAATTAAATTAAGGGGTATAGCATTGTTTAAAATTGCAATTGATGCGAGAAGCGTAACTGAAATTAAAACAGGTGTAGGAAATTATATACTTAACTTAATAAATGGTTTAAAAGAAGTTGATAAGGAAAATAAATTTATAATCTATACTGAAAAAACAAGACATTTCCTGAAAAAAATATCGGTTGTTTCAAAAGTATTCAGGATATTGTTTTATTTTTATGATAATTTTATTTTTCCGTTTGTCCTGTTGTTAGATAGGATTGATATTTATCATTGCCCCGCTTTTATTCTACCGTTGATAAATTTTAAATATAAAAAAGTTATAACGATTGCCGATTTGGGTTTTTATGCGTATGGCAATGATTTTTCAAAGAAGTGGCATTCACGACACTTGAAGTTTATGCTTCCGATGTCAATAAAAAAGGCTGATAAGATTATAGCAATAAGTGAGTCCACCAGAAGACAGATTATAGAGATTTTTAATGTACCGGAAGGAAAAGTAAAAACTATTTATCTTGGGGTTTCTGAAAAATATAGAATTCTTGAAGATAAAGCGAAAATAGGTTATTTATTAGATAAGTATCGGATTAAACAACCTTTTATCCTGTTTGTCGGTAATTTGGACCCAAGAAAAAACCTGTTACGGTTGATAAGTGCGTTTCATAATGTAAAAAGTAAAATAAATAATTTGCAGTTAGTGATAATAGGAAATAGGGGAGAGTTATTTCAGGAAGATATTTTGAAAGAAGTTAATAAAGGTGATATTGTGCTAACCGGATATTTAAAAGAAGATGATGTTGTTTGTTTGTATAATGCAGCTGCTGTTTTTGTTTTTCCTTCGCTTTACGAGGGTTTTGGATTGCCGATTCTTGAAGCAATGGCATGCGGCTGTCCTGTTGTAACTTCTGATGTTTTTTCTATGCCTGAAGTAGCCGGTGATGCAGCTATTTTAATTAATCCAGAGAGTATTGATGAAATATCAAGTGCGATTATAAGAATTATTGAAGATGATAAATTTCGTGAAAATTTAATTCAAAAAGGTTTTAAAAGAGCTAAAAAGTTTAATTGGAAAAAAACTGCAAGTGAGACATTAGCAGTTTATGACTCTTTAAATTCAATATGAAAATTTTATTTGATTCTTTTGTTTTAGTTATGATAAGTGTTTTCTTAGTGATGCTTGGTGAAGTTTCTTTCTATAAAGTCGGTCACATACATTTTAGACCATACCAAATACCGTTATTAATTGCATTTTCCATAGTAATATTCAAATTCTTAATGAACAGAGTGAAAATACAGTTACGATTATCATATTTTTTAAGTATATTGTTAATTATTTTAACGATAGCTATTTCTTTATTTAAAGCAGAATATCCATTGCTAACATTAAAGCAATTATTATTATTATCTTTATATATTTCGATATTTCTACTGATTGTTAACACATGCGATAGTGAAAGGAAAATTATATTATTACATAGAATAATAATTTATGGTTGTTTTATAGCTACTGTTTATGGTTTTGTTATGATGATCATAACTAATTTGCCGGGAGTGGAAAGGGAAGGTGGATTTATTTATAATCGTCCGAAATCCTTTTTTACGGAACCAAATGAATTTGGGCAGTATCTTGTTTTTGTTTTCGGTTATATGTTCGCTGAAGTAGTATTTAGAAAAAAAAATACAAATAGATTAATATTTTGGATTACGTTTATCCTTATCTTACTTCTTATTGTGCCCAATATGAGTAGAGGTGCATGGTTGGCATGCATAGTTATAATTGGTTTTGTTTTTTATTTTCATAATAAATTTAGTGTGAAAAAGATTAATATTGGTAAAAAAGTGAAAGTAATATTTTTAATGATATGTTTTTCTATATTGGCTCTATTAATAGCTTCCAAGTATATTGTTACAAACGGTACTTCGGTTGTTGACGTAATATCTGCCCGAGTAACTTCGCTATTTAGCGGTTCTGATGCAACAAGTATGATAAGATTCAATAACAATCTAAAAGCTTTTAATTCAATGTTAGAAAATCCGTTCACAGGAGTCGGTTTTGGCAATGCTTTTACTGTAATAGAGAAAAGAATAAAAGACAAAGAAAAAGAAAATATACTTAGGGAAAAAAGAAATCAAAATGATTTGATAATTGATAATAAGAAAAAGGAGAATATATTATTACCAAAGGTTATAGGTGCTACTTCTTCAAACTTTTTAGCAGATATAGGTATGGAAATAGGAATACTTGGTTTGCTGAGTTTTATTTTTTTTATTGTATTAGTAATTATAAAAGCAGTTATATATATTAAAAGAATAAATAATCCTTATGTTGTTGTTGTTTATGTTGGAGCATTAGCATCTTTTATCGGACTGATTGTGAACGGCATTACTTATTCAATTCATCTATTGCCGTTTTTTTGGATTTCAGCCGGAGTATTGAGTGTGAGATTTAAAAATGAGTAGTGAAAGTAAAAAATTATTGACAGCAGCACAGTATGGAATACGTTTGGGTAACAATGATTTATCACATTTATCCAATAAAGCGAGTGTTGCAAATTATATTAATGTTGCTGATGAAATTAAAAGGGTTTTGAAAGAAGGAAGAATTCTGGATTGGGGTTGCGGTTACGGGCATATGACTTATTTGCTTCGTAATCGGAATATTGAATCGGTTCCATATGAAATAGAAAAACGTAGTAATTTTGATAAAATCCCGATATTTTCGGAATTAAATATAATTTATGGCAATGAAAATTTTAAATTGCCTTATGAAAATAATTCTTTTGACGCCGTATTATCATGTGGAACGATTGAGCATGTTGCTGATATTAATTCTTCTATGATTGAGATAAAAAGGGTTTTAAAGAAAGGTGGAATTTTATTTATTTATATGTTGCCTAATAAACAATCATATACCGAATGGATAGCAGAAAAAAGAGGACTAAGCGTACATCCTGTCAAGTTTAATAAAAATGAGATATCTGAATTTCTTCAAGGTTTTGGTTATAAAATAATTAAGATTAAAAGAAATAATATCCTGCCTAAAAGTTTAATAGGATTGCCTTCAATTATTAAGAATATATACGGAAGTTTATATTTTCTAATAATTCCTATAGATAGATTTCTTGCAAAAATTCCTTTGATAAATTATTTTTGCGGTGTTTTTGAAGTTATCGCTATAAAGAATTGAAAGATATGAAATTAGCAATAGTACATGATTATTTGAATCAATACGGGGGGGCTGAAAAAGTAGTTGAGTCGTTGAATGAAATATTTCCTTCCGCTCCGATATATACCTCTATTTATATTCCTGAAAACATGCCTGAAAGCTTTAAAAAAATGGATATACGAACATCGTTTATGCAAAAACTTCCATTTATTAAAAAACGTTTCAAGGAATATTTTTTGATTTATCCGTTTGCATTCAGAAGTTTTGATTTGTCTGACTATGATATTGTGTTATCTTCGAGCAGTGCATACGCTAAAGGAGTAAAGTTACCTGAAAGTGTTTTGCATATATGTTATTGTTATACACCCACAAGATTTATTTGGCGATTCGAGCAATATATAGAAAATGAAAAGATGGGTAAAATTAAGAAAAAAATACTATTTTATTTTACCCATATTTTGAAAAAGTGGGATATCAAAACTGCGGAAAATGTAAATTATTTCATATCTACGTGCGAGAATATACGTAATAGAATTAAAAATATATATAAAAAAGAATCAGAAGTAATTTATCCTCCTGTTGAAACCGACAGATTTTCAATTTCAAAAAATATTAATAAATATTTTTTAGTAGTATCCAGGCTTAATGCATATAAAAAAATTGATTTGGTAATAGAAACGTTAAATTATTTGAAATTACCGTTAAGAATAATTGGGGATGGTCCTTGCCGCAAGCATTTGGAAGAAATTGCAGGACCGACAATAGAATTTTTAGGTAAAGTAGACGAAAAAGTATTGGCGGAAAATTATTCAAATTGTAGGGCGCTTATATTTCCTGGTGAAGAGGATTTTGGTATAGTGCCGGTTGAGGCGATGGCAAGTGGAAGACCGATTATCGCATATGCTGCTGGTGGTGCACTTGAAACTGTGATAGAAAATAAAACAGGAGTTTTTTTTAAAGAACAAAATGTAGATTCATTAAAGGATGCTATTAATAGAGTAGATAAGATATCTTTTGATAGTAATTTTATAAGACAATATGCGGACAAATTCAATAAAACAAATTTTAGTTCAAAAATAAAAGATTTTGTTAATAATAAGTATAAAAGAATAAAATAAAATGAGAATCGGTATAGATGCGAGAATGATTGATAGTTCCGGTATAGGAACTTATATAAAGAATCTTATTTATTGGTTACCAAAAGTGAGTAATTATGAATATATATTATTTGGAAATGAGCAAAAACTAAAACCATATGGTTTGCAAATCGTTCAGGCAGATTTTTCTATATATGGATTAAAAGAACAATTATTTATGTCAAGAATCATAAATAATAAAAATATCGATTTAATGCATTTTACTCATTATACGATTCCGATAATGTATTCTGGAAATATGGTTGTAAACGTTCATGATTTAATACACATAGTATATCCGGAATATTTACCTTCTAAATTCGCATTATTATACGCAAAATTTATGATAGGTTCTGCCTGTAAAAAAGCAAAGAGAGTTATTACAATATCTGAATATACAAAAAAGGATATTATAAAATATTTTCAAACGGAGTCTAAAAAAATTAGTATTACTTATTTAGCTGCTGGCGATATCTTTAAGCCGTCATCTATTATAGCCGAGGATATGAAAAAGAAATATGGAAAATATTTTTTATATGTCGGAGCTATCCGTCCGCATAAGAATATATTATTTTTGTTAGAATCATTTATTAAGTTGAAAAAGGAAAAAAACATATTACATAAGCTTGTTTTAATTGGTAAAGGTAAAATTCCATATATTAATCATGTAAGAAAAAAAATATCGGCTTATTCTTTGCAAAACGATGTGCTAATAATAGAAGAAATTAAACAAGAAGAACTTGTTAGTTTTTATTGTGGAGCTGATATATTTCTTTTTCCGTCATTATATGAAGGTTTCGGTTTGCCGCCGCTTGAAGCTATGTCCTGCGGCTGTCCTGTTATATCTTCAAATACTTCATCTTTACCCGAAGTCGTTGGTGATGCCTGTATTTTAGTAGATCCCAATAATATGAAAAATTTTACAGATTCTATATATAATGTTATTATTAATGAAAATCTTAAGAAGGAACTTATTAAAAAAGGTTTTGAAAGATTGAAATTGTTTTCTTGGGAAAAAACAGCAAAAGAAACCGTCAATATTTACAAGGAGGTTTTGCAATGAAATCATTGATTATTATTCCCACTTATAATGAAAAAGAAAATATAAAAAAGTTAGTTAATCAAGTTACCGAATTAGGATTTCACATTTTAGTGATAGACGATAATTCCCCTGACGGAACCGGCGATATACTTGAAAAATTAAAATTAGAAAATGAAAAAATAAATATAATGCATCGCGAAAGGAAATTAGGGCTTGGAACTGCATATATACAAGGATTTAAATGGGCATTGAAAAGAGATTTTGATTATATTTTTACTATGGATGCGGATTTTTCACATAATCCTGCTTATTTAATGGGTTTTTTAGATAAGCTATCGGAAAGTGATTTAGTAATAGGTGCACGCTATGTAAAAGGCGGAGGTGTTGTAAATTGGCCGATTCAACGTAAAATAATTTCCCGTTGCGGAAGTTTTTATGCAAGGACTATACTATGTTTTCCGATTAAAGATTGTACATCTGGATTTATGGGTTTTAGAAGAAAAGTACTGGAAAATATTGATTTGGACGAGATAAAATCTGAAGGATACGGTTTTTTAATAGAAATGAAATATAGAACATATAGACATGGTTATAAGATTGAACAATATCCTATCATATTTGTAGATAGGTTGCATGGAAAATCTAAAATCTCAAAAAATATAATTTGGGAAGCAATATTCCTTGTTTGGAAATTAAAATTTAGAATAAAATGAAAAATAAATCAGTATACCTACTTTTATCTATATTTCTACTTAGTATTATTATACATTTAAAAGGAATAAATAGCCCATTGCTTGATTTTCATTCTTGGCGACAAACGCAAACTGCTATGATAGCAAGAAATTATTATAGAAATGATTTTAATTTTTTTAATCCCAAATTGGATTGGTATGGACAGGAATCGAATAAGAGAGCGGGGACTGAATTTCCTATATTTTCTTTTTCTATTGCGTTATTATATAAAGTATTTGGATATCATGATGTATTAGGAAGATATCTTGCTATCTTTTTTTCTGCTATCAGTTCAGTTTACTTTTTTTTATTATTGAAGAAATACTTTAATCTCTGGCAATCTTATATATCTGCTATTATTTTTATAGTCATACCTATAAATATCTATTTTACACGGACAATACAACCGGAATCTTTGATGCTATTTTCTATAATTGCCGGTTTATATCATTTTGTTAATTACCTTGAAAATACCGATACAAAGATACATTTTATATTATCATTGGTTTTTTTGACAATAGCTGTGTTAGTAAAATTGCCATCTATATATATTCTTTTACCGATAATTTATCTTTCATATCAAAAATGGGGTAATAAAGTATTTAAAAGAATTGATATATGGTTATTTAATATTTCTTTATTAATATGTGTTGGATTATGGTATGCATTTACTAAAAGCGGAAAAGAGGTCCTGCCATTGAATATTAGTGATTATTTAACTATGTTATCAGTAATTAAGAAACCCAATTTTTGGGCAAGACTGTTTTTTTCAAGATTTATAGAATTAACAACAACATATACAGGTCTAATATTTTTTATAATCGGATTATGCCTGGTTATATTAAAAAATCGGCAATTTTTATTTGGTATATGGCTATTATCGGTTATTATTTATTCAATATTTATAGGAGAATATGGTTATATTCACCAGTATACAGTGCTACCATTTGCACCAATTAATGCGGTATTTATAGGTAGCGGTATAACATATATATTGGGAAAGTATAAGAATCAAAAAATATTAAGAGCATTTATAATATTATTAGTATTAACAATTCCATTACATAGTATATTGAGAATAAGTAATTGGTATAAAATAGAGGACAAATGGCTTTTGAAAGCAAAAGAAGATGTGGAAAAAATCAGTAAAGAAAATGATTTGTTTCTTTGTAATACAGGGATTATACCATTACAACTTTATCATATAGACCGAAAGGGATTTTCAGTAGATATACGAAAAACTAATTTAAAAGAAATAAATGATATTATTAAAAAAAATATTAGTTTTTTTCTTACAGTAAAAGACAATAGATGGCCCGAAGATAATGAAATAAGAAGATTTATTATTAAAAATTATTCGGTTGTATGTGAAGATAAGGATTATATAATATTTGATTTAAGAAAGCATTGAAAAATCAAAATTGTTTTAAAAAAAATATGAAAATTGCCATTATTCATGATTGGCTTACAGGTATGCGTGGTGGAGAAAAATGCTTGGAAATATTTTGTGAACTTTTTCCAGAAGCCACCATTTTTACATTGATTCATAAAAAAGGTTTTGTTTCTAATAAAATTGAGCGAATGCGGATTGAAACTTCTTTTTTGCAGAAATTCCCTAATATAGAAAAAAAATATAGATATTTATTACCTCTGATGCCTAAGGCAATTGAACAATTTGATTTAACTGGATATGATTTAATTATATCATCAAGCCATTGTGTCGCTAAGGGAGTGAAAATACCAGAGGGTTCCTTGCACATATGTTATTGTTATACTCCGATGAGGTATATTTGGGATATGTATGAACTATATTTTGGAAATTCAAGTATTTTTGTTAGAAATGCAATGAAAATTATTAGACCCCATTTGCAAAAATGGGATATTGAATCTTCTAAAAATGTAAATTATTTTATAGCAATATCCGAATATATTAAAGAACGGATTAAAAAACATTATAATTGTAATTCGGACGTAATTTATCCGCCTGTAAATACGGAATTTTATAAATCAACTAATTCAGAATTTAAAAACAATAAGGACGTATATTATCTTATAGTTTCCAGTTTTGCTCCGTACAAAAAAATTGATTTAGCAATAAATGCTTTTAATAAAATAGGTTATAAATTAAAAGTTGTAGGTGACGGTCAGGAAGAAAAAAGATTAAAAGGTATCGCAAATAATAATATAGAATTTTTAGGTTGGCTAAAAAATGAGGAATTACGAATTTGTTATCAAAATTGCAAGGCGCTGGTATTTCCAAGTGAAGAGGATTTCGGAATTGTGCCTGTAGAAGCACAATCTATGGGAAAACCCGTAATTGCATATAATAAGGGGGGCAGTAAAGAAACAATTGCTGAAAATAAAACAGGTGTCTTTTTTGAAGAACAAACCATAGAATCACTTATTGCCGGTATTAAAAGATTTGAAAATTTGAGCTTTGATTCAAAAGAGATAATAAAGCAATCTGAAAAATTCAGCGAAGAAATATTTAAAAATAAAATTAAAAATTTTGTTGATGAAAAAATAAAAATTATGTATAATAGCATACCGTTGAAAAACCAACGGTATTGATTACACAGATT
This sequence comes from Elusimicrobiota bacterium, assembly GCA_003452965.1. Classification (GTDB taxonomy): domain Bacteria; phylum Elusimicrobiota; class UBA8919; order UBA8919; family UBA8919; genus UBA9627. The sequence goes on from DMMW01000002.1 coordinate 123,503, forward strand.
AGATGATGTTTGCCCCGTAAAACGGGGTTGCATACTCGCTCGTTGCAGTGGTTCCCTTGTCTCGCTGAAGCTCATAAGAGCGTAGGCGGACGAGCTCCATGTGCAAATTACACAGAATTAACTACGAGTTTTATTGACAAAGGTTATTATGGGTTTAAAAATAAGAAAGATAATATTTCCAGTGGCACTTTTAATTTCTGATATATCAGCGATATATATATCCTTTATTTTTGCCTATTGGATTAGGTTTTATTCAAATGCTATTCCCACCACGAAAGGCATACCGGAATTTTCTTTATATCACACTGCAATATTAGTTGTAATTTTGATATGGATAATAATTTTTTTATATACCGGGTTTTATGAAGAAAGAAAAATTGATGCATTTGGTGAATATTTAAAAATTCTTAAAGGCGTATTTTTAGGTACCATTGTAATTGCGGCAATAACATTTATTTACAGAGATTTTACGTTCTCAAGGATGATGTTGGTAATTGCCTTTATTTCAAGTACATTTTTTATATTTATTTTCCATGAAATATTAAGATTAGTGGATATATATATTGGGAATCTCCTATTAGGAATACATAAAATATTAATTTTAGGTAGCGGTAATATAGCGGATGATATTAAAAAGACGTTAAAACGAAAGAAAAATTTTGAAATTCACTATTCACATTTTACGGATACGGAGCATTTAAAAAAAATTATTAATGAAATGGGGATAAATGAGGTTATATTTTCAAAAAGTCAGATAGCTCATAAAGAAATTTTAAAAATTGCATCTGTATGTGAAGAATTGGATATTGACTTTAGATTTATTCCTGACGTGCTTGAATTAACTCGTGGTGAAATCATTATTGATGAATTTATAGGTATTCCAGTGTTTCGCTTTAAATCAATTTCATTGTACGGATGGAATTTCATGCTAAAACGTTTAACAGATATTGTCTTATCACTTATTATTTTTACTTTTTCTATTATTCCATTATTAATAATTTCATTGATTATAAAATTTGAAGATGGCGGACCTGTTTTTTATACACATAAAAGAAAAGGATATATGGGCAAGGATTTTAATTTCATAAAATTTCGGACAATGGTACAGAATGCAGATAAAATACTGGAAGATATAATAGTTTTAAATGAAAGAGGTGGTCCTGTATTTAAAATGAAAAATGATCCAAGAATGACAAAAATAGGAAAATTCTTAAGAATGTTTTCTATAGATGAGGTACCACAGTTCATAAATGTTTTAAGAGGAGAGATGTCAATAGTAGGTCCGAGGCCGCAGGTTCTTTGGGAAGCAGCTCATTATGATGAGATTGCAATGCGTCGTTTAAAAGTTCTGCCTGGTATTACAGGAATTTGGCAGATTCGAGGCAGAAGTGATTTGTCATACGAAGAAATGATACGTTTAGATATTTATTATCTTGAAAATTGGTCAATAGCGTTAGATTTAAGGATAATTTTAGGTACATTACCAGCGATATTGTCAAAAAAAGGAGCATATTAAAAAATAGTGGAATAGTGCGATAGCGGGATGGTAAAAATAGTTAGAAAATTCAACCGCACAATCGCGCAATCTCGCATTTCCAATTGGTACATATTACTAAGAAAACAGGAGTTTTTATTATGAAAGCGATGATTTTAATAGGTGGATTTGGAACAAGATTACGACCGTTAACCTGTAATACTCCAAAACCTCTTTTACCAGTTATAAATAAGCCATTTTTACTTTACCAGATAGAACTTATTAAAAAGCACGGTATTAAAGATATAATATTGTGTATGGCATACTTGCCTTTAGAGTTTAAGAGATATTTTGGTGACGGTAAAAAGTTCGGAGTGAATATTTCTTATGCAATAGAAAAGATGCCTTTGGGAACCGGTGGGGCAATAAAGAATGCTGAAAAGTATGTAGATTGTCCTGTATTAATATTCAATGGAGATGTTCTAACTGATCTTGATTTAACTGATTTAATTAAATATCATAAACAAAAAAAGTCAAAAGCAACAATTACACTGGTTGAAGTAGATGATCCAACCAGTTTCGGATTGGTTGAGACTAATAAAAACGGTAATATTCTGCAATTTTTAGAAAAACCTTCTGCTAACCAGATAACTTGCAATACAATAAACGCAGGAACATATATTTTTGAGCCAGAAATCTTAAAGGAAATACCGGAAAATACTGTTTATTCTGTGGAAAGAGGACTTTTTCCTAATTTATTAAATAAAAAATATCCATTTTACGGTTTTGTCTATTCGGGTTATTGGATAGATATAGGTACTATGGAAAAATATTTGCAGGTTCATCATGATTTAATGAATAAAATGAAAAAAAATAGTGTAGGGAATAATTCTAAATTAGGTAAAAATATTAAAATTGATGGAAAATTGTTGATTGGCGACAATTCAGCAATAGGCGATAATGTTATAATAGAAGGCAATGTATGTATAGGAAATGACGTGATTATTGCCAATCATTGCACGCTTATAGATTGTATAATATTGGACGGAACAAAAATCCATGAAGGCAGTAAAATAGAAAAATCATTGATAGGAAAAAATTGTTTGCTTGAAACTAATTCCGTTCTAAGCAGCGGTTGTGCAATCGGTGACAATACGATTATAAGGAGCTACAGCAGATTATGAGAGCGTTAAAAAAGATTTAACGCTCTTGATTACATCCATCCTCCGTAGCAGTAGTCTGCTACTGCGGAGGACGGGCAGATTTTTAAAGACGATTACACAGATTTTATCATTGTATCTTAATCTGTTTTTTAAATCACTGTTACCATACAATAAAGGAGTTTTAATAGGTATGAAAATTGTTAAAAAGCCGTGGGGTAAAGAGACTTGGTTTGCATTTACCAAACATTATGTTGGAAAGATACTTTTTATAAAAAAGGGGCATCGCTTAAGCAGGCAGTATCATAGAGTAAAACATGAGACCATTTATACTCTTAAAGGAAAATATATAATGGAACTAAAAAATAGCAAAAAATTGATGCAAGAAGGTACAGTTATAGTAATTCCACCTAACAAGATACACAGGATGTATGCAAAATATGGCGATGTTACTTTGGTTGAGGTTTCAACACCTCAGGTTGAAGACGTTGTTCGTTTAGAGGATGACTATGGAAGAAATAAATAAAATTAAATTTGGCACTGATGGTTGGCGTGGAATAATAGCAAAAGATTTTACATTTAGTAATGTAAGAATTGTTTCACAGGCAATTTCCGATTATATAAATTCAGATTTATATGAATCCAAATATCTTAAATCTGTAATTGTTGGTTATGACAACAGATTTTTATCGGAAAAATTTGCTACAGAGGTTGCTAAGGTTTTAATGGCTAATAATATTGAGGTTAAGGTATCCAGCACAGCGGTAACTTCACCTTCTATTTCTCTGTATTGTAAAGAAAACAATTGTTTCGGTGTTATGATAACTGCAAGTCATAATCCGCCGGTTTGGAACGGACTAAAAGTTAAACTTCAATACGGCAGTTCTGTTTCGCAAAAAGTAATTGACCAGATTTCGGACTTCCTCTACAAAAATTCAATAAAAATAGTAGACCAGAAAATAATTCTCGCAGATGTGATGGATTCTTATAAAAAATATCTTAAAACAATAGTGAATATTAATTCATCAACGAAATTGAAAATTGTCATAGATTCAATGAATGGAAGTGGTTTGGGGATATATGAAAGTTTATTGAAAAAGAATAAGATTTATTCAATACGTAACTATAGAGATCCTTTGTTTTCGGGTGTGAATCCGGAACCTATAGATAAAAATCTTCAAGAATTAAAAAAAGTGATATTAAAGAATAAAGCCGATGTCGGTTTTGCTTTTGATGGTGATGCGGACAGAATAGGTGTAATAGACGATAAAGGACGTTATTTACCGCCGCACATCGTATTTCCTCTGATTTTATTATATTTAATTGAAGGTAGAAAATTAAAGGGGAAAATAATCCAGACAATATCGTTAGGATATATCTCCGAGAGAATTGCAAAAAAGTATTTAATACCGATTGAAGAAGTATCGGTCGGTTTTAAATATGTTTGTGAAAAGATGCTAACCGAAGATGTGTTGCTTGGCGGAGAAGAGTCAGGCGGATATAGTATTAAAGGCGGAATTCCTGAGAGGGACGGAATACTTAATGCACTTCTAATGACTGAAATGTTAATAAAAACAAAAAAGAAATTATCCTATTTAGTTGATGACATGCAGAAAAAATTTGGCGATTCCTATTATATGAGAAAAGATATTAAATTAAAAAATCCAGTAGATAAAGAAATATTTACCAGTAAAGTAAAAGAGATAATAAGCAAAGAAAAAAATGTGAAAGAAATCAGAGATTATGACGGTATAAAGATTGTATTTGAAAATGACAACTGGTTATTACTTAGACCGTCGGGTACAGAGCCTGTACTAAGAACTTATTCTGAAACGGATTCTGTTAAAAATACTAAAAAACTTCTTGATTTTGCTGAAAATATATGCTTAAATCTACTATAAAAATGATTACACAGATAACTGGTGTAATCTGTATGGTACTGTAAAAAACAAAATATAAAAGGAGTCATTCCTGCGGACAGACTGTGTCATAATTCCAAAATTGTAGCTGCAGAGCGATAGCTCTGCTAAAACATGGCAAAGATTACGCTTTGCTGCTACAAAATGGAAAACGAAATACATTTATTAACAATTGCGACACAGTCTGGGAAGCAGGAATCCAGAAGAATCCGAAAATGATATGGATTCCCGACAGAAGCATTCGGGAATGACATACAATTGGGATTAATTATATATAGGGAGGAGTTATGTTTTGTGGTGATTATGTGTTTACTTCTGAGTCGGTAACTGAAGGGCATCCGGATAAGGTTTGTGATCAAATATCTGATGCAGTATTGGATGAGGTGTATAAGCAGGATTCCCCATTGAAGAATAATTTTACGTGTCGTGTTGCCTGCGAGACCTATATAACTGTGGGGCTTTTAATAGTAGGTGGTGAAATAACCACTAAAGCATATATAGATGTGCCTGTAATTGCAAGAAGAGTTATTAAGGATATCGGTTATACCGATGTAAAATACGGATTCAATTATCAAACTTGTGGAATACTTAATGCGATAGGGCGTCAATCTCCAGATATATCACAAGGTGTCACCAGAGGCAAAGAAATCGGAGCTGGTGACCAAGGATTAATGATTGGTTATGCATGTACTGAAACAAAAGAGCTTATGCCTCTGCCAATAACACTTGCTCAGGAATTAACCATGCGGCTTGCCGAGGTAAGAAAGAAAAATATACTAAAATATATCGGTCCAGATGGTAAATCACAAGTTACCGTGAAATATATTGATGGCAAACCAGTTGCTGTTGATAAAATCGTTATTTCAACCCAGCATACTGAAGATTCGGTTGATAAGAGAACCGGAAATCTTGCTAATTGGGCGAAGGAAGAAATAATAGAATCAGTGATAATGCCAAAAATTCCAAAAATACTATTAAAAAAATTCAGTTTTAAAAAAGATTGTTTTGTTAATCCGACCGGCAGATTTGTTGTTGGTGGTCCGCAATCCGATACAGGAATGACCGGCAGGAAAATTATAGTTGATACGTATGGCGGCATGGCTCCTCATGGCGGTGGCGCATTTTCAGGTAAAGATCCGACGAAGGTTGACCGTTCAGCATGCTATATGGCAAGATATATAGCAAAGAATATTGTTGCTGCAGGACTTGCCGAAAAATGTATGGTTCAACTTGCGTATGCAATCGGAGTTGCTGAACCGGTATCTATAATGGTAGATACTCTCGGAACCGGTAAAATAGACGGGCGTCTTGAGAAAGTAGTAAGAAAAATATTTTCTTTAACTCCGAGAGGTATAATAAAATCCCTTGAACTTCATAAACCTATTTATCAGAAAACAGCATCTTACGGTCATTTCGGAAGACAAGGATTTGCTTGGGAAAGAACCGATAAAGCATCAGAATTAAAGGCATCATTGAAATAATTGAAAAACGATTACACAGATTAAAAGGCGGATTACACGGATATTGATTTTAGAATTGTAGATTCTAATCAGTGTAATCGATGTTAGAAATCTGTGTAATCATATATTGAGGAGACACGATGAACTACGATGTTAAAAACATGAAACTGTCAAAAATGGGTAAAAACCGGATTGAGTGGGCTGAAAGAGACATGCCTGTGCTCCGTAGTATAAAAGAAAGGTTTGCGAAAGAAAAACCTCTTAAAAATGTTAAAGTTGCTGCTTGTTTGCATGTGACAACTGAAACGGCTAATCTTATGATAGCTATGAAAGCCGGTGGTGCAGATATATCGTTATGCGCCTCAAATCCGCTTTCTACGCAGGATGATGTTGCTGCCTCATTGGTGAATGATTTTAGCATTTCTACTTTTGCGATAAAAGGTGAAGATAACAAAACTTATTATAAGCATATAAAAGCGGTACTTGCCGCTAATCCGGGTATAACTATGGATGATGGTGCTGATTTGGTTTCAACACTTCATTCAGGTAGTTATGACCTCAGTAATATAATCGGCGGAACCGAAGAAACAACAACCGGTGTTATACGACTGAAGGCAATGGCAAATGACGGGGTTTTAAAATACCCGATTGTAGCAGTAAATGACGCTTTAACAAAACATCTGTTTGATAATAGATATGGAACAGGACAGTCAACTCTTGACGGAATTATCCGCGCAACAAATGTATTGCTTGCCGGGCGAAACTTCGTGGTTGCCGGTTATGGCTGGTGTGGCAGGGGTGTTGCAATGCGGGCAAAAGGAATGGGTGCAAACGTAATAGTAACCGAAATTGACCCGCTAAAGGCGATTGAAGCAATAATGGACGGTTTTCTTGTTATGCCAATGTCCGATGCCGCAAAAATCGGAGATATTTTTGTTACTCTTACTGGCGATGTAAATGTAATAGATACACAGCATTTTTTAAGAATGAAAAATGGGGCAATTATCTGTAATTCAGGGCACTTCAACGTTGAAATTAATATTCCTGCTCTTAAAAAAATCAGCAAAAAAGTTAGGGAAGCGAGAGCTTTTGTTGAAGAATACACGTTAAAATCTGGTAAAAAAGTCTACATTCTTGCAGATGGCCGTCTAATAAATCTTGCATCTGCAGAGGGACATCCTGCTTCGGTTATGGATATGAGTTTTGCAAATCAATCGCTAAGCGCAGAATATATGGTAAATCATCATTCTGAACTTGAAAATAAAGTTTATTCGGTTCCTAAAGATATTGATGAGAATATAGCTAAATTAAAACTTGAATCGCTCGGTGCAAAAATCGATAGACTTACTCCTGAGCAGAAAAAGTATTTGGCAAGCTGGCAGGAAGGAACGTAAAAGGCAAGTTAAAATTAAAAGTATAAATTAAAATAAAGGCAAAGATGAAAAGGCAGGTTAAAATTAAAAGTATAAATTAAAATAAAGGCAAAGATGAAAAGGCAGGTTAAAATTAAAAATTATAAATTAAAATAAAGGCAAAGATGAAAAGGCAAGTTAGAGGCAGAAAGTCAGGTAAAAGGTTAGAATAAGGATTTAATTTTAACTTATAACCTTTAACTTGTTACTTGTTTTTTTTGGGGGGGTATTATGAAAAAAAATAGTTTTTTGTTGGTTTCTATTTTAACTTTTATAACTTTTCTGCCACTGATTCTATGGCGGACCCGCCATCGACTTAATGGCGGGTTACTTTTCACCCCGTTTAGAAAATTAACAGAGAGAATAAATAAAATATTTAAACCTGTAGAAAATAAAATATATCATTGTTTTATAGTAATTACATTTTTGTATTTTCTAACGGGGTTAACTTGCCTCTTTTCAGAGTCGTTTAAGATTCTTGGAACAAGACCTTTGGGTATGGGCGGTGCATATGTTGCCATAGGTGAAGATGCAATAACCCAATACTGGAATCCGGCTGGATTAGGTATAGAAAAGGAAGTTGATGTACAGTTACCGTTTACTGTTCAAGCGGAATTAACCGGCGATATTCTGGGTTCTGCTGACCGTCTTACCGAACTTGCGGAAGAGTATTCAGAAATATCTTCTGCACAGAAAACCGGCAAGTCATTAACCATGAGCCAGTTGTCTGCTTTTATAAAAGGAATTAAAGAGATAGAATCAATTAATGACCCCAAAAAAGGTGTTCTTGTTGGTGCCGGTTTCGGCGGTAATATTAAAATACAAAATTTTGCGATTTCTTATAATAATTTTACTTCTATAAGCGCTGATCCGAATGTTGATATCAAGAATCTTGGTTTAGGTTCCGGTGCTTTTTCACCTCAGTTGAAAAGAGCAATTTATAAAGCAGAAAGTTATGCCGGAGTTGATTTGGGGAGCTTGATAGATGACGATTACAGTGCAACATATCAAGCGTCACATCCGGGACAGAATATATATGATACACCTACTGATTCGTCTCTTGCAACCTCTGCTAGTACATTATCAGCAGGTATAATTACAGATATTACAACAAACCTTACAAATCTTGGTATAGATACTTCTATAACAACCTCTCTTCCTGCAGGAATGACAGTTGAACAGGCAATTGCAAATGCTATTGTAAATGCTTCTGTGGACCCGGTTATAGCTGCACAATTAGGAACCACTGCGTTAACAGCTGCAGAAATTGCTAATTATGTTCAGCAAATTGAAGAAATTAGACCGTTAGTAGTCAGCATTTTATCCGATGCTATAAACGGTTCTTCATATGCAAAGAATCAATCAAATCTTACAATAAGAGGTGCTTCAACATTTGAAGCATCTTTAGGATATGGGCGAGAAGTCCCATATGTACAAACAGAAACAGTATTAAAAGGTGTTTTAAAAGGGCTTTATGCAGGTCTTAATTTTAAGTTAATGAAAGGGCAAGTTGCTTATACCAAAATCAGAGTTCTTTCTGACACCGATTTGGATATATTAGAAGATTTCAAAAATAGCCAAAAAATATCAAATTCAATCGGTTTTGATTTAGGCTTGCTTCTAAAAAAGGAATTTTTTAATAGAAAGACCAATTTCGGACTTTTATTTAGAAATATTAATCAGCCAACATTTGACCAGCCCGATGCAGCTATAAATAACGGTGAAGGTTCAAAATATAAAGTTAATCCACAGGTTAGGGGCGGAGTCGCAATTTGGCCTTTTAATTGGTGGACTGTGTCAACAGATATAGATTTGACTAACAATTCAACTGCGCTTCCGGGATATAAGTCCCGTTTATGGGGACTTGGCAATGAATTCAATCTTGTAAATAAAGAATGGTTGAATTTTGCTTTACGTGTTGGTTTGATGAATAATCTTTCGGAGTCATCTTCCAAAATGGCTTATACATTTGGTTTTGGTATGAATATCATGCATTTTGTGATAGACTTGGGTGCTGCTATGTCATCTGATAGTGTTGAAATTAGTGATGGTACAGAAGTACCTTCTTCGGCTGCTGCAGCTGTTTCAATATCATTTGACTTTTAGTATTCTATGTATAATCAAGGTAAAGTTACTTGCCGAAAACGAATCCAATCATGACAGTTCTGCATCATAATCAACGTAATATATTATATAAATGAAAATACTAAATACCATACTTTATACTTTAATTCTAAACTTTTTACTTATAACCTGCCTTTACTCTGTCCCTCACATTAATGGTAGAGATTTTGGTCCTAAAGAATATGCAAGACCCAAAAGAACATCTAAAGGAGCTATTGCAAAAACAATAACGACAACAGGTATAAGAAAAGTAGCTGTTATATTAGTTAATTTTGTCAGTGCAGGAACAGATACATCTGGAAGCGAAACAATGTTAACGGACGAAATCTTTAGTTTGAACTATAATTTTACATATTTGAAAAATTTTTATAAAGAAGTATCATATGGCAAATTAGATTTAGATATTACTTTTTTTTATACTAATGGTTCTGGTTCAGCATTAACAGGGAATGAGACGCCCTTTACTTTAAATACGCCAATGTCAACATATGGACAGGATACGGATAGTTCCCTTTCACAGTTAATTATTGACGCTATTATTGCCTGCGGACAGGTAAATTCCATAAATTTTGACGGTGTTATAGTCGTACATGCAGGATATGGCAATGAATCAACAAATAATAGCGGGGATATATGGGCTGCATATGTAGGTCCTTTTTCCGCTACAAATGGTTTTACAGAAGGCATAAATATCCCGGTAAAAGAATCCGGAGCAAGTCCGATAGGTGTATTGTGTCACGAATTCGGTCACCATTTAGGCTTGCTTGATTTATATTCCACAGGAACAAATAGTGCGACTCAAGTCGGGCATTGGTCCTTAATGGATTATGGAGTATGGCTTGGTAATGGTTCAACCCCTATGCATCCTTCCGGTTGGGAAAAAAATCTTTTAGGATGGTCATCGCCGATAAGTATATCTTCGGGAACGCATAATTTAATAAGTTATGCATTTGAAACAAGTTCAACAAGCATTTATAAAATGAAATTAATTGATACTGATACTGAATATTTTTTAGTATATCATACATCCAGGACCGCATATTCGCCCGCTCCTTCCGGCAGTAACGGTTTGTTGATATGGCATATTGATGAAGGTACGATAGATGGTACAACTATTACCGACAGAATAGCGACCAATTCATTAAATAATTATTCGCGTAGGACTATTGATGTAGTATCTGCAGACAATACCGATCCTTCTGTAAACATTGGGGATTTTGGCGACTTATGGCCTGGTACAAAAGTTATATTTTCTGCACCTTTATCTAATAAATACAATGGTGATGATACGATGCTATCAGTATTTGAAATTACAAATGCTGTTCAATATTCACAGTTTAAGGCATCTTATAAACCGTTCATAAGAGGATATGTAAAAGATAGTGCCGGTAATGGAGTTGAGAGCGTTAATATCATACTTACAGGTTTCTTAACCGACGTATCTGTAACTGATAATAACGGTTCATATGTGTTTGCAAACGTAGAGAATGGTTCATATGAGATTAAAGCGATAAAATCCGGCTTGGAATTTGTACCTTCTAAAATTGTTGCAGCAATTTTAGATTTACCTTCAAGTAATAACAACTTTAACGGAATTGCAACCGACACATATTCAAATTTAATTAAAAAAACTGATAATATAAAAGCGGTGAATAATCTATTTGTACCGGGACAACAATTATCCACAATATATTATAGAACATCAGAAGATGGTAATGTTAATATTAAACTTTATACGTTGGATGGCAGGTTTATTAAAACGCTTGTAGACGAATATACATTAGCGGGGATTAGATCAGTTACTTGGGATGGGAAAAATCTTAAAGATAACGAAGTATCTTCAGGTATTTATCTTGTTCATATAGACGCACCCGGATTCAAAGCAACAAAAAAAATATGTGTTATAAGATAGTAGAAAAGCAAGTTAAAAGTTAAAGGTTTCCGCCACTGATTCATCGGCGGATTCGCCAAAGGTTTGATGGCGAAAAAAAATATAGGTAGGATTTAAAGAGGCAAGCCAATTCAATGAATTATTTAAATAAAAAAATTATTAAATATATGTTTTACTTTATAATATTTTTAAATTTGGAATTTGTAATTTGCAATTGTCTCTATGCTAAGGGTGCTGGTGCAACGGCAGGTATCATAATGTTAAACACGCCGGGTGTAAGGCAGGTATCTCTTGGCGGAAGCGGCGTTGCTCTTGGTGGTGACATATATTCTATATATCAAAATCCTGCAGGCATATCGGATATTGCAGGAAAACAAATATCATCGGTTTTAGAAAATGGTCTGAGTAACGATTATAAAGCATCTTTTGTATATGGACAGGGTGTATATCCTTTACAGAGATACGGCATTTCTATTGCGGTTACATATTTAAACGGTGGACCAATGGAGATAAATTACATAGACGGCACATCAAAAAATATTATTTCAGAGTCAGATTTCTTAGCAATTCTTGGTTGGAGTATGAATACTGCATCAAATCTTTCTCTTGGTTATAATTTTAAGTATTTGAATTCTCAGCTCGCGGAAGATTATAATTCATCCGCTGTTGCTTTTGATGCAGGTATAATAGCGAAAAGTATTACTGATGAAAAAATAAAACTGGGTCTTGCTGCCCAGAACTTTGGAACATCTTTGAAATACAGAAGTAAAAAAGAAGTATTGCCGACGTTAATTAGAGGTGGACTATCCTATGATATACCGTTTAGCAATAAAAGCACTCTAATTACTATTATTGACGGTTTTTATTTAATGGATGAAGGTAATTTCTACAGTTCTCTTGGTATAGAATATACTTTTAGTGAAAAATATTCTTTTAGAACCGGTTACAAGATTTCACCGGACAGGGGTAACGCTACTTTAGGGTTTGGATTAAAATTATATGAAAAGTATTTTCTTGATGTAGCCGCAGAACCTAATACAATTAATAATTTATACAAAGTTTCGTTTACTATGAAGTTTGATACCGGTGAATATGATAAAAATAACAAAACAGAAAGTATACAAGAATTACAGTATCCTGAAAAAACAAATATGTTGGAACAAAAAACTGAAGAATTCAAAAAAGTAATGTCAAGTTTTGCCGTAACGGATTTTGAAGCTAAAAATATTTCTCAAATTGAAGCTTCCGAAATTTCCGATTTAATTAGAAGTGAACTAATTAATATCGGGACATTCAATGTAGTTGAAAAAAATGATATGCAGAATATATTAACAGGCTTGGCTTTTCAACAAACAAGTTGTGCTACTGTGGAATGCGCAATTTTGATTGGTAGGATATTGAATGTAGAAAAGATGGTAGTAGGTTCTGTGTCAAAACTTATAGATACTTATTATATAACGGTAAATCTTGTTGAAGTAGCGACAGGAGAAATACTTAAATCTCAAAATGAAAAAACTTATTCAAAAGATGAACTTAGTAGTCTTTGCAGGAATATAGCGCAGAGAATCAGCGAATAGTTTGAACGATGAAATCATTATTTTTCAGTCTTATGAATTAGGTAGGATGCTAAAATTAAAAAAATAATATTAGGAATCCAAGCTGCAAAAAAAGGATTCAATGTATTATTCATACCCAAGGCAAATCCAATAGATACCATTCCCCAATAAACAAATCCCGTAAATATTGAAATTGTAAAAGAAAATATTTTTGCTGTTTTTGCCGTTTTTATAGCAAATGGTATACCTAAAACAACCATTATTAGAATAGCGAATGGTTTTGCAATTTTTGAATATTTATGCAACGTTTCCTGATGAGAGGGAATACCGGATTTATTAAGTCGAGATATTAAACTGGAAATCTCTTTATACGACATTTCATTAGGATTCTTCTTAATGTTTATGAATTCTGAAGGTTTTTTCTCAAATTGAATCTTAGCTGATGCATATTTTTTTATTTCAAATACTTTTTCATTTAAGTTACCAATAGATGCGTTGTTAAGTTCTAAGTATCCATCTTTCCAAATAGCATGTTTTGATGTAATTTTACTGATAATATTTAGTTTATCATCAAATTTTAATAATATTAAACCTGTAATTTTTTGATTTTCACCGTCAATTATCCTTGCAGAAAATATACTATCTTTTTCTATTTGTACAATATTAAATTCTTCTTTATTTGTCTTCTCTTTATGTTTTGAAATTTCGTAGCTCCATATTTTATTAAAAATTCTGTTTGACTTAATTAAAATTGTATTATTAAAAAAAATAAAGAAAAAAGTTAACAATAAACCGATAATAATTATTGGCTTAGAAATAGTAAGGATACTCATCCCGGAGGTTCTTAATGCAGAAATTTCGTTATTACGAGATAGTTCACCTATGGAAAATAATGTTGCAAGCAAAGCTGCTACGGGGAATATTAGCGATATCCAACTCGGTAAAGAATAAAGAAGCGACACAAGAAAAACAGGGATAGGTGCTTTATTTCTAAAAACTACATCTATTCTATCAAAGATATATGTTATGCATATTATTGTTAGAAAAACAATAGTTGCAATCATTAGTGATTTTAAAAATGTTTTTGAAAGATATTTATCTATAATTTTCATTTTCTTGAAACATTTAATGTAAGGAGTAAACCTGTAAATCCGACAATAATATTTGGAAGCCATACAGCTATCAACGGATTGAAAATTCCTCTTTTTCCAAGTGTTGTTCCCGTAACCAAAATCATATAATACACAAATATTATTATAACAACATTAGTAATACCCAATGTTTTAGCTCTTTTTTTATTAGTATTTACCGATAAGGGGATAGCAACAAACATGAATATAAAACCTGCAGTGGCAAGAACATTCCTTAAGTGAAATTCTGTAATATAAAAGTTTTTGAATTCGGGTGCGACAATCTTGGATTTTTTTAATAAATCCTTGGATTTCAATTCTCGCATACCGCCTTCCCTATTTGCAAGAAAATCGGTATTCTGGATTATTTCAATAAACATTTCATTTTCCGAGAAATTAGAGAGATTAAATTCTCCGATTCTATTAGAATTTTCCTGCAAAGTTTTACCATTATATAATCGTAACAATATACCTTTATCTTCAACGACCGACATTTCTGCAGTTTCTGCCGTGGTTATGATAGGCAAATCATCTTTCCATTTGTAAATTATTATATTTTTAAGGGTATTGTTCCTTGAAATATCGTTTACATAAATGTCATAATTTTGTATTTGTACAAATTTATTTTCGGATAATTGAGCAATTGGATTCTTATACATTATCTGATAATAAAGTGTTTTGAATTTGGAATTTAACTTTGGTATCACTGAAGAATTGCAATAAAGCATAATTAAAGAAAAAAAGAGTGAAACTATAATTATCGGTTTAGTAATAGTAAAAATTTTTGTGCCTGAAGTACGTATGGCGATTATCTCATTATCCTCATTTAAACGCGAAAAAAGCAGTATAGTACCGGATAAAATAGACATTGGTATCGTAAACATAAAAAAAGAGGGTAAGATATAAATAAAAAGCTTTATTGTATTTATTAAACTCGCTCCCTTATTTAATAATAAATCAGACAAATCAAAAAGCAAGTCCATTAGTAATATAAATGTGAATACCGATAATGATGTCAAAAATTTCGGAAAAAATTCTTTTAAAAGATAACGATGAATAATTTTCATATAAAATCAGGGATTAGAAATTAGCGTATAACCGCTAACCTATATTTTTAAAACAGTATCATTTATTTGTTACTCTAACATTATAAGACCATTGAAAAAGTCATCAGCTGATATTGATTACATCCATCCTCCGTAGCAGTAGTCTGCTACGGAGGATGACGGGCAGACTTCTGAAAGATTACACTGATATTATTGTTGGGACTTAATCTGTGTAATCTAAGTTTCTAATCTGTGAAATCAGATATTGTTGGGTTTTTCAACAATATCATTATACAAAAAGTCCTTGACAAATTCAAGTTTTTAAGATATAAATATATAAGAAGTGTTTTAGGTGCTGAGCAAGGGTAACAAACGGTTTAATGTTATTATTTATTGATAACTACAGTTGTATAAAACGGTAAAGGATTTGTAACTATAAACTCTTAACTGTGAACTCTGTAGTAAAGCCGGGTTACCGAAACTATAAAATTAAAATTTAGTAATTTAAAATATAGGTAATAAAATACCCGCATTTTGATTTAGTAGTTTTAATTATTAGTGATGTTATGTCCGAGTTTTGGTAATCTATGGCTCGGTCTTTTTATTATTTGTATATAAATTTTTGTAATTTGAATCAGTGTATTAATATATAAAAAATGAAGAAAAATTATATAATTTTGATGGCTATTATTGTTCTGTTTGCATCTTTTACTTATGTAAGAGCAGAAGAATCTTTTGATATTGATGAATGGCAACAAATAAGAAACGAGAAAGAAAAGAAAATATTTGAGGAAGAAAAAATAAGAATTACTGCCCCCGAATCCCTACAGGTAAGTTCAGCAACAAAAACCACCGAACGTTCATTGCGTTCAATACTTTCCGAAGGCATAGAATTTCCATACGATTCTAAACTTGAAGTAACCGATTTTTCCGGTCTTTCAGGTATTTCCGGAAGAAAGTATATTGGAATGAAATATTCCGCGACGAAGTATCTGCATAAGGATGAAAATAATACCAATAGAAGCTTAGGTACTGGCGGATTTGAGCTTAACCAGCAGCTACAGGTTAGGGTTAAAGGTACAATTAAAAAGAAAATTACGGTTAATGTGGATTATGATGATACTGTTGAAAACAAAAAAGACATTTCAATTATGTATAAAGGCGATCCCGATGAATTGGTTCAGGAGGCGGCGTTTGGTGATATATCGCTTTCATTACCCGGGACCGAGTTTGTTTCTTATAATAAAGCTGCATTCGGTGCTATGGCAAGACTTAAATATAGAAAGGCAAATTTGTACGGTGTTTTTTCAAGAACAAAAGGAACAACGGTAGTAAAACGATTTCGCGGTGCTACAACTTTTGAAACAAAAGAAATAATGGACACATCCTATTTGAGAAGGAAATATTATAGATTAAATTTAGACCCGACGCATCTTCCGATAAAGCCCGGTAGTGAAAAAATTTATTTTGATGATAGAATTGCTACAAATAACACTATACTTACATCTACAATAACTGTATCAAGATACGGTAGATTAGATTCATCATTTACTGTTACAGCGGAGCTTTTATCTCCCGGGAAGGATTATAGTATTGATTATGAAAAAGGTAGAATAGTTTTTAGGAAATTGATAAATCAGAATTATATTATTGCGGTTGATTATGAGAAAGCGGACGGAACAAGGGTAATAAACGATATTTCGGTTGGTTCTTATAAAATGATAAAAGACGAATCTGAAACGCTTAGATATGAATTAAAGAATTACTATTCAATAGGACATAGCAAGATTGTGCGGGATGATGGTAGAGGCAACTTCATATTTAGGGTTTTGGATTTAAACAGGACGGAAGTGCTTAAAATTGGCACCACAGATGTTGCTTATCCGAACTTTGTTGAGGTGGATTTTGAAGCAGGGATTTTTAGATTCACAGATGGTGCCGGTAATGATAGGGAACCGTTTCCTGAAAGTGTTTATGTTAATCAGCAGACAAATAGTTATAAAATTTATACCGAATACAGATATAAAACCAAATCATATAATCTTAGTCAATTCAACATAATCCCGCAGTCTGAAAAAGTATTAATGGATGGTAAAATACTTGTAAGGGACCAGGAATATTTCATGGATTATGATTCCGGTTACATAGAATTTTTTAATACTGAAAAAATAACGGATTCTACCTTAATTGAGATTACATATGAATATGCTCCTTTTGGCGGACAAATGGACCAAACGGTGGTCGGGATTCGCGGTGAATATAATCCGTTTAATAATATCTCACTTGGCTCCACATTGTTATATAATTTTCCTGCAAAGCCTCTGACTTCGCCTGACGTACGCTCTACACCGGAAAGTATATCTGTTTATGAGTTTGACACAAAAGCATCATTCACCAATATACCGTTACAACCTGTTATATCGGGTGAATATGCAGGAAGTGAAAGGGATTTAAATACTTTTGGAAATGCTTTAGTAGAAAATATGGAAGGAGTAAAACAAGCGGACACGATGCCAACTGATAAGGATTCATGGAAAGCTTCTAATAATCCATTTTCAGATGCTAATGCGAAGGATGCGATTATATGGGATAATATTGATGTTAAAAACGGTGATATAAATCCAAATCCCACTATACCGGAAAGAGAAAGGGATTCAACCCAACAGGTATTAAGTATAAATTATAAATTGAATTTTAATAAGGAAGCATCAATAATTTATCCGATTTCAAGAATAGGTGTTGATTATACCAAAAAGCTTTTCTTGGATTTCTGGATGCATGGAGATAATTCAGGTGATAATATTTCAATAGCACTTGGTTCTCTAAATGAAGATTCGGATAATGATGGGATTTTAGACACTGAAGACAAAAATTCTGATGGTATATTAAATCCCGGTGAGGATATTGGGATTACATTTAATCATCCTGACGGTCAAAAAATTACAATAATTGGTGCAAATAACGGCAAAATAGATACCGAAGATTTTGATGGTGAAGGAACGCTAAGAACCAACGATAACATATTCGGCAGTTTTAATATGACAAGTTTTAATAATCCGGATGGTTCTATCGGATTTAAAGATGAAACAGGTGCAGTTTATAACAATATTTCATGGTCTGGCTGGAAACATTTTATTGTGCCGCTTGGAGATGTTACAAATTGGGACGCTATAAAACAGATACGAATTACCGTCAAATCGCCAGGCGGCAATTCTATCGACAGAAATATACAGTTTTCGCAGATATCATTGGTAGGAAACAAATGGGAAAAGCCATTAATTACGGGAATCGGCGAGATGATTGTAACCGGTATCAACAATTTTGAAAATTCGGGTTATACTCCTTTGTATGATCATTTTCCATCAATATATAAAGATTTATATAATCTTGAAACAATTGACTTAGATGAAAAAAAAGAACAGGCATTATCGTTAAAGTATACTCTTGACAGTGGTTCTACAGCTACTACTAAGTCTACTTTCAGAGTGGCTGATTATTCAAAGCACAAGGAAATTACATATTTCTTATGGGGTGATAATTCAAAGGGTGCGACATTTGTGATACAATTCGGCGCTGAATCTGCATATTACGAACACCAAATAACTCCGAATTGGCTTGGCTGGAAAAAGATAACATTATATTTGGTTGATTTAAATAAAGATTCAAAACCTGATACGATTACTTGTAATGAAGGAATTATTAATATTGTTGGAATACCATCGTTGACTAATATATCTCAAATAAAAATCTTAGTTCGTAATGATACGGGGTTACAAATTAACGATGGTGAAATATGGATAAATGAAATTTATCTGGACCAATCTCAGAAACTGAACGGATATGCTCACAGAGAAAATATAGACTTCACAGTTCCTGATTGGGCAAGTTTCGGTGGAAAGTATAGATATATCAATCGTGACTTTCAAACGCTTACTACACAAATCTCAAATCAAGATCACGAAGAAATTAACGCTTATTTCAGCATGCCACAAATATGGTTGTTAAAACCGTCATTCCTAAGATGGATATCGGCACCCTTGAACACTTCTGTTTCCAAAGTATATACAGTAACACCTTCAGCATATCAAACAGGAAGTCAAAATTTAGTTTCGGTATTAGACGAAGGTAAGGTAGTAACAGTTTCGGGAAATACTTCAACTTCAGTTACAATTCCTTTATTGCCCAGGGCAGGTGCATCATATTCAAAATCAATAACAGATTCCAATAGTTTATATCAACGTGATGATACAAATACGTTTAGCGGAACAATGGATTATGTAAGTCCGCTTAAGATTTATGTTACTCCGAACGATGTATCTGCTTCATATTCACGAACTGATGCCTTCAGGGGCAAAACACAGGAAAAAATGGCAAATTTCAGTGATTTATTGAAAAGAACAACCGATTGGGATTTGCTGACATACACAAACGAATATTCAGGTAGAACAAATTTTACTCCGTTAGTATGGACAAACAATTGGTTTGGAATAAAGCCGTTTTCTAACCTATCTCTAACACCTAATTATAGATTTGTGGTAATTAGGGAAAAAAAGCGATT
>DMMW01000002.1:143559-147745 GCA_003452965.1 Elusimicrobiota bacterium
CTAAATACTCTTTCTATAAATTCCTCGTATGATATAAGTGATGGTGATTCATACGACAAAGTCGGTAAACAGGAGTATATTTATAATAGGTTATGGATTAGAAAATCGTTAGCGTTTAATAATATTGAAGCAAAAATGAAATCACAAACAATTTCAGATACTTACAGAACTAACGCAAGATGGTTGCCTTTTGAATTTTTAAAATTAAACGGTCGTTTATCTCCGATAAATACTATAACTACATCCTCAGCATTTTCAAAAACGGATACAAAGCGTGATGAAACTGGTACAAAAAGCCGGACAGTTAGCAGGAACTGGCCTGATATATCGGCTGGAATTTCAGAAACAGAAAAAATATTATTTATTGATAAATATCTGTCCGATACGCAGGCAAGTATAAAACACTCCAAGAGAACAGCGCATAATTTTACTTTTGGCAGGGAAATCAGTTTCTCGAGAGCTATTTCAAACTCATACGATTACAGATTTAATCTTATAAGAAAATTTGATTGTTATACTTCGTATAGTGTTTCTACAGAATTTAATTTAACAACAGATTACAATATAGGAACATCAACCGCTACATCTATAGAAACAATACAAGAAAAAGTTACAGGTGATTTGAAATCTCAAAACGCAGCGTTTCAGGTAGGATTCAGGGTGGGTGATTGGCGTTTTACTCCGAGATACGATTGGAGAAAAGATTTCTCTGTTGATGGTACGCCGAGTATATTGCAGGATTCTGTGAATCATTCTTATTCTATGGGTATAAACTATGATGTTTCAAAACCTATTACTTGGAAAATACCGTTTACATCTACGATATTGGATTTAAAGAATCGTTTAACGACAACAAGTAACATAAAATATTCAAAGATTATAGATAATAAAGTAGCAAATAATAACACGGATGCATATTCATTATCACTAAGTGCAGATTATACAATATCCGATAATCTTAAAGTGGATATTGGCTCGGCAAGTTCACTCTATAAAAACCGTTCAAATAAACTGGACGATTATTACACAATAGAAGTCTCCGCTGCTCTCTCAATAGCCTTCTAAGTGATTAGTGCGATAGTGCCTGCCCGCCGAAGGTTCCCTGTCCGCCAAAGTTGTAGTGGCGGAAGTGGCGGGGGATAGTGCGATAGTGCGATAGTGCGATAGTGGGATAGAAAATAACTATTAATGAGTAAATTCTGTTTTCTGTGTGCTGTATACTTAGTCCTGAATCAGTTGTTCTATTACAATGAACTTCAAGATAGGAACTATTAACTTAAATTTCTATTTTGGCTTGACAATTTTTCTCTGAGGGCTTGACTTTTGAGCATAAATTTTATATCATCTTAAAAATATTTGATTGTATAAAAACAACAATCAATGATATAACGATTAACAGAAGAGATTGCGCAGATTAAGAAACATCTTCAAATTTATACATATTTGATTCTAATCGGTGTAATCAGTATTATAAATCTGTGTAATCAGATTTTATGGAGGGAGAATGAAAGTTGGTATTAATGGTTTTGGTAGGATTGGGCGTTTAGTAGCGAGAGCGTTGCTGGAAAAAAACAGCAAGAACATAGAACTGGTTGCGGTGAATGATTTGTTTGATGCAAAGGCAAATGCACATCTTCTAAAATATGATTCAGTTCATGGCCAATTTCCCGGTGATGTAAAAGCGGAAGGTACAGATATAATTTCTGTAAACGAAAAAAAAATTAAAGTATTAAGCAAAAAAGATCCGGGAGAACTTCCTTGGAAAGATTTGGGAGTGGAAATTGTTGTTGAATCAACCGGACTTTTCACAGTAAAAAAAGATGGTGTAAACAAAAAAGGTAAAGAAGTAAAGGGTGCAGAAAACCACATAACAAAGGGCGGTGCAAAAAAAGTAATTATCTCTGCTCCGGCTGAAGGTGAAGATATAACAATAGTCCTGGGTGTAAATGACGATAAATATGATCCAAAGAATCACAATGTGATATCAAATGCATCTTGCACAACGAACTGTTTAGCACCTTTCGCAAAAGTTCTCAATGATAACTGGGGAATCGAAAAAGGTCTAATGACTACAATTCACGCATATACAAACGACCAGCGGTTACAGGATATGGCACATTCAGACATGCGTCGTGCAAGAGCAGCTGCTGTATCAATGATTCCGACATCAACAGGCGCAGCAAAAGCAATCTCATTGGTTATTCCGGATTTAAAAGGTAAATTGGACGGTTTTGCAATCCGTGTTCCTACCCCGAACGTTTCTATCGTTGATTTAACATGCACCTTGAAAAAGAATGCGACTGCAGAAGAAATTAACGCCGAAATGAAAAAAGCCTCGGAAGGTCCAATGAAAGGCATACTCGGTTATACCGAAGAACCGTTAGTTTCAATAGATTTCAATCATTGCGCTCTTTCATCATACTTTGATGCGAAACTTACAAAAGTAATCGGCGACAATTTTGTTAAGGTTCTTGCATGGTATGACAATGAATGGGGATATTCAAATAGAGTAGTTGATTTGATTGAATTTATAATGAAAAAAGGCATCTAATAATCGCTCGCAAGTAAATTTTCTTGATACGCTCGTCCGACCCGCACTGTCGGACTCGCTCTAATCGTCGCTCCTGAATGTTTTAGTCGCTCCTCAAGGCTCTACGAAAATTTCTTGCTCGCTCACTTTACACTTTATAAATAGGTAGGGGGAAATATGGCGAAACTTACAATTAAAGACGTTGACCTAAAGGGTAAAAAAGTATTGGTAAGGGTTGATTACAATATTCCTTTGGACAAATCACAGAATATTACCGATGACACAAGAATAAAGGAATCGATACCGACTCTAAAATATTTACTTGATAATAATTGTAAGATAATTTTATGCTCCCATTTGGGACGTCCTAAAGGGAAGGTAGCGACTGAATATTCTTTAAAACCTGTTGCGAAGAGATTGTCAGAATTGTTAAAACAAGATGTTAAGTTTGCTTCTGATTGCATAGGTCCTGAAGTAAAAAAACTTGCTGATGGTCTTAAATCAAAAGAGGTCTTGCTACTTGAAAATTTGCGTTTTCATCCTGAAGAAGAAAAGAATGATGAAAATTTTGCAAAACAGCTTTCAGAACTTGCAGAATTTTTTGTTCAGGATGCTTTCGGTACAGTCCATCGTGCGCATGCATCAACGGCGGGTGTAAACAAATTTTTACCTTCAGCTGCAGGATTTTTGCTTGAAAAAGAAATAAAATATCTCGGCGGTGCAATGCAGAATCCGGCAAGACCGTTTGTTGCAATATTGGGCGGTGCAAAAGTATCCGATAAAATCGGTGTGATAGAAAACCTCTTAAACAAAGTGGATGTAATTCTTATTGGTGGAGCAATGGCATACACGTTTCTAAGAGCAATGGGAATAAAAACCGGTAAATCGCGTGTTGAAGAAGATAAACTCGATTTAGCAAAAGAACTATTAAAAAAATCGAGTAAAATCAGATTTCTTATGCCGGTAGACCATATAATAGCGGATAAGATTGATCAGGATGCGAGTTCTGAAGAAAGTCAAGGACTTGAAATAAAAGATGGCTGGATGGGTGTTGACATAGGTTCAATGACACAGGCTATATACAGTTCGGTAATCGCAAAAGCAAAAACAATTGTATTAAATGGTCCGATGGGTGTATTTGAAATAGATAAATTCGCTACAGGAACATATACAATTTGTAAAGCGATTGCAGATTCAACATCAAAGGGTGCAATATCAATTATTGGCGGTGGTGATAGCGTTTCTGCAGTTAAAAATGCAGGTGTTGCCAGCAAAATGTCACATATTTCCACCGGTGGCGGTGCATCACTTGAATTCTTAGAAGGCAAAGAACTACCGGGAATAGCCGCATTAAAAAACAAATAATAGGGACGGTTCTATTTAATTACTGTGGTTGTGCGTTATCTATCATAGATAGAATGATAAATTATCTGAAAAATCAAGGTTTTTCACTAAACGATGTTTTTTAAACGCTTAAAAAATCTATAACTGCTGTTATAATAATTGGAGATAAGATTAAGAATAGAAATGAGGTAAGATTGAGAGGAACTAATGCTTGAGCAGGAATTTTTGAAAAAGCTTGAGTTATATATATTAATAACTTATATTAAATAGGTTCGTCCCGATTCCAGACTGTGTCATAATTCCAAAATTGTA
>DMMW01000002.1:148019-148275 GCA_003452965.1 Elusimicrobiota bacterium
TAAAGATACAGGTGGAACAAGTAGTCCATTTCATAAAATAAAAGCGTCTTTAGAATTTAGAAAAAAAGTTCAGGAACAAATTGCTACTATATAATAAAATTATTAAAATTTAATATTTTAGTGGTAGAATAGAAAAAAGTTGTATAATAAAAATATATGAAAAGCTTAAAGGAAACCAAGGAAACCTTAAAAAAATATAAACCGATACTTAAAAGTAAATACGGTGTTAAGGAAATCGGTATTTTTGGTTCTTATG
>DMMW01000002.1:148364-148933 GCA_003452965.1 Elusimicrobiota bacterium
AATCGGTATTTTTGGTTCTTATGTCCGGGGTGAAGCTAATAAGAAAAGCGATATAGATATTTTGGTAAATTTTCAGAAAAATTGCAAAACATATGATAATTATATGGAATTAGGTTTTTTTCTAAAGAAATTACTGAAGAATAAAATAGATCTTGTATTAAAAAATGTAATAAGGAAGGAATTGAAAAAAAATATTTTGTCTCAAACTATTTATGTCTAAGAGAAATTATCAAATATTTTTAAAAGATATTAAGGATTGTACGCATAAGATTTTAGAGTATGTTAAAGATAAATCTTTTAGCGCATTCATTAATGATAATATGCTTGTTGATGCTGTTATGAAAAATCTTATGATAATTGGTGAAGCAGTTAAAAAAGTACCTGAAGAAATAAGAAAAAAGCATAAAGAAATAGAATGGAAGAAAATAGCGGGTTTTAGGGATATTCTTATACATCATTATTTTGAAATCGATAATGATGTCTTGTGGGATATTATTAGAAATAAAATACCTGAACTTAAGAAGCAGATAGATAAAATTGTTTAAGAAAATAAATAATTTTTTGGAGAT
>DMMW01000077.1:0-234 GCA_003452965.1 Elusimicrobiota bacterium
TTGGCGAAAATGCCATGTCAAGTTATTTTTTTTGCGTCCCCTACTGGATGCCAAAAAAAATAATCCGCCATAGATATTTCATAGTTACGGCGAATAGCCGTGGTTATCTATGAAATGACTATCGTAGGCGGATAAATCCTCGCAGTCCACCAACTGGATGCCAAAAAAAATAATCCGCCATAGATATTTCATAGATTCGCCAGCTGGCGAAGGCGAATAGCCGTGGTTATCTAT
>DMMW01000077.1:359-28274 GCA_003452965.1 Elusimicrobiota bacterium
AATGATTATCGTAGGCGGATAAAACATATAGGTCACCAACTGCCCGCCCGAAGGGACGAGGTCTCGCCCATATAGGGCGGAGATGATTAAGGATATATCCCGTAAAGTAATGTTGATTATATTAAATTCTAACTATTGTATATCTAATAAACAATATATACTACATTACTAACGGGGCATACCGTAGTTATACGGAATCCACACTGAATCACTGGCGGACAAGCAAGATAAGCAACTACGATGATAATGCAATAATAATTATTTCAAAAAATTTGTTTAGTTTATTGATTGTTTTCTATCGGAGTTTATTAACTATATATAATATCTTCTGATTAGAACAATTATTGTATAAATTAGGGAAATAACTGAAATACAAATAATTGCCAATTCTTTCCATTTGAAAGAAAATTTGGTCTTATGATTGTATAAAAGTAGGAACAAAAGCGGTGCAATGGGTATAAAATATCTGCCTTGAATCCTGTGTATCCTGTCATTCCCGACTGGAGTTAGGGTGATATATGTCGCAAGACATATCAATAATACGGTTGCTATAGATATCGCGGATATTATTATTTTTTGGTTCATATTTATATATATTTTTTCTTGGTATTCCGTCAAAGCAACCAAAAAAAGCAACATGAAATACGGAATTATAAAAAACCATGACATATTCGTATCCAGCCAGCCGAGCTGCCCCACAAAATGGCTGATGAATTTTTTACTTGACAGCGTTTTTACTGCAGCAACAACAAACTTCATAGGATTTTCCAAAACATACAAAATCTGCCCTTTAACCGATATGTCAGGCCGCACAGGAACTATAAAATCTCTCGCTATCAGATGCCATCTGACTGCCAAAAAAATACAAAGCAATACAATCGATATGAACGAAAGATAATATTTTTTTCTCCCTCCGAACATATCCGGGGGTATCAATAATATCAGAGCAGGAATTAAAAAATAGATTTGCTTGGTCATTGAAATGCTTAAAGCCAAAAAAAATAAAAAAATAAAATTATTCCTACTAATATTTTTTTCTTCCCGATATGCAATCCTCAGCACAACAGCAATAAACAAAAATATCAAGCTGTTTGTTACGGTATCCCCGGACAAAGAAGCGGCCAAAAATATAGACATCGGCATAAGCGTAAGTATAAAAAACGTCCACTTTAAAACAGGGATTATTCTAATAACCACGAATACCGACAAAATCCAGAAAGCCAAGTTAGATATTCTGCCTAAATACATAAGTTTAATCGGAGAGAGTTTGAGTATTTTACCTATTAATACTCCAATTGACTGCGGAATATAAATAATCGGAGAGTATATTGCTGTAGAAAATTCAGTAAATTCCTTGTTTGATGCATTCAAGGGTATTTTAAAAACTGATAATATGGTATGAATACTCGCTTTTTTTTCAGGATGGAACGGAATGTCATCCATTGTTATTTGAGCGATATCTTTTAAAGATTTAGGTAGGTATCCCCCAACTTTTTCATTTTCTTTTTGAGCAACTAATTGTAATTCTGAAACCTGATATGTACGGTAAAAATGTTCCTGTTCATCCGGGGATTGAAATGGTGGCGTTATAAATATAAATAATATCCCAAAAAAACCAGCTAAACATAAAAACGCATTTTCAGGTTTTATATTTAATTTGTTCATTTAATCCTTCTTTTTAATACGAGATACTTCCCGCCACTTCCGCCACTGAATCTATGGCGGACAAGGAACCGTAGGCGGGCAGGCGTTGCACTCAGTATGACAGCCAAGCAAGATTGGCAACTACAGGCAGGACTGTCACTACTTACCACCCACTATCCCACCATCCCACAACCACACTCCGCCAGCTGGCGGACTCACTAGCCCCTAGGGTGAAATTTTTTATGCTGGTTTTTTAGAAATTTTTTATCAACATGGGTATATATCTGGGTTGTGGATATTGAGGAATGACCAAGCATTTCCTGTATTGTTCTTAAATCTGCCCCTCTCTCTAAGATATGGGAGGCAAAGGAATGCCTTAAAGTATGCGGACTGATTCTTTTTGTTATTCCTGCTATGTTTGCTGATTTTTTTATTATTTTCCAAATAGATATTCTTGAAAACTTTTTACCCGACGGATTGACAAAAAGAGAATCGCTATTGGTAGCTTTTTTTATATTTAAATATTTTCTTATTGCTTCTATGGCTTTGGAACCTAAAGGAATTATTCTTTCTTTTGAACCTTTGCCTAAACATTTTATGAAACCTACATCCAAGTTTGTATCGGAAGTTTTTAATTCAGTTAATTCGGACACACGCATTCCGGTTGCATATAATGTCTCTAAAATCGCTTTGTTTCTTATTCCTTTGGATTTTTCAATATTAGCCGTAGTTAAAAGTTTATCTACTTCTTCTATTGTCAACGTATCAGGTAAATATTTTTCCAATTTCGGGGATTTCAGCTGTTCGGCAGGATTTGATTTAATATATTCTTCAATATAAAGAAATTTATAAAATCCTTTTATAGCTTCCTGGTTTCTAAATATGGTTGAGGTTGATTTTTTGGCGAGTTTTTTTTCCCATAGGTAATCAGTTATTTGTTCTTCCGTTATATTTAAAAGTGAAAGAAAATGCTTTTTTAAGTAAGTAAAATAATCTTTGATATCCCGTTTATATGATATAGCTGTATTTTTAGCAAGACCTTTTTCAACCGTTATATATGAAATGAATTTGTTTAAGAAATCTTCATTTTCCACAAAATATCCTCATAAAATTAATCGCATTTGTTATGTTGATAAAGTTAGTATAATCAAGATTATTTAGTGGTGTGCGATAGTCCGTTTGTGCGATGGCGAGAATTGTGCATTGAAATATGTAAAATTATAATGTAATAGTTTAATTCTATCCCACTACCGCACTATCGCACTATCGCACTATCGCACTACATCACTATCCATTAAAAAAGGGATTATTACTCATTTCTTCTTCAACAGTGGTATCTGGACCATGACCGGGATGAACGATTGTTTCTTTAGGCAAAGTAAATATTCTGGTTTTTATTGATTGCAGTATTTGCTTAGTATTGCCGCCAATGTCCGTACGACCTATTGAACCTGCAAAAAGAGTATCACCAGAAAATAAATGGTTTTCTATGTGCAAACATATACCGTCTGATGTATGTCCGGGTGTTAGAATAAATTTAATTTTATGTGAACCGAAAATCTCAATCTGCCCGTCTTTATCCGGTACAAATAGATTTATTTTAAATCTTTCAGTTATTTCCTTATTGGCACCTATATGATCAAAATGGTTATGCGTATTAATTACTATTAAAGGCTTTAGTTGATTTTTATTGATTGCAGATAAAATTAAATCAGCATCACCACCCGGGTCAATAATTACTGCATCTCTATTTTTTTTGCTGAAAACAATATAACAATTTGCTTCAAGATATCCAACAGGTATTTTTATTATTTGCATAGTAAAATAATCCGTATTATGATATTAGTTAATATTCCGGATATTAAATCATCGGATAATATGCCTAAACTTCCATTATAATTTTGAACCGATTTGATAAATAAAGGTTTTTTAATATCAAAATATCTGAATAAAACAAAGCTTAATATTAAAACAAGAAAGCTTTTCGGCAAGAATATAATCGCGGTAAAATAGCCAATAATTTCATCAATTACTATCCGTTTATCGTCTTTATTCCCGTAAATTTTTTCAGCCTTGCCACAAACATATATTGATATCAAGAATAATAGTATCGTTAAGATATAAAAATAGCTGCGAGGCAAATACCACCAAAATGCAACCGCTAATAATGTTGCGAATGTACCGGGGGCAATAGGAATATAACCTATAGTAAAACCTGAGGCAAATAATTTTACAAAAAATTTTATTTTATTAGAGAAAAACATATTGCTTTTGATTACTATGTTTTTAATAACTGATTACTGAGATTTTCCCTGAACCCGAATGAAGTGAGTGGTTCAGGGATGAATGCAATCTATTTTCCTAATCGTTGTAATCATTGGTTGTTAGATTTTTCAACAATTAAATTATTTATCAGTAAAAAGATATTTATGTTTGAAAATGTAACTAAATCCGGAAACGAGGGTAAGTATTGTAGTTATAAACATAAGTATGTATGGAATCAGTTTTAATTGAGGTATGTTGGAATAATCTTTTTCTAAGTATGTTTGAAGAAAAGAATCTAAGCATAAAATAGCAAGTATTATTACTATCGCTATCATCTGGAAAGTTGTTTTAAATTTACCCGATAGCGCTGCCGGAATAATTATATTTTTTGATGTGGCAACCGTCCTAATACCGGTAATTATAAATTCTCTTGAAATAATTACAGTAACCATCCATGCAGGAATACTTAATTCCTTTATTTGAACAAATGATATTAACGCAGCCGAAACAAGTAATTTGTCTGCAAGAGGATCTAAAAATTTACCAAAGTCAGTTACAGTGCCGTATTTTCTTGCCATATAACCGTCAATCGTATCTGTTATTGATGCAATTATGAAAACCAGTAGAGCACTTAAACGCATTGGAAAAGTGTTATATATCATTAATAAAATAAAAAAAGGGACCAGTAAGATTCTAAAAATAGTAATTCTGTTTGCAAGATTCATTTATAAAGTTTCCTTAGGGTAATTTTATTTCTCCTACTAATTTGCTTTTAGTAAGTTCTACAGGATTACCGTTAAATATCAGAGTTATACCCATCATATTGCCTATCCGTATTTTAAATTCATCTGTTGATTCAAATGCCTTAATGGTATTCGGCGGTAAAATACCTTCAAATATCGGATTTTCACCTTCTTTAATCCTTACCCATACATCCTCAGTTGTCCTTACTTCAAGTATATTTTTATTTATAGCTTGTTCACCGGTACTGCTTATTTTAACTTCTTCGGTTTTTTGTTCTGAACCTAAATGAATCAATGAATAAATGCCATAAAATAATAATAAAACGGAAATAATAATAATTATGTACTTTATATTAATTTTGAACATCTGTTTATTCGGAATCGGAACATCTTTTAATTTTATTTGTGTTATTTGAGTTCTTACGTTGGCAGGATGTTCCTTTTTATACTCGGTAATTAGTTCATTTGCATTTAATCCTAAATAAGTGGAATAATTACTTAAAAATCCTAAAAGCATCACTTCTGTAGGAATATCCGAATATCTATTATTTTCAAGTGCATCAAGATACTTTGTATTAATAAGCGTTTTTGCGGATATTTCATCAAATGAAATTCCCAATTCTTGACGCTTCTGTTTTAAAGTTAAACCAATATCCATAATAGAACCAATTAAAAGTTTAAAGTTTAAATTAAAATTGAACCTTTATGTCTTAATTTTTATTTTAACTTTTCATTTATACTTGCCTGTTAGAAGGGCGATGTTATTATACTTGCACCTTTCGGAATTTTGAATTTAAAAACCGAGTCCTTTATTCCCTTGTTTATTTTAATATCAGACATACTAACGGTTGAAACAACCGTATCAGTCTTTATTTCTGTTTTTTCTATTAAATAGTTTTCTTTTGAAACCCAGAGATTAATAACCATATTCTGCATCTGTTTTTCCTTCAGTACCAAGGAAATAATATAATTTTTCCCTTCATCCTTTATCAAGGAAATATCATATTTTTTTCTTAAATCCGCTATTGTAGAAGAAAAATCATATATTCCCTTGGGAAAATTGCCTTTATCCGAAAGAGATTTCCAATCTTCAATCATAACCTGATTAAATTCCTTTTGATAAAAAAATATTTTCTTTCCGTCACACACAATTATCTGCTTTTCAGGCTTTGCATATTCAATTTTGAATAAATCCGGTTTTTTAAAAACGGCATTACCTGTTATGCTTGATTTTTCCTGAGTGATTGTGATAAATACTTCTTGAATTAAAGAAAAAGATAAATCGGTAAGTTCAGAATCTGCCTTTTCCATTTTTCTAAGAACATCATCTATGGTTTGAGCACATAATAAACTATTGAATAAAAACAATATAACACTAACAAAATATATTAACTTTTTCATACTTGTCCCTCTTTTGCCAGAAATTCTCCGATTCTATCTATAAATACTTCCCATTTGTTTGTACCATCCGGTTTCCTTATAAATCCCTCAACTTCAAGACGACTTAAAACATCGGCCGCCCGATTGCCAAACCCGTTTGTTTTTAACAAATCATATGAAATTCTTCTTCTTTCCATTGCAAGCTTCAGCGCACGAACAAGCTCGTTCTTGGCTTCAAGAGACATCTCCTTCTTTTCAGTAGCAACTATGGTTTCAAAAATATCTTCGTATTCCGGTTTTGCTTGCTTTTTAATAAATTTCACCACTCGTTCAATTTCCTTAAGGGAGACATAATTACCTTGCAATCTTAATGGTCTTGAATATCCGGTCGGTAAATAAAGCATATCGCCCCTTCCCAAAAGATCCTCAGCGCCGTTTACATCCAAAACCACGCGCGAATCGGTTTTAGAAAGCACCTGGAAAGATATCCTTGCAGGCAGATTAGCTTTAATTACACCTGTAATTACATCAACTGACGGTCTCTGTGTTGCAAGAATAAGATGAATTCCGACGGCTCTTGCCATCTGTGCAAGACGTGTTATTGATTCCTCAACATCTTTAGAGGCAATAAGCATCAAATCGGCAAGTTCATCAATAATTACAACAATATAATATTCTTTTTTACCGCCTTCCTTTGCCATTAGTTCATTATAACCGTCAATATTCCTTACGGCTCTTTTTGCAAAGGTTTTATATCTGTGTTCCATAACTTTAACAAGTAGTCCTAAAGCATTTGCAGCTTCTTTCGCATCAGTTATTACGGATACTTCGGCTGCTTTTTTACCCGGAACAAACAGATGGGGTATCCCTTCGTATACCGGAAGTTCCAACCGTTTCGGGTCTATCATCAAAAATTTTAGTTCATCCGGTTTAGCCCTGAAAAGAAACGATAAAATAACTGAATTAATGCATACTGATTTTCCGCTACCTGTGGCACCTGCTATTAAAAGATGCGGCATAGGTGCAAGGTCATCACAGAATGGTTCTCCTGAAGTTGTTTTTCCGAATGCAAAAGTCAGCAGCGATTTTGAAGATTTAAACTTGTCCGATACAATAATATCTTTTATTCCTACAACCGCCTGTTTAGGATTCGGTATCTCAATACCTACGGCAGATTTTCCCGGGATTGGAGCAAGAACTCTTATTGATTCCGTTTTCATTGCAAGAGCAATATCATTTGAAAGATTAGTTATTGAATTCACTTTCGTGCCTGGTGCTAATACTATATCATATCTTGTTATTACGGGTCCGGGATTTATTGAATCCATAGTAGCGGTTATTCCAAAGTCTGATAGTGTTTTTATTAGTTTTTCTGAACATTCGCGAAGTTCGTCTTCTAAAACCTGGGTCTCTACGCTTTTAGGTTCGTCTAAAAGCTCTATTGATGGCAACTTATATTCTATTTGATTACTTTCGGTCAAATCTGTTTTTTTATCTTTAGCCTGCAAATCAGATTTGTATACTTTATTATCTATTTTTTCTCTAACAATTTTAGGTTCTTTCGTCTTAATAATTTCTATCGGCTCTTCTTTTTCTATAACAACGGGTTTAGGAATTGATACTTTAGGAAGTTCTCTGTCTTTTGAATCTATGTCAGCCAATGTTCTTCTCTTTTTCGGCTTTAAATATTTTGCCAAATAATAAGAAAAATCTTCAAAGGATATTCCGGTTGTTAGAAATATTGAAATCATTAATACACCTAATGTAACAACCCAGCCACCAAAAGTTCCTACGGTTTTTTTTAATCCGATTTCAGAATATTTACCGACAAAACCGCCAAAATTTTTATTCGGCAGATCTTTGGTTATAAGGGAAAGGATTGTACAGATGCATACTATAATAAATATATCGGATACAAATTTAATATTAGTACTATTCAATTTCTTGTTGAACGAAAGTTTTATACCTATCCATAATAGTATGAACGGGAATATATACGATGCCTTACCAAATACTACACCTGTTATTTTTTTTAAATGAAAACCTACGATTCCTGAATGCTGCGGAAAAGATAAGAACCATAGGAATAGAATACCTAATACAATTAATATTAAACCACGAATATCATTTCTTTTCATATAAAAATTAATCCTAAAATGCCTACTAACCAAAGGTAATATGAAAAATTATGTAATTTTTTTGATACTACGATTTTTGATAAAACATATAAAGCTAATATTCCGGAAAAAAAGGCTATAATTCCTCCGAGAAAATATTGAGATGTTATTTTAACCTTTTCCATTTCCAAGATGCCTGCACCTAAAACCGCAGGTATTGATAAAAGCATAGAGTATTTGAAAGCCCATTCCTTTTTCAAACCCAGAAGTAGCGCCATAGATATAGTTGCGCCGGAGCGAGAAATCCCCGGCATTATTGCTATACCTTGTGCCAATCCTATCAGCAAGTAATCGAGCATTTTTGTCGATGTATAATTTTTATTAAAAATATCCGATTTTGAAAATTTTTCCGAAAACCACAAAATCAAACCTGTGCATATTAACATTACCGAAACAATTCCCGGTTGTCCAAACTTTGCTTCAAAAAAATCTTTAAATATAAAACCTATAACTGCGGTGGGAATAGAACCGATTATTATGCCCAAAACCATTTTTTTGCCGATTGTGCTTTTGCCGAATAAACCTTTGATTAATTCAATTACATCTTTTCTGAAAAATATTATAATAGCAAAAACCGTTGCAAAGTGCAAAAAAACATCAAATTCAATCTGATTACCTACATTTAATATTTTTTGAAAGATTACCAAATGACCACTTGAGGAAATAGGAAGAAACTCAGTTATGCCCTGGATAAGTCCGAGTAAAAAAGATTCATAAAACATCATTAAAATTTTAGTAAATGTGGAATGTTTATTCCACAACATTTTCTAACGGGATTTATCCCGCTAAAATTTAATTATTAGCAAACTTAATTTTAAATTCTCACTGAATTCTGCTTGCAATAATTATTTTATGCTATGGATTTTATTTCTTTGAAGATATTTTATATCCTTTTGCATATTCAACAATATTTACTTGGTTTTCTCTCGCAAGCCAGCCAATACCCATATACAAAACAGTATTTGTTATTCCTAATGCCGATTTAAGCTTTAATGCCGTAACTTCTCCGTTTTTATCCAAATACTTCCAAATCTTTCCTGCGGTGAAACCAATTTCCGTCATCATAAAACCAATTCCTCCTTCTAACCTTCTATATCGGCTTAACCAAAAAAAGAACCTCACCTGTAGAAACGGGTTTGGCATTGACAGCCAATATTTTTAATATTTTGCATTTTGTATCGGCCTTTATTTCATTCATTACTTTCATTGCTTCAATTATGCACACAGTTTTCCCTTCTTCAACCGTATCTCCGACATTTACATACGGTGGTTCACCATGCTTAGGCGTAGCATAAAAAGTACCTGAAAGCGGCGTCCTTATGCTTATAGCATCTCGGATAACCTCTTCTTTTTTCTCTTCTTCTTTATTCCTTTCCTTTATAAAATAATTAGCGGAAGAAACGGCAATATTTTTACGCTTTAATTTAAATTTTGTATCATCAGAAACATATTCAATCTCTAAAAGCCCTTCCGCCTTCATAAAGTTATATGCGGAAAGAATTTCTTCAATTTCTTTTATTTTTTTTCCATTTCTTTCATTGCTTGTTTTCTGGAAAGATTGATTCTGCCCTGCTTGTCTACTTCCATTACTTTCACCCATATTTCATCACCTAATTTTAATACATCCTCAACTTTTTCAACTCTTTTTTCTTCTATCTGGGAAATATGAACTAACCCGTCCTTGTTTGGCAAAACTTCAACAAATGCTCCGAAGTTTGTAATTGAAACAACTTTGCCTTTATATATTTTACCGACTTCGACATCGGCAGTAATGTCTTCTATCCTTTGTTTTGCCATATTCAGCGATTCGCTGTTTACTGCAGATATAGTTATCTTACCGTCATCCTCAATATTAATTTCAGCACCTGTATCCTGAATTATTTTTCTTATAATTTTACCGCCTGAACCAATAACGTCTTTTATCTTTGCAACATCAATCATTATTGTAATCATTTTAGGTGCATATTCAGAAAGCGCACTCTTGGATTGAGATATTGTTTTGTCCATAATATCAAGAATTTTTAATCTTGCTATTTTTGCTTTTTCAAGCCCTTCTTCTAAAATATTCATTTTGACCGAATCTATTTTAATGTCCATCTGTATTCCGGTTATACCTACCCTTGTCCCTGCAACTTTAAAATCCATATCACCGTAATGGTCTTCGAGTCCCTGTATATCCGTCAGAATAACATATTTATCACCTTCGGTCATCAATCCCATTGCTATTCCGGCCACTCCGGATTTAATCGGGATACCAGCATCCATTAAAGCAAGTGAACCGCCGCATACCGTAGCCATGGAAGAAGAACCGTTAGATTCAAGAATATCCGAAACAATTCTTATTGCATAAGGAAAATTTTCTTCGGAAGGTAAAACCTTTTCTAGTGATTTTTCCGCAAGAGCTCCGTGTCCTATTTCGCGTCTTCCGGGACCTCTCTCGGGTTTTACTTCACCGACTGCAAATGAAGGAAAATTATAATGAAGCATAAATCTTTTTTTATATTCACCCTCAAGTTCATCCATTATCTGCATATCCTGCGGTGTGCCAAGCGTTGTGGTTGCAAGCGCTTGTGTCTGGCCGCGTGTAAAAACTGCTGAACCGTGTGTGCGCGGTAGAACCCCTATTTTACAATCTATGTTTCTTATCTCGTCGGGTTTACGACCGTCAGATCTAACCCCGAGATTTACTATCATATTACGTGCTTCTTTTTGGATTAATTCTTCTATGACGTTTTCAACATCATTTTCTTTTTCCGGAAAATTCAACTTTGCCTGAACCATTATTTCATTTATTTTTAATTCTCTTTCTTTTCTTTCGTGAATTCTCACTGCATCATTAATTTTTTCTTTATAATTTTTTGTTATTTCGTTTTTAACGGTTTCATCAATAATGGGTGCCTTAAATGCTGCCTTATTAGGATTTATAAACTCTTTCTGCTTATTAATTAACTCGGGTATGAAACCGAGTCCAAATTTTATAGCATCTATTATTGTTTTTTCGTCAATTTCGTTTGGTCCGCCTTCCAGCATTACTATACCTTTTTCAGTTGCAGATATGAATAAATCTACGTCTGATTTTTCCCTGTCTGAAAATGTTGGATTTATAACAAACTTTCCATCTATTCTTCCGACTCTTACTGCTGCAACCGGTATAAAATACGGTACACCCGATTGAAGAAGTGCGGCAGAAACACCGATTACCGATAAAACATCGGAATCATTTTGTATATCCGAAGATAAAAGCGTAACACCAACCTGTGTTTCACAGAAATAATTTTCTGGAAAAAGCGGTCTTATTGTCCTATCTACCATTCTTGAGGTTAATATTTCTTTTTCTCTCGGCCTTCCCTCTCTTTTAAAAAAACCACCGGGAATCTTTCCCGCTGCATATGTTCTCTCGCGATAGTCAACCGTAAGCGGAAGAAAATACTTAGGTTCCTGCGGAGTTAAATTTGCATTTGCAGTAGCCAAAATAACTGTTTCACCGTATTGAACTGTTACGGCACCAGACGATTGTTTTGCTAATTCCCCTGTCTTTATAATCAGCGGCTTACCTTCTATGTCGATTCTAATTTCATTCATTTTTTACTTTCTTATATCCAGCTTTCCTATAATTTCAGAATAGCTCTTTGGATTTTTCTCCTTTAAATAATTTAGAAGTTGTCTTCTTTTACTTACAAGTCTAAGAAGTCCTCTTCTTGAAGCATGGTCCTTAGGATACTTTTTAAAATGCTCCTCGCTTAGCTGGTTTATCCTTTCAGTCATTATAGCTATTTGCACGTTCGGCGAGCCTGTGTCTGTTGAGTGAACCTTGAATGATTCTATGATTTTCTTCTTTCTCGGTTTTTCAAGCATAATTTTTCCCCCTTAAATTATTTTGTTATTATACTAAACATAAAAACATAAATCAAGATAATTTTTCTGGTTTAATAGAAAAATAACTCAATCAATTAATTGGATAAATTATACCATATTTAGAATTTATGTCAACAATTATCTGTTATCTTTAGAGTAACCTATGTCATAATTGTGTAGGAATTATAATGTTCAAATCAAAATTCATTCAGAATTAGTAGTTTAAAGGTAAGTGCCTTGCCTGATACTTAATTCAAGCGGGCAGGCAAGGCAGTTCGGAAGTTATTCGGGAGTTGATATTAAAGGTAATTTGGGATTGCTTCTGTTCTCCATTTTTTTATTAAAATAATTAAGAATCGTTTTGCCATCATCATAATTGTATTTCCAACACTTGCGTCATGCATCGCATCAAGTAGCTGAATCAGCTGTCTATCCAAAACCTTTTTCTTACATTGTACAAAACACATGAAGGTATCTTTTCCTTAGATGTATAGAATCGAAATTTTTTATTAATGCATTTAATAACGATATTATTACTGCATCGTCAAGAGCGATTAAACCTTCGGCATCTATCCATTGCGTACTATAGACATTCCATTTTTAATCATCTCTTTAAGTACATAAGACGCCCTTGATGAAGGTCTAATAGTACATACAATTTTTGTTTTATTTAAAGGTAATTTCATTCTTCGTAATTTGCACCTTCAAGAGCTAATTTTGCAGAAAAAAACTGAAACATGTCTTTCAGAGTAATTGCACCAATCAACCGATCATTCTCAATCACCATAAGTCGGGTATTATTGGTCCTATTCATTTTTAGAAACGCTTTCATAGCATCAGTATCAGAAGTTACGGTATTATCGGTTGAACATTGTTTCACAACACTTTGAACAGTTTGTCTATCCCAATCCTCTCGTGATACATTCTTTATTTCATCGGAACCAACACAACCAATGAGTTTATCTTCATTTACTATAGGAAATGTCGGATAATGATATCTATAAATATAATTATTAACAAATGCCGTTAGTGAAGTATCAGGGGGAACAGTTATCGGATTTGTCTTCATAAAACGTTTTACAGATTCACCTTGTAAAACTTTTTTCAGTAAAAGCTGTTGATACGACATCTTTGCAGCATTGCGAAGGAACATTCCAATAAGAAAAAACCATATGCCACTGATGAAAGAACCAATTAAAACAAATACTACTCCAAGAAGAATTAAAAACATTCCGAAAGCAGAACCAATCCATGAAGAAATATGTGTAGCCCAAAAAATATTATTTTTCAACTGCCATAGTATTGAACGCAAAACTCTACCTCCATCAAGCGGAAATGCAGGTACCAAATTAAAAAATGCAAGAATAAAATTGATCCAACTAATATATGCAAAAACACCGAATACCGATACAGGCCAATTATTTGTACGCATTAAATAAGAGACTCCAAAAAATAAAAATCCTAAAAAAATACTAGAAAAAGGACCCATAAAAGCTATAAAAAATTCTGCTTTTGCACTTGGTGGTTCATCTTCTAATTCTGAAATACCACCAAAAATAAAAAGTGTAATCCCATGTATAGGCAAACCATATCTTCTCGCTACTAAAGAATGAAACAGTTCATGAAAAACAATAGAAGCAAATAGTCCTAAAGCGCCTATAATTCCCATCCACCAATAGGTTCCTTTCGAAAGCCCCGAATAACGATAAGGGAAAAAACCCAATGCTAGTGTCCATGTAACTAATACGACAATGAAAATCCAACTTGCGTCAATACGAACCTCAAATCCAAATAACTTAAAAACTGTAATTCCTTTTCCAAACATATCACACCCCTCATCATATCAAAAAATAATCTACTCCATTTCTTCTTTTATTATTCCGCAAGCTATCCGTTTGCCTCCTTTACCCGCAGGATTTGTTAAATAATCATCCGGATTTTCGTGAATTATCACACTGGTACCATTTTTATTTAAAAGCGAATTCTTGGCATTAAGTTTAAGCGTAACCAATCCTGTTTCAAACTCAACATATGCGGTTCCGTTTTTATTAACCTCCAGATTTGGTAGATCACCGGCATGAGGACCTTTGGGATTTAAAAATCCGTGCTCTTTATTTAAAGGATTAAAATGCCCTCCCGATGTTTGAAAATCCGGAAAATCGCATTTACCATGCTCGTGTATATGGAATGCATGTATCCCCGATTGCAGATTTTTTATGTCAACCATGATTCTGACAGCGCTCGTTTCCTGTTTGAATAATACTACGCCGACCTTTTTTCCTAAAGGATTATAAAGGATAGCTTTTGCTTTTAATTTTGTTTGTTGTGCTTCGTATGACTTTGAAAAAAATACAAATGAAAAAACGGTAAATAAAATTAAGAATAAAATTCGTAAAATATTTTTCATATTAACTCCGACAGTCACAGTCTTTCTTTAGTAATTCTTACTGCCTCTTTAATCATCTGGTTTGTATAACCCCATTCATTATCATACCATCTCATGCCTTTTACCAAATCACCGTCTATAACTTTTGTCATTCCCAAATGCTCTCCTATTAAAGCATTTGCGGGCAAACCCAATCGTCTTTACCTTATTCGGTAATATAACTTATTCTATATATCACATCTGCTTTATCATCCGAAACAAGTAATACGCCGTCCGGCATAACTAATACATCAACAGGCCGTCCCCACACTTTTTTATTTATCAGCCAACCCTCTGCAAATGTTTCATATTTTATTGCTTTATTATCTTTTAATTGTACTAAAGTTATTCTGTAACCTATAGGTTTTGTGCGATTCCAGGAACCATGCTCGGCTATAAATATTTGATTATGATACTCCTGCGGGAACATATTCCCGGTATAAAACCTCATGCCGAGAGCTGCAACATGTGGGCCAAGATTCATTTCTGGCTTAATAAATCCCTCGTAAGAAAAGTTTTTAAAATCAGTATCTCGAATATTATCTCCATAACAATAAGGAAATCCGAAATTCAAACCTTTTTTGTGGGCGCGGTTTAGTTCGTCCGGCGGGATATCATCTCCCAGCCAATCTCTTCCGTTGTCAGTAAACCATAGTTCTTTTGTTTTCGGATTCCAATCAAAACCGACGCTATTCCGTATACCGTAAGCGAATATCTCCATTCCACTGCCGTCAATATTCATCCTCATTATAGTCGCGAAACGTTCATCTTTAGATATACAAACATTGCAAGGCGCTCCTATTGCAACATAAAGTTTTTTATCGGGACCGAAACCGATATATCTCCACCCGTGATGCGATTCTTGCGGAAGAGTATCATTTATTATTTCTGGCTCGGGAGGATTCTTTAATCTATTTTCAATATCAGCGTATTTTAATATCCTATTTATTTCAGCAACAAAAAGCGTGCCATTATAAAATGTTATTCCGTTAGGCATATTCAAACCACGGGCAATAGTAATAACCTCTTTTTCTTTATTTATTGCATAAACCTTTCCTTCGCTGCGTGTCCCTATAAAAACAGTCCCTTTTTCTCCAAGAATTAACGAACGCGCACCTTTTAGATTACTAACAAAAACCTCTATTTTGAATCCTTCTGGCAATTTAATGCTTCTCAGTGGTAAATTAGTTTTCGCTGCAGCTGATACTTGGCAATGAATAAATATAATAGCAATCAATAAAATATTACTTTTAAATATCATAAAAACTTCAATTTCACACCCTTAAAAGATATGCATGTGCAGAAAAACCGGCTCCAAAAGATACTGCAATTAACCAATCGTTTACATTGACACCTTTATTGAGAATTTCATTTAGAACAAACATCACGGTAGGAGAAGACATATTTCCGTATTTTGATAATACGGACCTTGTATGTGATAATTGTTCTTCATTTAAACCAACTTCTTTTTTCACTGCATTTATAACGTTTTCACCGCCCGGATGAAACGCCCAGTGCTTAATGTCTTCCTTTTTTAATACGGATTTCCTTAAAAGATTATCTATTAATTTTGATGCTGCTTTACCGGTTAAGACAGGAAGTCTTGAAGATAATTTGTTATGCAATTGCCCGTCTTTATGGATAAAACGTATGTCTTCGCGATATTCAGGAATATATAAACTTTCTATTCCTACAAGTTTGAGCCCCAAAGGCCTATTCCATAATACCGATGCTGACGCACCGTCACCAAAAATACAATTTGATACCAACTGGCTTGGATCATTTGTCATCTGCAATACGCTGCTGCAGATTTCAACTGAAACACTTAATACTATATTATCAGTAGATTCTCCGGCTAACGCTTCGCAAATCTTAATATTTGGTATTGCCCCGCCGCAACCGCTGCCTACAAGATCATATGATTGTATATTTTTATTCAAATCAAGTTTTTCTATTAGATATGTCGAAATTCCGGGACAAATATATCCCGTACATGTATTAACAACAAGAGCAGTAACTTCCTTGGTTGAAATTTCTGCTTTCAGCAATGATTCTTTTATCGCTTTGCTTGATAATTCAACCGCAGAATCAGTAAAGCGTTTAATCTTGTTATCTGCATCTTCATTTAAAAACACTTCAAAATTATCAACCGAATAGTGACGTTTTTGTATGCTCGGATGATTCAATACTTTATGCATAATATTAAAACCTCTTTCGCCAATCTTACCTCTATAATTTTTTTCAGTAAATATTTCCGTTTCCTGCTGGGTCGCGCTAAAAGAAGGCACAACAGTAGATACTGAAGCAAGGTGTACACAACTTGTTTTTTCTTTTGTTTTCATAAATTAATCCCCAAAAACCTCGTTATTTGTCTCACAGATGAGATATTTTTCCATAAAGGAGGTTTAATTCCGAATAAATATCCTAATCCATATATTGAAGGTAAGAAACTTAATTCCATGGAATCCAAGTCAATAAAATTAAAATATTTTTCTTTATACTTTTTTATTTTTGAAACAATCCAATCCCTATCCAAATCCCGTGAAACATAAAATAAGGGATTTAATAAATCAACCATGCCGGTATTAAAAATGCCTTCCTCTCTTGATTTCTTTTCAAGTTCCGTCCCCGGATAAATTCTAATACCTATCGTCAAAGACACTATATCTTTGGGCTTTATAAACTTCTTCGCAAATTCCAAAGTTTCTAAAACCGTTTCTTTAGTTTCACCGGGACCACCTAACATAAACATCCAAAAACAGGGTATATTATGTCTAAGAACCGATAAAGCCGCCTTCTTCAACGCATATAAATTATATCCTTTACCTAAATTCTGCAAAACTGTATCCGAAGCACTTTCTGCTGTTATTCCTATTCCGGTAAAATTTATATCATCCATAACATCAAGAAGTCTATCATTAATAAAGCTCGGATTAAGGGACATAGTATTAAATCTTGCATTAATCTTTCTACTTTTGATATTTTCACAAACATCAACTGCGTGCTGATATGGAGAATTAAACACATTATCAACAAATTCAATATCACTGAATCCCTTTTCAACAATCCTTTCAACCGAATCAGCAACACTTTCAGGACTGAATAATTGATACTTCTTTCCTTCATTAATTGAATAAGTACAATAAATACAATTATAAGGACAACCTCTCTTAGTCTGCACCGGTATACTGCCTTGCTGCTTGAGATAGCGTTTAACATTTATCCATTTTTCAAAATCAGGCACATTACATAAATCTGAGATAAAATAACTTGAAAACTTTTTTTCAATAAACCTATTATTTTCTATACGGGCAACACCTTGAATATCTAACGAGTCATTCTTAATAATAGCATCTATTAATTTTGGGAATACGATTTCTCCGTATCCGGTTACCGCAAGAGATGTCTCCGTATAACGCAACAATTCCTCCGGTAATATACCGACCGCAGAACCACCCAAAACAATAGTCGCCTTACTATTATTTTTTATTACATTAACCAAATCTTTAAGTTTCCCAATATATAATTTAGGCTTATTCAAATTATTATTATCTATATTTCTTACAGATAATCCTACTATATCCGGCTTAAAAACATTTATTTCTCTTTTTAAAACACTTAAAGTGTCCTTAACAAACATTAAATCCAGCATTTTTATCTTATGCCCTAATTTCCCACATGCTTCGGCAACCATACATGCTCCAAGCGGCATAACCACAACCGGTTTTTTATTCTGATTAGTAGAAATTATTAAAATATTCATTGTACTATCCTTTTTAAAAAAATATTTTCTATTTGTTGATTACACCCTGATTTAAATATCCGTACATTTTTGATTCCGGAATTTCATTATTTTTTAAGTCAATTAGTGAAATCACATTTTTAAACGCATCTGAGGCAACTTTGTTTACATCATTGTCACTTTTCGGATTCACACTCCAATTCATGTCAGAATTAAAAGCAACATCAAATTCAACTACTGTTTTTTGACGAGTGTTGTAAATTATCCGTGTCACTGATATCACATCTCTGCCAAAAAAAGAACTCAGCGATTGCCAGGAAAATGTATTATAGCCGTCTCTAATTAAACTACCGCTGGTAATACATTCCGGTTGTGCAAATATATTTGCACTCAATTTATCATTCCATTCCTGCGACGTATTATGAATATAGGAAAAATATTCTTCGGAATTTACACCATATGAAACAGGAAGCGTTTTCCATTTTAATCTGCCCAACATTTGTTTATATTTTTCATTTCTTCTTGAGGCAGTATTTCTAACATTTTTAACTTTTTCTTTATGTAAAATAAAAGTTATTTTTTTCAAATCGGAATCACCTTTGACCGATTTAACAGTAACTTCCGATTTCCTATCCTCATAATTCTCTTTCACATAGTATTTTGGTCCCAAAAATACATTTGTTACTATGATGAAAGATGCAACGATTAAATCCAACAAATTATTCATTCTCCATACCTCCGCAATAATTTTAATTTCTTTTTTCTATAGTTTAGTATAAATTTATTAGAATAAGATTAGAAATAGATTAAAAACTTTTAATATTTTTTTAAATGAAGCTCCACGGGTTAAAAACCCGTGGTATCTTTTGTTTCAGGATTCCACGGAGCGGAATCCTGCCCGAAGACCATTCATCCGCACTTTTAGGTGCGCCCTTACAGGCGTGGTCTTCTGGATGCAGGATAAATATTGAATCGCTACGTGTTACGCCCGTAGAATTTCACGAAAGCGGATTAGAAAATAAAAAATCCCGTCAAACCGGGAATGATATTTCCTAATCCATTTTATTCTTTTAATTCGTTAGTGCATATTTTTATCGTTTATTGGCAAATTAAAAACAAAACAACAACCAAAAGGAAAATTATCTTCTACCCATATCTTTCCACCATGTTTTTCAATTACCATCTTCACAATCGACAATCCCAAACCCGTACCCCGCTTTTTTCTTAACACATCGCTTTCCGATCTATAAAATTTCTGAAACACTTTTTCTCTCTCATCTTTAGGAACGCAGGGACCCTGATCAATTACTTTAATCTGAACTTCATTGAGATTTTTTTTTGCGGTAACTGTCACTACTGAATTTTGCGGTGAATATTTAATGGCATTTTCAATGAGATTTTGTAATACCTGCCTTATTCTGTCCTTATCCAAACTTAATTCAGGCAGGTCTTGTTCGAATTCGAAAACCAATCTTATTCCCTTGGTATTTATGCTGTGCATCCTTAACGTATTATTAATAAGCACTCCGATATTTACTTTTTTAAAATC
Organism: Elusimicrobiota bacterium; assembly: GCA_003452965.1. Taxonomy (GTDB): domain Bacteria; phylum Elusimicrobiota; class UBA8919; order UBA8919; family UBA8919; genus UBA9627. The sequence goes on from DMMW01000077.1 coordinate 20,140, forward strand.
AAATTCAAGCTTACCTTCCTCCATTGTATGTATATCCAAAAAATCAGAAATCAATCTTCCTAACCTGTTAGATTCTTCCTTAATATAACCTAAAAATATTTCTTTTTTATCTTCTGTTAATTTTATTTTTTTATTTGATAGCGTATCCGCAAAACCTATTATTGATGTTAGCGGTGTCCGCAAATCGTGGGCAACAACAGAAATAAATTCCGATTTGATATCATTAAGAGCTTTCAATCTTATATTTTCCTTTCCTAACACTTCCTCTATATTTCTTATTTGCGTTACATCTCTAACAAATGAGAAATATAAATCTTTATTACACTGAATCATATGGCTTATACTTACCTCAACATTGATAATCATCCCATTTCCCCCTTTGATCTGGGTTTCAAACTTATCGTGTCCATATTCTTTTATCCTGTAAATATGTTGTGCAATTTCATCGTCCTTTTCTACGATGTCTAAATCTTTTATATTCATTTTAAGTATTTGTTCTCTACTATAATTTAACATATTACAGAATGCTTTATTCACTTCAATAAAATTCCCATTACTATCTATAATAGTGAATCCTTCCATTGCCGTATCAATTATATTTCTATATTTTGCTTCCTCTTTCTTTTGTTTAAAATAACCATGCATTTTTAAAAATGAAAAGGCAGTTAAAACCATGACAATTACCGCAATAACGCTAAAAAGATTTTTTTTAATAATAAATATTGATTCAAAAAAAGGCAGGCTTAACAAAAATATTGTAGTTAAGTTGATTAGTAAAACAACAACAATTAATAAATATAAATATTTCGCGAATCTATTTTTTCCTTTAAATAAATTCCTTATACTTTCTATATTTATATAAACCTCGAAAAACTATCGTTGTCATTTAGTACAGTAATTTCGACTTTTACAAAAAAATATATATTTGTCTTACTATTTATTTGATGCAAAAAACGGAAAAAGAATTCCAAAAAAAACCATCCCAAAAAGGACGGTTACGATTAAATCTGCTACGGGCATGACAGTACTTTACCCCGTGACTATTTTATAAACGATATAACGTTATTTACCTTATAATAGCCAACTTCCCTCGCTTCATTTGGTTTATATCATTTATTATCATAAATATATACACACCGCTTGCTACCGGTTTTAAATCGTTGTTATTTGTATCCCAAGTAAGCTCGCCTAATGGTGTATCCCGCTCATCCTGATACACTAATTCACCTGATGTATTGAAAATCTGTATTTTAGAATGTGATGTTAAATTAGTAAAAAATATTTTAGTATGCCCGATCGACGGTTTATACGGATTAGGATATACATGTGCCATAACTAATTCGCTTTGCACCACTGCAAAAACACCAAAGAATGATAAATGGTTTGTCTTGCAAGTGACTATTTTTATCATTTTATTAAGTCTAGACGACGTTATTTTGCTCCATTTTACTTTCTCACCATTGTAGGTATAAATTGCCAACTTGTTACTCAATACATCATTATCATCTGTTCTACCGTCATTATCTTCATCTTTATACGGCAATGATATCTCCAAATCCTCAAAAAAGAATGTCTGTCCACTTTCAAACTCTATCTTATAAGTATAACCTATTCGTATTAAATTTTCATCTACAGTTGGTGCATCTGAAGGATCCATAATTATCTTAATCTTATCGGTTGCACCATAAACTAACACACCAGTTGATATTTTTACTGAACCTAATGTGTTTGAATAAGTATCAAGAATCCTGACTATATTCAACTTACGGTTGTCCACACGTTCATATTTATGGTCCACTGTTTCCAGTATATCAGGGTCTACATGGTCAATCTTTATTGTAATATATCCCGGTTGCTCTTCTTCAACACCATTAACATTTGTCACTCGTGCTCTTAAATTTAATTGTTGATTATTAGCTATACTACTAACATCCCATTGCATATAATACGGGTATCCCGTATCAGGATTGCTCTGCCCTTTAACATGTATTGGTACTGGTACAGCTGTCCAGTCTGTATCTCCGACCTTTCTATATTCAAATGTCACTTCTTTAATATTAGTCGTTGCTCCCAACAAATTCTCAGCCAGTAACAAAACATTAGTACCGCTAATCTTCACTCCATTAGTAGGGGTGCTTAATCTTGTTAATGTCCTATCTAATAAATCTTCAACAGCGGTTTCAGTAACTATATCGGTATTCATATCTTCATTTCCATACTCATCCACTGCTCTTACGACGAACTTATACTCCTGTCCGTCTATCAAATCATCTATCGTTATTTCAGTTTGCGTACTACTAACAATATAACTTGGAGTAGTATAATCCATATCTCCAGTAGACATATACACCATATAATTTTTAATATCGTCGCTTGTTGATTCCAACCAATCAAGCTTAATCTTATTTTCCCCTAATGGTGTTGCCATCAAATCATTAACTTCATCAGGCGGCAACATATCATTATAGCCTCCGCCACTACCACCACCACCGCTTCCACCTCCACTCCCAGTACCCCCTGCCGATAATGTTATTTTACTATTACCCAATATTGTAACTGATGCTTCATTACTATAATTTATTGCACTCACACGCGCCCAATAAACAGTTCGTGGATACAACCCATATATTGTAATACCTGATGCATCACAGGTTGTCTCACTCCAGACCATAACTGTACCCGGTTTGAAATTAGTACTTGACAATTCAACTAAATATCTTGTCTTATCAGGGTTACCCGGCACCGAATTTGTCCAACCAATACTTATGCTACTGGCATAAACCTCGCCCCAAGTAACTTCAGGAAAATTGCATTTAGTCACCTTATTATATGTGCCTGTCCAACTGCTCTCATTATTTAAAACATCTCTAGTCTTAGCCTGAAAATAGTATGTAGTATTGGGCTCCAACCCTTCAACATATATTCCATTAACATCAAACCAATCACTTTCTATAACAGAACCTGTATCAAAATTTTGTGATTTTGTATATTTTATCTTATCCGGAACACTATTTAAACCTGATAATCCGTCAGCTGCAGAAACTATAATTGTTGCAGATGTTATATACGTATCTATTCTACTCATCAAAGTACTTACAGGGGGACTCAAGTCTATTCCAAAATTATTATTATCTAATACAGTTCCACTGGCGAAATCGCTGTATCTTCCCGTATTATCTATCGCTCGCACTCGCCAGAACCATCTTCCTTCGGGCAATACCGATGTAATATAACAGGTTGCACCTGAATTGAGTATCGCAGTATCCGGCTGGATCGAATCTATATACAAACTCGAAAAATCAGAACTTAACGAAAACTGAATATTATATTGAAAGGTATTCCCTTCGTCCTTATCGCTTATCGTAAATATTGTTGTTTTCTTCTGCTGAGTTGTCCAACCACCCCAGCCCAACGGTTGACCAACTATCGTGCTTTGAGCTAAATCACTTACCTGTGGTTTATTATTCCCGGTTTCTAATGTAGTCGCCCCTACAGAATTAGAAACCAAAGACCAATTAGGTACTTCATCGGCCGATTTTACAGCAAAATAATATGCAGTATTTGGAGTCAGTCCATCTACAATAAAACTTTCATTACTACCCGTTGATTTAACCGTTATCGCATTATCACATACCGTCGCCAAAGCCCAATTACTATCATTTATTAAAACATTGTATCTTCTTATTTCATATTTATTAGCAGTCCCCGAAGAACCGTCGTCACCTACTGCTGTCCAACCCAACGTTATACTTGTGCTATCATAATCACTGACTGCCAAATCAACAATCTTTCCCGGAGGTACCGTATCAGGTATAACATCCGTTTTTACCGCTAAAACATTTGAAACATCACTCCAATTTGGAACCTCATCTCCGACCTTGATTCCAACGTAATAAACTGTATCAGGTGTAAGGTCTTTTATTTTATATGCCTGGATATTACCCGCTTCCGTCGGCATTAGTTCACTCCCACATTTACTTGCACTCTCGCTCCAATTAGATACTTCAGAATAAACGTTTGAATACCGTATATCATAAAAACTTGCCGTACCCGCAACCCCATCGTCACCCGGTGCTGTCCACTGAATCACAACTGTAACACTACTAACATCCAGCATAGATAAATTACCTATCCTTGAAGGCGCCGTTACATCAGGAATTGTATATTCGTATCTGCCAATATCGGGCTTGGACCCAAAATACGGCAGACCAACATCATATCCCTTATCTATCAAAGAACTATATGACAATAGCGTATAGTATGTGTCATAGCGTTCACCGGTTTTTGTAATTTTTGGATCCGTATTCTCCAAATTGTTTCCGAACGAAACACCAAGAGAATAATTGCCTCTAATCGTATTATATAAACAGTTATATCTTACCTCCGAATTAGTAATACTAACGCTCGGCGAGGTATTAATAAGACTTGCGTTAATACCGTTTTCGGTCATAAAAATATTATTTTTAATCTTAAAACCGCTTAATGGTCCGTAAGAACCGCTATTCGACTCAACACTAACCCCCACAGGAACATTACCATTAACACTATCAAAAACATTATTATACAATCCGACATTAGTTATTGAACAATTCAAATTATTAACCGGATTTTTGCTTACGGTAATCAACAATTGGTTAACGAGCTGATTAAAAAAAGTATTATTATGGATATAAACATTATTAATATCTTTCTTTCCAAAAATATTAATACCATGTCCAAATCCTGAAATATAATTGTTATACAACTCAACATCAGAAGCAACCAGTTCAACGGCTTCCTTTTGTGCGGTTCCCGTAAAAATAAGTTTGTTATCATGTACTTTTATGCTACTTGTTCCACTTAATTTGCTACCATACACAAAAGAAAACCGTCCGTTACAATTATTACTATATATCTCACAATCGTTATAAACATTAGATAATTTAATCGCAAAATCCGAACCAGCATCAGTATCAATAATCGGGACATTAATATTACAATTATATATTTTCAGACCTTTGAACCAACCATAATCTAAATAAGTAATTCCATATCCCCTATTTTCTGAAATTGTAATATCATGAACAACAGCATTCTCAAGATGTGCCAACTGCAACACACCAGATGACCAACCTCCCATATCCCGCGAACAATTATTGAAACTAAGATTATAAGCCTGAAATCCCACAAGGTAGGTATCTGGTCCTACATGTTCTTGCGCTGCGCCGCCAGATGTAACATCTACACCTGAAAAATAAATTTCTGAAAAAACAATATCGTGAATTATGACATTATGTCTGCCTTTAATCTTTATACCGGAATAAAGTGTTTTGCTGTTACCATCTATCTTGAAATTACTTAACATCTGATTACCATATTGGATGGGACTTGCCTGTAAACTTATAAGAGGAATGCTATTAAGATTAGAATTAAGAATATTTCCTTTAAGAATTGTATTATTTGATCCTGCACCTTCTATATTAACTCCAGTCGGCACTTCTGATGTTTGTATTTCTGTAAAAATACCTGCATTTAAATGAATTGTATTCCCTAAATTAGCAGGCACACGGGTTACAGCATATGCCAATGTCTTCCATGGTCTACTCTGATTCCCCGTACCTGAAGTATCATTTCCATTCACATCAACATAAAAAATTGCTCCTCTCAAATGAGAAAGAGCACAAAAAAACACTATTAACGTAAAAATAATCTTCTTTTTATTTTTTTTTAACATATATTATTTTTACAAACATAAAATTCCCATTAGTGAATTGCACATTGGGCAAATTAAAAAAATATTTTTAGTTGAATCTCCATTATCCTCTCCAATAAGTATAAAGAACATATCTATTTATGTCAAGGTCTTTTTAAAACTCAAAAAATAATATTTTTTTCCAACAAACAAAATAACCACTGATAATTTTCAGCGGTTTTTACATTTCCATTTATGGGGTCAAAAGTTAAAAGCTATTAGAACCTGTTTACTGCAACAAACTAATTATTCTATGTATAATTTTGTTAGAAATTGGTAGTTACCCCACACTACTACTCACGGTATATTTCTAGAGATAATTCTTTTTGTTTGCTTCCAACCTGTTGTAAAACACAATTTTATTAAAATTATTTTTTCTTTTTTTATTTATTTCTAATTATTCATTATTTTTAGCATCTTCATATGTTTCGGTTGTAAGTAATTTTTTTATATTATCCACAGCAAATATTAAAAATGTTTGATCTTTTGGATTACCCTGTTTTCCTTGCCTTTGTAATGATTTATATTTATAATACCGTCCAAGATATTCTTTAAATAATTTATTTAACTCTTTAACCAATTGTTTTCTTTCACTTATAGATATTTTAAAAGGTATCTGTCCTTTAGGATTTTCTATTTTTGGTGGCTCAACAATAACATATAATAAATATCCAGATGATATAGTAATTAATTCAAAACCTTTTTTAGTTTGAGCTTTGAACTTTGCTAGTTCATAATCTTGATTTTCAGAATGGTCTGTATTAAGATTAGTCATTTTTTTCATCATTTCTATAAGATTATTATTAGAATCTATTAATAAATCTATTCCAGTAATTATACCCTTACTAACTGTATTAATAAATTCATTTTCATTTTTTAAATACTTAACCATATAAGATTTTGCTTCTTCATATTTGTTATTCGAATTAATAAGAGCAGACATGGAATCTACGAAGTTATCTGTTTTACCTGAATCGTCTTCATAGCTTAAAGCCCATTGACAATAATATAAAGAGCTGATAAGGTTCCAAGTAAATTCAAATTCTTTTCCATTTTCTATCTTAATTATCCCAGAATTGTTTTTTGACCATAATAATCCTAAAGTAGTAAACACAATTAATAATACCAGTATTTTTCTCAAAACTCCTCCTATTATCATTTAGTTTATTTTTTTGATTTTTTTAATGCAAAAAAAGAAATAAATAAGAATATTGCAGTAATAATATCAATGTATTTCCATATATCTCTTGTTAAATGCATTGGTAAAATCGGATTAAACAAAAAAGTTACTATTCCAAAAATCCACATCAAATTAATTTTATTATTATTTCTTGCTTTAAAAATACCATATAGTGCTGTTATACAAACAATAATTCGTAATAAGTTGTAAAATCCATAAGGATGTTTGTCTATAGCACTTAATAACATTATTATTGAAATTACTCTTAATAAAACAAAAATTATTTTCATTATTTATTTGATTTTCTTAATTTAACTTTTTCCAATAACTGTTTAGTTTGTTCATGACTGGAATCAAGTTTTAGATTTTCTTCTAATTCAATAATTGCTTTATCATATTCACCTGAATTATAAAATCTAACTGCTTCAGTATAATGCTGGCTCATAAGTTTTTGTTTATCTTGATTTCTTTGTCTTTCTGCTTCTTTTTTTTCTAGTTTGGCGGTATTTTCTCCTTTAGTGATTTGAGGATTCACAGTAATAGATTTACCAAGATTTGCTTCATTATTAATAATTTTATTTTCTCCATCAAGTAATTGTCTTATATTTGAAGAAATTGTATCAATTATTGTTTTGACGCTAATTGGACTTTCTTGACTATTGATTAAAGTAATACTGAGTAAAACTTCAGCATTCTCAGTTTTTACTAATCTAAAAGTAGCTTTATCAATACCATCATAATACGTTGGTATTATATACGTTATTAGAAGTGCATCTACACCTAATAGCTCTCCTGCTTTTTTAATAGAGGTTTTATCAAGTGTACCGAAGTCTATTCCTTGAACCCGTTCTTTAGTTTTTTCATCTTTAACTGCTCCTGAAAGATCTAATTTAATTTCTTTAAAAATTCCTTCTAATTGAGAGCGTTCTACAACTGTGAAACCCAAATCTAAAAATTCTGTGATTAATGCTCTGGGTAAAAAATTTGGTGATCCAATCCAATACCAGTTTTCTGGTATAACTGCTATTTTAATATTGTTGTTAATTTGAGCATTTTCACTTTTTACAGTTTTCATATAAAATTTTGGTGTTGTAACACAACCGATAAACAATATCACAAACAAAAACATTATTAAACTTAAAAACTTTTTAATCATAACCTCCTCCTTTTTTATAGTGTTACTGGTCTATATATTTACTTATTTACTTTTAATCTGTTTTATTG
>DMMW01000046.1:0-902 GCA_003452965.1 Elusimicrobiota bacterium
AAAGAAAGGCAAACTGGCAATTATAAGATAGTGGGATTGTGCGATAGTGGGATGGTGCGATAGGGGATAGTAGTGGCGAGGTCTTTGACGGACTCATCGTCATTCCCGAATTCCTCAATCGGGAATCCAACGCCAATGTCACAATGGAGGGGTCCGGCGATATTGATGTATGAATATAGAAACGCCGAGTAAACTCGGCAACTACATCTGGATGAGCAACTACAAGAAACATTTACCTTTATACCCAAAATGATACACAGTACCGCAGAGCGGGGACAAGTTTTGTAATCTGAAATTTATAATTTAGACTTGACTAAAAAATATCCTGTTAGAAGAATAGCTTATAATTATTTTGAAAATAAACAAAAAAATCAATCAAAATAATTAGGGAAGCAAGCCCCGTTTGAAAATGTAAATAATATTGAAATTTCAACACAAAAAATAATAAAGTATTATTTACAGGATTTTCAAGTGGAGTAAATTCTAACGGGATATTTTTTACTTGTTTAATAAATATAATTTTGATAATATTTATATATCAAAATATGATAGAAGAGAAAAGAATAGAAGAGAGTGCGCTTATAGAAAAGGCTAAGGATGGAGACGTCAATTCGTTCGAAAAGCTTATTTCAAATCACTTAAATAATATTTACAATTTATCATACCAATTGATTGGTAATGAAGCCGATGCCAGGGACCTTTCTCAAGAAGTAGTAATCAAAATATTTAATTCTATAAAAAACTTTAGAGGCGATTCTACATTTTCAACATGGATTTGGAGAATAGTCCATAATACGTTTCTTGATGAATTCAAAAAAACATATAAAAAAATGTCAGGATTCACGGATTCTATTGATTCTATGGCATGGTTAATATCCAGCAAAGATTCACCTTCCGAAGAG
>DMMW01000046.1:1072-4764 GCA_003452965.1 Elusimicrobiota bacterium
GAAATAGCCAAGACCATCAAATGCTCGGTTGCTGTGGTGAAATCAAGATTAAATTATGGTAGAAATTTGCTTAGGAAAATACTTGTAAAGTCAAAAATGTTTTTTTAAACATTTTTTTGAATTAGTCGTCTAAATAAGTAGAGGGAAATATATGAATTTATTTAACTATTGGAAATGCAGAAAGATAGAAAAATTGTTATTGTTTTATGTAGATAAGTCATTATCGGAAGATAAGATAAAGTATATTGAAGAACATTTGTCTTCTTGTAATGGTTGTGTTCAAAAATTAGCACAATTCAATAAAATTGACTCAACATTTAAGACGTTAGAGCAACATCCTCTACCGCCGGGTTATATGCATGAGTTGCATTTCAAGTTAGCAAGAGCAAACCAGGAAAAAAACAAGTCTTTAACTGAAAAAGTAAAATTATATACTCTATTCCCTAAATTAAAATATGCAGCAATTAGTTTAATATTTTTGTTTTTTGCCGTTAGTATGTTTTATTTAAATAATAAAAAGAAAAATCTTAGTTTGGATGCAACAGCATTTAATGTTATTAATTTAAATCAGGACGGGGTTATTAAATTTAATATTAATTCTGATAGAGATTTGGAAAATGTAACCTTGAAAATTGAACTACCTGGCGGAATCAGAACCATAAGAAACGGACAGGTGAATATGGAGCAAGGTGAAATAATATGGCAGGGTGATTTGGATAAGGGGGAAAATGTAATATCCATTTTTGTAAAAGGAGTTCGGCAGGGGAATTGGGAAGCCAAAGCTGTATTTAAAGAAAAATCTTTTATAAGAAAAATAAAAATACCATTTACAATAATTTAAAAAAATAAATAAGGAAAAGGAAAAGGAAAAGTTCTATGTTTAAAAAGATTATATTGTTGCTACTAATGTATTTCAGTCTACATGGTGTCGGCTATGCGGCATTGTTGGCGGAATGGAAATTTGAAGAAGGTAGCGGAGTAACAGTGAGCGATACTTCTGGAAACGGCAATACAGGAATTTTAGAAAATAGCCCGAATTGGGTAAATGGGAAGGTGGGAAAAGCGTTAGAATTTGACGGCACTAACAGATATTTCGTCATTTTGGATACTTCTGCGCTGTCACCGACAAATGCGATTACACTTGAAGCATGGATTAATAGCGACGAAATAACATTGGACGTTAATAATAGAAAAATAATTGAAAAAGATAAGTATGCTTTAGGGGCGAGCAGTGAAGCATATTTTAGGGTGGATATAGGAGGGCAATTAAAAATTTTAGCTTGTCCTTGGAGTATTAATAATATTGGTGTTTGGCATCACTTGGTAGGAACATATGATAGTGTTACCGGTGCACAAATATTGTATCAGAATGGAGTAGTTATAGCTAGTACAACGATATCAGGGCTTATTGATAAAAGTAGTTCATATTTTCATATAGGTTGGCAGGGTGAAACAACTGGCAGGTTTGATGGTATTATAGATGAAGTAAGAGTATACGACAATGCGTTAACAGCCTCAGAAGTGTTGGCTCGTTATTTGAACGGTAATCCTAATCAGGATACGACTGCTCCGGCATCTGTTATAAATCTGACAGCAGGTAATGTAACAACTACTTCAGTAACATTAAACTGGACGTCAGTTGGTGACGACAATTCAACTGGAACAGCAAGTATTTATGATATAAGATATCAAACATACGTAGTGACGAGTAGTAATTGGGCAAATGCCATTCCATGCAGCGGAGAACCGATGCCTAAGGCGACGGGAAATTCTGAAACATTTATTGTAAATAATCTTAATTCTGGTACTACATATTTTTTTGCTATGAAAATAGCTGATGAAGTTTTGAACTGGTCGGATTTATCAAATGTTGTAAGTAAAAAAACGTCTCCCGATACGACTACCCCTTCATCAATAAATAATTTAACTACAAATAGCCCGAATATTAATTCAATAACTCTCACTTGGACATCGGTTGGTGACGATGGAACAGTCGGAACCGCAACAAGTTATGATATCCGGTATCAGACCTATACAATAACAAACAATAATTTTATTAATGCAATTCAGGTAACCGGCGAACCGACGCCTAAGGCATCAGGAAATACCGAAACGTTTACAATAAACGGACTTACTGCAGATACTACATATTTTTTTGCTATGAAAATAGCTGATGAAGTTTTGAACTGGTCGGATTTATCAAATGTTGTAAGTTGCGCTACCACAGCAGAACCTGTTATAGATAATCCTCCGACAATAATAATAACAAATCCTACAAATGGCGCAACTGTTTCCGGAACAATAATATTTTCCGCTATCGCATCCGATGATAAAGGAATAGCCAAGGTTGATTTTTATGTAGATGGTTCCGTCAAATATTCTATAACAACTGCAGGAACATATAGTTGGTCACTGGATACAACTATATATGCTAATGGTAGTCATATATTAAAGGCAGTAGCAGTTGATACTAATAACCAAACAGCTGCCAGTGAAGTCACAGTAACGGTATCTAACGTTAGACCAATAACTGTGGACGTGGGTATATCGGCTGATATAAATCCGAGAGAGACGGTAATCAATCCGGTAAAAGGTGGAAAATCTAGCATAAAATATACCATCGGTAATAAAGCTGCAAGCGAAGGTGAAATGGTACATGTAACAGTTGAAATATATAATACCCGTGGTGAACTTGTTAAAACCCTTGTAGATGAGGATATGCCGGCAGGTAATTATCAATCGGTATGGGATGGCAGAAATTTTGAAAATGATGTTATAGCAAGTGGAGTTTATATTGCAAGATTAAAAGCCGGTAAATATACTGCCAGTAAGAAATTGGTAGTTATAAAATAATGAAGATTACAGTGATTAAATCCCCGTAATCCTATTTAACTAATATTAACTAAAAAAGAGATATTCCAAGAGAATATCTCCTTTAGTATTTATATAAAAATAATGAAATTTTCTATAATCTTTATAATTTCTATTATTATTTTAGTTTCTTCCGTTCAGGCATCGCCGAGTACGAGCGGTGCTGTATTACTTAAACAATTTGTGGGTAGCCGCGCACCTGCTATGGGTGAAGCATTTGTTGCAATTTCAGACGATATATACGCACTCCATTATAATCCCGCCGGGTTAGTAAAACTAAAAAGAGAGTTTAGTACGATATATTATAGGGATCACACCGTAAATCTAAATTACGGACTCATAGGTTATGGACAATCTTTTAGAGGTATCGGTACTTTAGCAGGAAGTTTATTTGTATATGATGCTGGAAAAATTGAATTTGAAAATGAAAGTGGAAATTTATTGAGCTTAGATACACAAAGGGATTATCTTTATACATTAGGTATTGCGAGGAATATTTTTGATAGTTTATCTTTAGGTGTTAATATGCGGTTATATTCATCTACAATAATAGAAGAATATCATACAAGTGTATATTGTATGGATATTGGTACTCTATACAAAACACCGATTAATAATTTATCTTTAGGATTTGTAATGCAAAATATCGGAACACCCATAAAATATGAAGAAGAAAAAGATCCTTTACCAAAAACTCTACGTTTTGGTACTGCGTATAAATTAAAATTTTCAGAAAATTATTTATTTATTGTCTCAGCTGATATGGTAAAACCAAATGATAGTGATGTAAAGAAAAATTTTGGAATAGAATGCTCGGTTAG
>DMMW01000038.1 GCA_003452965.1 Elusimicrobiota bacterium
ACGCGACAGCGGAGAGATTTTCAGGATGTCTATGCAAGGGGCATGAACTCTTTATTGTTTATTTACTTAATAATTCTACTATTGTTTGCCGAGATGCTCTTGTTTCACAGTTGATTTGTTTTTTCTTCCACCATTTTATAACTTGTTCTTTTGAAATGATCCAAAAAGGTATATCCGTAAATGACTCAATCCCAATTAAAAATACCATTTCTTTTCATTTTTTATTTTTCCTAAATATCACTACTCTATTTGTATTTGTACCTTTATCATTATTACTCACTCCCCATATATTTGCAGTTTTTGTAAATTCCTGTTGATTTATAAGTATACCTTCACAAACAAATCCCGCTTTTAGACCTAACGGCACAACATATTCGTCAAGTCTATATTTACCATTTCGTATTTCTCCTACTTCAAAAGCTACCCAACCATCATATTTTGTTATTCTAAATAATTGATAAAAAACATTTTGCATAACTTCACACCAATTATTTATTGTCTTCGACATTGTTATTTTTTCTGCTATTTTTTTCTCATCAATAGAATTAAACCAACATCTCAACCAATTATCTTTATCATATTGCACAACATCTAAAAAAGGCGGCGATGTAACAGTCAATCCTATGCTTTTATCTTTAATACCATTTGTAAATTGAGCATCTGTTGAAATAAACTTTGCTTTATTACCTACTTTACTAAGTATTTTTTTTTGTTCTTCAGAAACATCTATTAACAACTCTTTTGATTTTTTTAGAATGATTTGTTTGATGTTTCTATATTCTGGAATTTGTTTCCTTCTTTCATTTATTTTTTTCTGACTATCTTGTGAAACCGCTTGATTTGGCGGAAGAGTATAAACCGAGAAAAACCCGGGAGAGTGTCCGGTAAGCCTATTAGTTGCAACCATTCTAATCCATAAATCAATATGATCTTCAGTATTATTTTCTTTCTTTTTTCTTAAATATTTCTTTAAAGATATAATTTCTTTTTCTGTGTCGGGATGATAAAACATTGATAAATCAATATCTTTTTTTGTATTTTTATCTATTGATATAGAATTTAGCCTGTTTTCTAATTCTTTTAGGTTTGGAATAAAAAATCTAGGATAAGATAACATTTTACTTAATGGATTCACATCATTAGCTATTACATTTCTCCCAAGTAGTCCTGCTTCTATTATTGTTGTTCCTCTTCCTGTAAAAGGATCGTATATAATATCATTTTTATCAGTCAATAATTCAATGAAAAATCTTGGTAATTGCGGTTTAAAACAGGCACGATAAGAAATCTCATGTAAAGAAGATGCTTGTCTTTGTTTCGAAGTCCAAAATTCATTAATAAATTTTGGATACTCTTTATTTTCTATTGTTATATATTCAACTTTTGTTTTATTTCCATTTTCATTAAGCGAAAAAAGATCAAACTCTTCTTTATAAATATAATTCTTTAAATATGAAAATATATCAACATTTCTATAAGTATTTTGTATTTGCATTTTATTCCCTAAACTATTTAAACAGGACATTTAAAACAATCATTGTTTTTCTAACTTAAGGGTAACCGTTGTCATATCCGTAACATTTGGAGGACCGAAATATTGAATTGGACCGGGAAATATGTAGCTTTCTGTTATAGCCCATTCATCTCTATTTTTTAGCAATGTTTTAAACGGAGCCCCTTCAAGGTCAACTAATGCTTTCTTGATTACCGGTTTTTCTTTCCCTTTTCGTCTTTCTATGTTCATCATCATTGTAAGAGGTACTCCGCCACATTCCCACTGTTCCGGTTTTTTTGTGAGATTTTTTACAGATGATAAATATCCTGTTAAACCATTTAACGCTAATACTGCCGAATTAAATCCAAGTGCATATGTGTAATTGGCATCAAAGTTTGAAGGTGCACCACATCTTCCATCATAACCAAAGAAATGCGTTATTGCAGAGAATTTTCCAATAAATTTTCCTTCTTTTTTTAGTTGTGATAGTTTTAATTTGACCATTTCTATAAGAAGCTTTTCTGTTTCTATCTGAGAAACCTGTACATTACCGTGAGGATCCCTGTCTATCATAAGTTGTGATGATATCGTGATTGGGAGAGATTTCATAAGTGTTGACAGATTTTCAGGCAATTTTGAATATACAAAATTCTTTTTTTCTTCAATATTCGACATTGAATTAAGTGTACATTCATTTTCTGCCAAAGTGTCGTTTAATGCTGATATCAGCTGTTTCATTTCTGGAATAAATTCAATCAACCCTTCGGGCACGAGTATTACTCCAAAATTTTTCTTTAATTCTGCCCGCTTGATAATTATCTCAACAATACCGTCAACAACCTGCGAAAGAGTCATGTTTTTTGAAAGAACCTCTTCTCCTATTAGAACTATGTTGGGTTGAGTTTTCAAACCTACTTCCAGCGATATATGTGATGCACTCCTACCCATTAGTCGTATGAAATGCCAGTACTTTCTTGCCGAGTTTACATCACGACATATATTTCCTACTAATTCCGAATATATTTTAGTTGCAGTATCAAATCCGAAAGATGCCTCAATCTGTTCATTTTTTAAATCACCGTCTATAGTTTTAGGAACACCGATAATACTAATATCAATCTTTTCCTTTTTAAAATATTCCACAATAAGTGCCGCATTGGTGTTGGAATCGTCCCCGCCTATAACCACCAATGCATTTATTTTATTCTCTACCAATATCTTTTTCGTTTGTTCAAATTGTTCAGGGGTTTCAATTTTAGTTCTTCCTGATTGTATCAAGTCAAATCCACCGGTATTTCTATATTCATCCATCAAAGATTCAGTTATCTCTTTCCATTTATTCTCTAATATCCCCGAAGGACCACCGAGAAATCCAATAAGTCTGTTGTTTTTATTTGCCTTTTTAAGCCCGTCAAGAATACCTGCTATAACATTGTGCCCGCCGGGTGCTTGTCCGCCGGAAAGAACCACGGCAACAACTATTATTTTTTTAGATATTTCAGGATTTTTACCTTTTATAAAACTGACCACAGGTGCTCCATAGGTATATTGAAAAAGTTTCTTCACCGTTTCATTATCTGAAACGCTTTGTGTTGATTCACCAAACTCTGGTTTTACTGAAGTTAAGTCGTTTTCTAATATTAACGGTAACACAGGTTTGTATTTTTTTCTTTCTTCTTGTAATTCGGAAATATTTAATTTTGGCATATATTTGATTCTATTCTTGCTTGGGTTTTGTCCAAACATTTGACTTTTTTGTTTTTTATTTATATAATTAATTGACGTTAA
>DMMW01000012.1:0-5923 GCA_003452965.1 Elusimicrobiota bacterium
ATTTACAGGGTGAAAAAGTAAATCCCATAATATTACGTAAAAACGATGAATTCAAAGACCTCGCTGAAGCCATAAATAAACTATTAGTAAAATTTTTAGACAAATAATTCTCAAATACAATTATAATCCAATTCCGAATCATAAAAATTAAACGGTTCTACCTTGCCTAAATTAAAAAAATATGGTAAAATTTACATTATGAAAAAGTATATATTTGTTATTATTTTTTTTGCTTTTTTAACACTTCTATTTTTACCGAAAATATTTTTAATGTCTCATATGCCAATAACACCCGGTCTTGGCGGTAGCGATATAACAGATTTAAATTACCCTTATAAACACATCTTGTCTCAATCAATAAAAAAATTTGAAATACCGACATGGTCAAATCTGACATGGTGCGGATATCCATTGCATGCCGAAGGACAAGGAGGATTTTTTTACCCTTTAAATGTTATCATCTTTTTTATTTTTTCACCTGATATCGGATTCAATCTATCAATTATTATAAACTTTATCCTATGCGGTTTATTCAGCTTTTTATTTTTTAATGAAATCGGGTTAAAAAGACTCGCATCAATTATTTCTGCAACAATATTCTCGTTTTCCGGATTTTTTTTCTGTCATATCCAGCATTTAAATATGCTTAATTCAGTAATTTGGTTTCCTTTAATATTTTATTTCTTTGAAAAATATTTTAAGACCGGAAAATTTAAATACATTATTTTTTCAGGTATTGCTCTTGGAATACAAATTCTCGCCGGTTTCCCGCAGTTTGTATATTACACCATAGTCCTTTCTTTTTTCTATTTTATTTTTAACCTTAAGAAACTGCCTGTCTTGCGAGCAATTATATCTTTTTCTGCATTCATAATAATCGGACTTTGTATTTCTGCTATTCAATGGTTACCTACGCTGGAACTGGTAAATTTTACTGCAAGAAAAACCGGTTTTGCCAAGGATGCCGCTAGATGGTGGTGGTCATATAATTTTAGCGATATTATTACATGGATATTTCCTTTTAGTTACGGTTCACCTTACGATAACAGCTATATCAAAATGCATTCTATATTTTTTGAAAATTCATTTTTCTTTGGTAAAATTGCTCTAATAATTGGACTCTTCGGATTATATTTTAATCTAAAGAAATTCAAATATTTTGTTTATTTGATAATAATTACATTGATAATTTCTCTTGCATCTTCGCTTGGTATAAATAAATTATTAGATATGATTCCTGGATTTGAACAATTCCGTTTACATCAAAGGACATTAATATTCGCAGTTTTTTCGATTTGCCTGTTTTTGGGACATTTCATAAATAAATTAAAAAGTGATTTCTTAAAAATATTGATTTTCATTTTAGTTATTATTGAATTACTTCTTTTTGCTCAAAAACAAAATGCCTTTTACAATAGAATAAGCTGGTTATCCACACCGCCTTCCGTAGATTTTATTAAAAATGATACCGACTTTTTCCGTGTGTGGAATATAAATTCATTTAGCAAAGCTTCACAAATTGCTAACGGCTTTTCAGGAAACCTGATAACTTACTTTAACTATAAAAATTTTTTACAACCAAACTCAAATATTATTTGGAATATTCCTGCGATAGAAGGTCATGGCGCTCTCCGCCCTAAAAGATTTTATGAAATCTGGGATAAAATGGTAACGAGCGGTATAGGTTTTGAAACATTAAGATTCATCGGATTTGCCGGCGGAAAGTACATAATTACAACTTATAGCTTACTTCCTGATTTTGTTACATTTAGAAAAGATTTTGAGTTTTATGAAAATATGCCAACTATCAAGATTTACGAAAATAAATTATATTCAAGAAAAGTTTTTTTTGCCAACAATGCCATAGTTTTACCGGAAAACAGGATTATAGATAAATTATTTGAGAAAAATTTTGACATTTTCAAAACCGTAATTTTGGAAGAATATCCCGATAATTTCCGATATGAAGGAACCGGGAGCGTCAATATCAAAAAGTACTCGGAAAAGGAAATAGAGCTTGAAACAGAATCTGACGAGGGCGGTTTTTTGGTTCTAAACGATACTTGGTATCCGGGTTGGGAAGCATATGTTAACGGTAAAAAGTTTAAAATATTCAAAGCAGACTATTTGTTTCGTGCATTAGAAATCCCAAAAGGAAATTGCTCAATAAAATTAGCATATAATCCAAAATACTACAATATCGGCAAAATAGTCTCAATATTCACTTTTTTTTGCTTGATTTTTATTCTATTTTTTTATAGAATTATAAAGATATGACTTTAGAAGAGCAATTATCTAAGATAAAACGCGGAACAGTTGAAATAATTTCCGAAGAAGAACTGATAACTAAATTAAAAAGCGGCAGGCCATTGAGGGTAAAGCTAGGTGTAGATCCGACATCTCCTGATATTCATTTAGGACATACTGTTGTAATTGAAAAACTTAAAACATTTCAGGACCTAGGACACCATGTTGTTTTCATAATTGGTGATTTTACCGCTAAAATCGGGGATCCCTCCGGTCGAAGTGCAACCAGACCTACCCTCGGCGAAGAAGAGATTTTAAATAATGCCAAGACATATCAGGAACAAGTTTTCAAGATTCTTGATAAGGAAAAAACTGAAGTAATGTTTAACAGCCATTGGCTCTATTCATTAGGGCTTGACGGTCTTTTAGAATTAGCTAAACATTCAACGGTGGCTCAAATGCTTGCAAGGGCGGATTTTAACCAGCGGTACAAAGAGGGTAATGATATTACAATCCTTGAATTCTTATATCCGCTTCTAACCAGTTATGATTCTGTAGCAGTAAAAAGTGATGTTGAATTGGGCGGTACTGACCAAAAATTTAATCTTTTGATGGCAAGGAAAATTCAAAAAGATTACGGTGAACCTTCCCAGGTTGCAATAACCATGCCGATTTTAGAAGGCACTGACGGGATTCAGAAAATGTCAAAATCATACGGCAATTATATCGGTATTTCTGAACATCCATCTGAAATATTCGGTAAAATAATGTCAATTTCGGATGAACTTATGTATAAGTATTATTTGCTTATAACTAATGAGAACTTGGATGAAATTAAAAAAGAACATCCGAAAAAGATGAAACAAAAATTAGCGAACATTATACTAACAAAATTTTATTCAAAAAATATTGCAGAACAATCTGAACAAGAATTTGAAAAAGTTTTTTCGGCGAAAGAATTACCTTCAAATATTGAAGAATTCAGAATATCGGAAAAAGAAATGAAATTATCAGAACTTCTTGTCAAATCAAAACTTGTTACAAGCAAAAAAGAAGCAGAACGGATGATTCAGCAAGGCGGTGTTAAAATAAATGAGCAAAAAGTTTCAGATGATAAAGTTATTAAAATTGAAAATTCAATATTAATTCAGGTCGGAAAAAGAAAATTTAAAAAAATAATTACCTAAAAGTCAAAGTTTTTGACAGAACGAAAATTTATAAGGAGGATAGTAAGATGGCAAAGATTGATTTTGGCGGGATTATGGAAGAAGTTGTGACAAGAGACGAGTTTCCTTTGTCTAAGGCACAGGAAATCCTAAAAAATGAAGTTGTTGCGGTAATAGGATATGGTGTTCAGGGTCCTGCCCAATCGCTTAATATGAGAGATAACAAAATAAATGTTATTGTTGGTCAGCGGCCTGAAGAAAAAGTTTATTGGGATAAAGCCGTGGCAGACGGCTGGATACCAGGCAAAACTTTATTCAGCATTGATGAAGCCGTACAAAAAGGAACGATAATACAATTTTTAGTATCAGATGCAGCCCAAATGGCCGTATGGCCTAAAATACAACAATACATTACTAAAGGGAAGGCTTTATATTTTTCTCACGGTTTTTCTATAGTATATAAGGAACAAACAAAAATTATTCCGCCTAAAGATATCGATGTAATTCTTGTGGCTCCGAAAGGGTCTGGCACTTCAGTTAGAAGAAACTTTTTAAGTGGAAGCGGTATAAATTCATCTTTTGCAGTTTTCCAGGATGCAACAGGAAAAGCGATGGATAGGACTCTTGCTCTGGGAATAGCAGTTGGTTCCGGTTTTCTTTTCCCGACCACTTTTGAAAAAGAAGTTTATAGCGATCTCACCGGAGAAAGAGGAACCCTTATGGGTGCATTAGCCGGTATACTTGATGCACAGTATGACCTTCTGAGAAAACATGGGCATAGCCCGTCAGAAGCATTTAATGAAACCGTTGAAGAACTTACCCAGAGTTTAATAAGACTGGTTGCCGAAAACGGTATGGACTGGATGTTTGCAAACTGCAGCACAACCGCCCAGAGAGGCGCCCTTGATTGGATGCCGAAATTCAAAAAAGCTGTTGAACCGGTTTTTAAAGAACTTTATGACAAGGTTAAGGATGGAAAAGAAACAGAGAGAGTGCTGAAAGCAAACGGTGCATCGGATTACAGGGAAAAACTTGAGAAGGAATTGAAAGTCATTAGAGATTCTGAAATGTGGCGTGCCGGTGCAGCAGTCAGGTCATTAAGACCCGAAAACTGGAAAAAGAATAAATAAATTTAAAATAATGCTTAGCAAAGTTTTTCTTTTTTGTATTATATTTATTTATATCGGTTTTTTGAATGCAGATTTTAAACCTATACCGTGGATATCTGAAGAAAATGTAACTTTCTTAACCAAGTGGGGAAATAAAGGTTCTCAAAATAGTGAGTTCTTACTGCCTAAAAGTATCGCTATAAATTCAAATGACGAGATATATGTAGTAGATACGGGTAACCGGTGTATTCAGAAGTTTGCATCAAACGGTAAATTTATAGAAAAATATATCGGTAAACAAAAATTCGCATCTCTCAAAATAGCAAAATTTTCAACACCTGTCGGAATAGCAATTGACAACGTTGATAATATTTATATAACCGATGTGGAATCCGAAAAGGTAAGTAAATTAAATCCTGAATTTTACTTAATTCGCGAATGGGATATAACATTTTCAAGATGGAGACCTATGGGTATCGCAATAGACGGATATGACAATCTTTATGTGTCGGATATAAGAAATCATTCTATCAGAAAATTCACAATAGACGGCGATCCTATAGCAAACTGGGGGAATGAAGGTATAGCAGAAGGAAAATTTAAATGGCCTCAAGGTATAGCCGTGGGTAAAAAATCAAGAATTTATATTGCAGACACTTTTAATAACCGTATTCAAAGATTTACAACAAACGGCAGTTTTTTCTGCGAATGGGGATGGCTTGGTTCAAGAAAAGATGAATTTGTAACACCTCGGGCATTAACAACAGACTCTGAAGGAAGAGTATATGTTGCAGATACAGGTAATCATCGTATTTCTGTTTTTACGACTGACGGTGAATATCTTTTCAGTTGGGGTCGCAAAGGTAACGCTAACGGAGAATTCAAATATCCTCAGGGAATCGCGATAGACTCAACCGGAAATATCTATGTAGTAGATACTGATAACCATAGAATACAAAAATTCCAAGGTCCTTCTTCAACAAATATAGTTAAAAAAAGCAAAAAATCAGTATTAATAACAAATCTTGCAGTAGCGGATTTTTCATCTAAAAACGTATCTTCCAGTGATGCTTCAATAGTGGCAGATTTCTTAAGAACCGAGCTTGTTAATATTGGCAATTTTAATGTAGTTGAAAAAACAAATATGAACAAACTCTTAGAAGAAGCTGCTTTTCAAAATACGGGTTGCACAACAACTGAATGTGCAATACAAATCGGCAAAATATTAAATGTCCGACAAATTGTTGTGGGTTCTTACTCAAAATTGGGAAATGAATATTATTTAACTATTAATCTTGTTGAAGTTGAAAGCGGTAAAATATTAAAATCTCTTGATCATAAAGTAATGTCGCAAGCGGAAATAAGAGATACATGTAAAATTTTGGCGTATAGGTTGATAGA
>DMMW01000012.1:6111-8814 GCA_003452965.1 Elusimicrobiota bacterium
CATTGAAAGGACTTTATGACGCTTTTTTAGGTCTGCCTGAATCAGAATTTGTGCCAATAGCTAAATGGTCAAAATATTCTGGTTTTGAAGTTGTTTTTGGTCTTGCATGCGTATTTGTAGGACTTTTGATATTTGAGATTTCTAAAAGAATTCCGGAGATAATAGAACGAGTAGAGACAGATTGACACTTAATTTTTTTGTGTATATCAGAGTATTTTTATATGAAGAAATATTCCAAAAGATTAGATAAATTACCGCCTTATATTTTTTCAATAATCAATTCTTTAAAAAAAGAAGCATATGAAAAGAAATTGGACGTAATTGATTTAGGAATGGGTAATCCCGATTTACCAACACCGGATATTATCATTGACCGTCTTATAGATACTATCAAAAATCATCATGGAACACATCGTTATCCGCAGGCTAAAGGTATGCCAAAATTAAGAAAAGCAATTTGCAACTGGTATAAAAGAAGGTTTGATGTTGATATTAATCCCGATAACGAAGTAATCGTATTAATTGGTTCAAAGGAAGGTATTGCACATATGTGCATGACTTATCTTGATATAGGTGATACTGCACTTGTTTCCAATCCGGCGTACCCGGCACATCTTAATAATATTGTTTTAGCCGGTGGAAATATTTATGATATGCCTCTTTTAGCTGAAAATAAATGGTTGCCGGATTTATCAAAAATTCCTGAAAAAATTGCAAAAAAAGCAAAATTTATGATTTTGAATTATCCGAACAATCCAACTGCTGCTGTAGTTGAAGATTTGACTTTTTTTAAAGAAGTAGTTAGATTTGCAAAAAAATACGACATCATAGTTTGCCATGATAATGCATATTCAGAGGTTACATTTGATGATTTTGTCGCACCATCATTTCTGCAAACCCCAGGAGCAAAAGATGTCGGAGTGGAATTCTATTCTTTATCCAAAACATATAACATGGCAGGTTGGAGAGTCGGATTTTGCCTTGGAAATCCAGAAATAATAGCACCTCTTGAAAAATTCAAATCATTTGTCGACTATGGAGTGCCAACATTTTTGCAATTGGCTGCAGTGGCGGCATTATGCAGCGAAGATGGAATAATGAAACCTACTCTTGATGAATATAAAAAAAGAAGGGACAAATTCTGTGACGGTTTAAATAAACTCGGTTTTCTTGTAGAAAAACCCAAAGCAACAATGTATCTCTGGGCGAAAATCCCTGAAAAATTCCAAAAAAAAGGCTCGTTACATTTTTCAGAACAATTAATAAAAAATACAGGGATAGTGTGTCTTCCGGGAAGTGGTTTCGGTAAATACGGAGAAGGATATGTCAGATTTGCTCTTGTTACCCACTTTAATAGATTTCACGACGCACTTCTTCGTTTAAAAAAGTTTTTGAGGAATTAAAAAATGATAAACATTGGAATCATAGGTTGCGGAACTGTAGGTTTAAATGTAATTAAAATATTACAGAAGCAACGCAATAATATTATTAATAAAATAGGTTGCAATATAAATATTAAGTGGGTTTGCGATAAGGATTCTTCTCGGCTAAGAGCTGCCAATTTACCAAAAGAAAAATTAACAGATGATTTAAAAAAGGTTATACTGGACCCGGAAGTAGATATCATTATTGAATTAATAGGCGGTACCGATACATCTAAAAATATTATCATTGATGCATTAAATCACAACAAACACATAGTAACCGCAAACAAGGCCGTGCTTTCAAAATATTGGGACAAAATATTTTCACTTGCATTGCAGAAAAAGCTTTCGGTATATTTTGAAGCGTCTGTAGGAGCCGGTATTCCTGTAATTCAATCGTTAAACGAGGGACTTGTTACAAACAGAATTCAATCCATTATAGGTATATTGAACGGTACCACCAATTTCATTCTTACAAAAATGACGGATGAAAACATGAATTTTAACCAAGCTTTGAAATTAGCACAGAAATCCGGTTTTGCTGAAGCAAATCCTGCTCTTGATATAAACGGCTCTGATACTGCTCATAAACTTTCAATATTGGCGTCTATTGCGTACAGTAATCATCTGCCTTTTGAAAATATTTATAGAGAAGGAATATCAAATATAAATCCAATTGATATAAAATATGCAAAAAAAGAATTTGGATATGTTTTGAAATTGCTTGCGATAGTAAAAAATGACAATAACGAAATTTCAGCATCTGTTTATCCTACATTTATTTCCGATGAACATCCTCTTGCAACGGTAGAAAATGAATATAATGCCATTTATATTCACGGTGATTCCGCAGGTGACATAATGTTTTACGGAAAGGGCGCAGGTGGTCCTGCTGCAGCAAGCGGCGTGACTTCCGATATCGTATGTCTTGCACGAAATATATTCTACAGAACTGCCGGTAAATTTTCATATGTTTCCTATAACACAAAACTTAATCTCAATATGAAGCCGATTGAAAAAACTGAATCAAAATATTACTTAAGATTTACGACAGTTGATAAACAGGGAGTCCTTGCTAAAATATCCGGAATCCTGAGTGAAAATAGCGTTTCTATATCTGCATGTTTTCAGGAACAGAGGCATAAAAAACAATCCGTCCCTATTTTCATACTTACGCATAAAGCAAAAGAAGGGAATATAAGAAAAGCACTAAAAACGATTGATAGTTTATCAATTATAAAGTCAAAAACTGTAATGCTGAGAATATTGGAGAGTTAAT
>DMMW01000012.1:9089-15531 GCA_003452965.1 Elusimicrobiota bacterium
ATTCTTAAATGTAAAATCTGAGATTTATTTAAAATTTGAGGGAATGAATCCAACCGGTTCTTTCAAGGACCGCGGTATGACAATGGCGATTTCCAAAGCGGTTGAAGAAGGAAGTAAAGCGGTTATTTGTGCTTCAACCGGAAATACAGCCGCATCCGCTGCCGCATATGCTGCAAAAGCAGGATTGAAGTGTTCGGTCATTATACCTGACGGTTCTATCGCTTTAGGTAAACTTTCACAGGCAATGATGCATGGAGCTAAAGTGATAGCACTTAAAGGCAATTTTGACGAAGCGTTAAAAATAGTTATTGAAATAACTGAAAACTATCCTATAACACTCGTAAACTCATTAAATCCATATAGGATTGAAGGACAAAAAACTGCTTCTTTTGAAATAATTGACTTTTTAGGTAGAACACCAGACTACCATTTTATACCTGTCGGTAATGCCGGAAATATCACGGCATATTGGAAAGGCTACAAGGAATATAGTTCAGAGTCCAGAGTTCATAGTTCGGAGAAAAACCACAAAAATAACTATGAACTACGAACTACAAACTATGAACTGCCTCATATGATGGGTTTTCAAGCAGCCGGCTCAGCACCTATTGTAAAAGGCAAACCGATAAAAGATCCGAAGACAATCGCGACTGCTATAAAAATAGGTAATCCTGCATCATGGAAAAAAGCTGAGGAAGCAAGAGACGAATCCAGGGGTGTAATAGACATTGTCACCGATACCGAGATTATCAAAGCATATAAGCTTTTATCTTCGCTGGAGGGTGTTTTTGTAGAACCGGCATCTGCCGCATCCGTAGCAGGACTTATAAAATATAATTTAAAATTAAAAATGAAAAATGAAAAATTTAAGATTGTATGCACATTGACAGGTCACGGACTGAAAGATCCGGATAGAGCAATAAAATCTGCAACGAAGCCGAAAGTAATCGGTCAGAACATGAAAAAAATCATCTCTGCCATAGGATTATAATAAATGAAAACTATTAAAATTAAAATTCCTGCGACAACTTCAAATTTTGGTTCCGGTTATGATGTATTAGGTGCTGCACTTAAACTTTATAACGAATTTGAAGTAGATTATGAGCCAAGTAATAAATCAGAATGTGTCAATCTTGAAATTTCCGGAGAAGGTGAATATGAATTACCAAGAAACAATAAAAATATAATCTGTAAAACCTTGCTTTTCGCATTGAATAAACTTAAAACCGGCAAATATAGATTTGAAATAAAATCAATAAATAGAATTCCGCTTACAAAAGGGCTGGGAAGTTCCGCTTCAGCCAGATTGGCCGGACTTATTGCAGCCAATAGAATTTGCAATAATAAACTCTCCGAAAAAGAAATATTAGAAATAGCTACAAAGTTGGAAGGACATCCTGATAATATAGTGCCGGCACTTTTCGGTGGATTATGTATTTGCAATTTTGATGAAAAAAATGTAATATATAACAAAATAAAAATGCCGAACGATTTAAAGGCAGTTTTTTGTGTTCCGGATTTTGAGATTTCTACGGATAATGCAAGAAAAATTTTACCTGATAAAGTATTTCTCAAAGATGCTGTTTTTAATTCAGGTAGAGTAGGTTTTTTTATTTCAGCGATTAACCAAAAAAAGTATGAATTACTTTCTATCGCTATGGATGATAAAATACACCAACCATATAGAAAAAAGCTAATTCCGGGTGCTGATAAAGTCTTTAAATCTGCAATAAAATCAGGAGCATATGGAGTATGTATTTCAGGAAGCGGTCCTACAATATTGGCTATCAGCAATAAAAGATTTGAATTAAGGATAGGAAAAGCAATGCAAAAAGAATTTTCAGAACATAGAATCAACTCAAAAATTATTATCTGTGATTTTGACAACGAAGGATTTAAATATGCTTGATCTTGTTGTTATGAAATTCGGCGGATCATCCGTAGCAAATACTGAAAAAATAATTAATGTAGCAACTCGTGTCACCGACAAATCTAAAAAATATCGTGTTGTCGTAGTCGTCTCGGCTCCAGGTGATATGACTGATGATTTAATAGACAAAGCAAAATCTATTAACGAATCACCGGATCCCAGAGAAATGGATATGCTGCTCGCAACCGGTGAAATGCAATCTATCGCTTTGCTTTCTATGGCAATAAAATCAAAAGGATTCAATGCAATCTCTTTAACAGGTCCGCAAGCAGGTATTTATGCGGATAGCGTTCATACTAAAGCCAAAATAAAAAAAATTCGTCCAAAAAAAATAGTCACTGAATTGCAGAAAGGTAAAATAGTTATTGTCGCAGGTTTTCAAGGACTGAATCCTAACGATGATATTGCTACTTTAGGTAGGGGTGGGAGTGATTTAACCGCAGTTGCTCTTGCTGCTGCTTTAAAAGCCAAAGAATGTGAGATATATACGGATGTCAATGGTGTCTATACCACAGATCCACGGTTAATTCCTGAAGCAAAAAGACTTGATAAAATTTCGTATGATGAAATGCTTGAACTTGCGGGAGTAGGCAGCCAGGTTATGATGTCGCGTTCAATCGAAGTAGCCAAGAAATATAATGTTGATATTCATGTCCGTTCCACTTTTTCTGATGCAAATGGTACAATTATAACTAAGGAGGTTCCAAAAATGGAAGATGTGGTTGTATCCGGTGTTGCTTATGATAAAAATGAAGCTAAATTGTCGGTTACGGATATCCCGGATAAGCCCGGCATAGCGGCAAAAATTTTCGGTGCATTATCAAAAAAAAATATCAATGTAGATATGATTATTCAATCCGCTGCAAGAGAGAAATATAACGATATATCTTTTACTGTATCAAAAAACGATTTAAAAAATGCAACTTCAATATTAAAACAAATTTCAAGGACTTTAAATGCCGGTCCGGTCATTTATGACGAGAATGTCGCAAAGATTTCAATCGTAGGAATTGGCATGCGCAGCCATTCCGGTGTTGCTGCTAAAATGTTTAAGATATTAGCGAATGAAGGTATAAACATTCAGATGATATCAACTTCGGAAATCAAAATATCATGCATCATTTCAAATAAAGATACAAATAGAGCAGTACGAATTCTGCACAAACAGTTCGGTTTAGGGTGATTTTATGAATGTAAATATTTTTGATACAACTTTAAGAGACGGTACTCAAGGTGAGGGAATATCTTTAACCGTTGACGATAAACTGAGAATCGCTTCGGCATTAGACGATATTGGAATCCATTATATCGAGGGCGGCTGGCCGTATTCAAATCCCAAGGATATAGAATTCTTCAAAAAAGTAAAGAAATTGAAATTAAACGCTAAAATCACTGCATTCGGTTCTACGCGACATAAGGATTCTAAACCGGAAAAAGACGGGAATCTTTTAGCAATAGTAAATATCAAACCCGATTGTGCGTGTATCTTTGGGAAGGCTTGGGATTTGCATGTAAGTTTTGCTTTAAATACTACTCTTGAGAAAAACCTTGATATGATTTATTCATCGGTAAAATTTCTTAAATCTAAGAATTTAGAGGTTATATTTGATGCCGAGCATTTTTTTAATGGTTTTGAATCTAATCCTGATTATGCATTAGAAGCCATTAAGTCCGCTGTTGCAGGCGGAGCAGATATTATTACTCTTTGCGATACGAACGGTGGAATGCTTCCTAATCAAGTAAAAAATGTAGTTGAATATGTAAAAAATCTTATATCAGTGCCATTAGGAATTCACGCACATAACGATTCCGGTTGTGCAGTTGCAAATTCAATTATTGCGGTACAATCTGGTTGTACTCATATACAAGGTACCCTTAATGGATGGGGAGAAAGATGTGGAAATGCAAGTTTATCATCAATAATCCCTAATTTAAAACTAAAACTTGGTATCGACTGTATTGCAAGTGAAAAACTTAAACTACTTACTGAAACATCCCGTTATATATCGGAAATAGCAAATGTAGTTCCGAGTCACAAGCAACCTTACATAGGTTATTCAGCTTTTGCACATAAAGGAGGAATTCACGCATCGGCAGTTGCAAAAAAGTCGTCAACATACGAACATATAAATCCGTCACTTGTAGGAAATCAAAGAAGAATTTTAATTTCTGAGTTATCAGGACGCGCAAATATACTCCTGAAATCTAAAGAATTGAATATAGATTTCGAAAAGGATACAGATAAAACCAAAAAAATACTCCAAATTATAAAAGAATATGAGAAAAAAGGTTATTCATATGAAGGAGCGGAGGGTTCATTTGAACTTCTAGTCAAAAAACATATCGGAAAACATAAGACCTTCTTTGATTTGGGCGGATTCAGGGTTGCAGTAGAAAAAGATAAAAACGGTAATTTAAAATCAGAAGCTACCATAAAAGTTTTTGTTAAAAATAAAGAAGAACTTACTGCAGCTGAAGGTGACGGACCGGTGAACGCTCTTGATAATGCATTAAGAAAGGCATTGGATAAATTCTATCCGCAATTAAAAAATGTTCGTCTTTCTGATTTTAAAGTTAGAATTATTAATCCTTCGGACGGTACCGGCGCAAAGGTAAGAGTTCTAATACAATCTACTGACGGTAAAAATGAATGGAACACAGTAGGTGTTTCGGAAAATATAATAGAAGCATCCTGGCAGGCACTTGTTGATTCCATTGAATATAAATTACTCAAAGAATAAGCCCCGTTAGAAATAAGTTTGTATACCAAATATTTACTATAGAAATTATGATATAGAAATTGGAGGAATGAAAAATGCGAAGCGATGAAGTTAAGAAAAGTGTAGACAGAGCGCCCAATAGATGCCTTCTTTATGCTACCGGTATCACAAAAAAATCAATGCATAAACCTTTTATAGGAATAGCATCCAGTTTTTCAGATCTGGTTCCGGGTCATATCGGAATGCGCGATTTGGAAAGATATATTGAAAGAGGTGTGGAATCCGGCGGCGGAACACCTTTCATTTTCGGTCTTCCGGCAATTTGTGACGGTATTGCAATGGGTCATTCGGGTATGTGTTATTCACTACCTTCAAGAGAACTTATAACCGATTGCATTGAATCTGTGGCAAATGCGCATAAATTGGACGGCTTAGTATTTTTAACTAACTGTGATAAAATTACACCCGGAATGCTTATGGCAGCAGGAAGATTAAATATACCTTCAATCGTAGTTACGGCGGGACCAATGTTAACAGGTTTTTATGATGGTAAACGACGTTCGTTGGTTCGCGATACATTTGAAGCAGTCGGACTTTTCCGTGCAAAAAAAATGAAAGAAGAAGAACTTGAAGAATTAGAAATGTGTGCATGTCCCGGGGCGGGAAGTTGTCAGGGCCTTTATACTGCAAATACTATGGCCTGCCTAACAGAAGTGATGGGAATGTCACTGCCCGGTTGCGGAACTGCCCCCGCAGTATCAAGTAAAAAAAGAAGAATTGCATATGAATCCGGGATTCGTATTGTTGAACTTATCAACAAACAGATATTACCCAGAAGAATTATGTCAATCGAAGCATTTCATAATGCAATTGTAACAGATATGGCTTTAGGCGGTTCTACAAATACTGTTTTGCATCTACCGGCCATCGCAAATGAATGCGGTAGGAAGTTATCCTTAACACTGTTTGATGAAATATCAAAAAAAACACCTAACATAGTTAAATTGGAACCAGCAGGTAATTATTACATGGAGGATCTTGATAATGCCGGCGGCATTCCTGCAGTTATGGCTGTATTAAAAAATAAACTAAATGATAATCCAACAGTTTCAGGCAAAAGAATTTCTGAAATAATTAAAGAGGCTTTAGTTAAAGATAGTGATGTTATCAGACCGTTAGATAAACCATATAATGCTACAGGCGGGATCGCTATACTTTTTGGAAATATTGCTCCCAACGGTTGCGTTGTAAAACAATCTGCTGTTAGTCCAAAAATGTTAAAATTTACGGGAACAGCCAGAGTCTGTGAATCTGAAGAATCGGCTATGAATTTAATTACTTTGAAAAAAATAAAAAAAGGAGATGTAATTATAATAAGAAATGAAGGACCAAAAGGCGGTCCCGGAATGCGTGAGATGCTTTCACCAACCGCTGCAATAGTCGGAATGGGATTATCCGAATCGGTTGCTTTGATAACTGATGGCAGATTTTCCGGAGGAACTCGTGGACCATGTATCGGACATGTTTCGCCCGAGGCATCTGCGGGTGGTGTAATAGGAATTATCAAAGACGGAGAAGAAATAACTATTGATATACCTAACAGAAAAATATTTGTCCGACTTACAGATGTAGAAATCAAACTTCGCTTAGCCAGAAAAAAAGTGCCGGAGCAAAAAATAAAAAATGGCTGGCTTTCAAGATATGCAAAATTAGTAACATCTGCTGATTTAGGTGCAATTTTAAAATAATTAGATTATTGAATTATCAACAATTTTCAGTAATTTAAAGTCCA
>DMMW01000012.1:15691-17438 GCA_003452965.1 Elusimicrobiota bacterium
AATGTTAAAAACAGGTTCAGAAATATTTTGTGAATCTCTTTTAAGAGAAAATGTTAAAGTCTTATTCGGTATTCCCGGTGGGCAGGTTATTCCAATATTTGATAAAATTTACGATTATAGAGATAAAATAAAATTTATTTTAACTAGACATGAACAAGGCGCGGGACATATGGCTGATGGTTACGCACGTTCTACTGGTAATGTCGGAGTTTGTATAGCGACCAGCGGTCCCGGAGCAACCAATCTCACAACAGCACTTGCAACAGCAAATATGGATTCAGTACCAATCGTTGCATTTACAGGTCAGGTTGCAACATCCTTAATCGGAAATGACGCTTTTCAAGAAGCTGATACAACAGGTATTACAAGGCCAGTAACAAAACATAATTTTTTAGTAAAGGATGTAAGCGAACTCGCAAAAACAATACATGAGGCGTTCTATATTGCCAAAACAGGCAGACCCGGTGCTGTACTTGTTGACATACCAGTTGATGTGCAACGTGCAACAACAGAATTTGTATATCCCGAAACAATCGATATACGATCTTATAAACCTGTTTATACAGGGCATTTAGGACAGATAAAAAAAGCTGCAGAACTGATTAATTCAGCTAAACAACCTTTACTTTATATTGGCGGCGGAATAATTTCGGCTAATGCGTCTACTGAATTGTTTAAACTTGCTGAAAAAATACATACTCCCGTCACTACAACATTATTAGCAATCGGTAGTTTTCCGCCAAATCATCCTCTAAACCTTTATATGCCCGGTATGCATGGAAATTATGCTGCAAATCATGCTTTCCAAAATTGTGATTTAATCATAGCTATCGGAGCCAGATTTGATGATAGAGTTACCGGTAAACTTACAGCATTCGCTCCTAAAGCCAAAATTATTCACATTGACATCGATCCGACATCAATATCTAAAAATGTTCAAGTTAATATCCCGGTAGTAGGTGATGCAAAAAGTATAATCAATGAGCTTTTAAAATATGTCAAAAAGAAAAATAACAAAGAATGGCTTAAAAGAATTTCTGAATGGCAAAAAACAAACCCTTTCTCTTATAAAAAAGATAATAAGCTTCGTCCGCAATATATTATAGAAAAAATATCCGAAATAACAAAGGGCGAAGCAATTGTCGTAACGGAAGTGGGACAAAACCAAATGTGGGCAGCACAATTCTATAAACCCAAACATCCGAGACACTTTTTATCCAGCGGTGGTTTAGGAACCATGGGATACGGGTTTCCGGCTGCTATTGGTGCGAAAATCGCCAATCCTAAAAAAACGGTTATTGATATTGCAGGTGATGGTTCTATACAAATGAATATACAAGAACTTGCTACTGCTGTTTTAAATAATATAAATGTTAAAATTGTCATATTAAACAATGCACACTTAGGAATGGTGCGACAATGGCAAGAACTATTTTATAAAAGGAGATATTCAGCCGTATGTCTTTGCAAACCTGATGGTTGTTTACCTTCGGATGCATCTGCTAAGAGATCAACCATTATGATACCTGATTTTGTTAAATTAGCAGAATCATATAACGCAGTTGGAATAAGAGTAACAAAAAAAGAAGATGTAGAAAGTACATTAATACAGGCACTGAAAATTGATAAAACAGTTGTTATGGATTTCATTGTCGAAGAAGAAGAAAATGTGTTACCAATGGTTCCAACAGGTGCTGCTTTGGATGAAATAATAATGAGCCTTGCATAAAGGCAAGTTAAAATTAAA
>DMMW01000012.1:17618-19850 GCA_003452965.1 Elusimicrobiota bacterium
AACCAAAAAGGACTTAATTTTGATTTTAACTTTTAACTTTTAATTGTAGTTTTTGGAGGTTTTATGAAACATACAATTTCGGTTTTGGTTGAAAATAAATCAGGCGTTCTGGCAAGAATCGCAACACTCTTTGCGGCACGCGGATATAATATCGATTCATTAGCGGTCGGAGAAACTGATGACCCGTCAATATCCAGAATGACAATTGTAGTAAACGGCGATGAAAAAATACTGGAACAAGTTGAAAAACAATTAAATAAACTTATTGATGTCATAAAACTTAATGATTTTCTCAACGTAGAACATATAGAAAGAGATTTAGTGCTTATTAAAGTCAAAGCCGACAAAAATTCAAGGAACGAGATTTTGCAGATTGTAGATATATTCAGGGCAAAAATTATTGATGTTTCTGTTAGCACTGTTATAGTAGAGATGACGGGTGATGAAAATAAGATTCAGGCGTTATTGAATATGCTTAAACCGTTCGGAGTAAAAGAAGTCGTTAGAACCGGAATTATTGCGATAGCAAGGGGGGGATAGAAATGCAAAAAAACTATTACACAGATTATAAAAGACGATTACACAGATTAAAACCTTCTTTTTTAGTTTCTGTTTTTACTTTAACTTTTCTACCTTTCTACCTATTTACCTTTCTACCTATTTTTATTGGTTGTGCACCAAAGGCAAAATACCTGATTGAGAATTATGTGCCACCGGAAAGGGTTGCGGTCTTACCTTTTACAAACCAATCTATAGATTTTGATGCACCTGTCTTAATGCGTTACCTTTTCAATAAAAGATTAATCGCCAATGGATATAATACCATTTCTTTTGAAGAGATTGACAATAAATTACATAAAATGGGAATTACCGATGCAGGGCAATTACCGACAGCTACTCAAAAAGAAATAGGTGAAACATTGAATGTTGATGCCCTATTTTATGGAGATGTTATTGAATTCAAATATACAACTCTGGGTTTTTATTATTCAAGAACAGTAGAAGCAAATTTCAAATTATTTAATGCCAAAAGAGAAGAACTCCTCTGGGAAGATGAAAGAAAAGTATCTCATAAAAAAATTGAAACTGAAAACATTGGAAAAGCATTTGCATCCCAACTTATTGAAAAAACGATTGACAAGGCATTGCGTTCTCCATTAAGACAAGAAGCGAACGGTGTAGTCAATACATCCGTAATGACGCTGCCAAGAAAATAATTTTAACACATTGATTACGGTGAGTAAAGATATAAACCTTCGTAACATTAGTATCACCGCAATCATTTTAAATGGGAGGTATTGTATGAGACATAGTAGTTTGGTTTTGTATGGTCTTTGTTTAACAGTTGCATCATCACTTTTTTTAAATGGTTGCGCTCCTTCAACAACTGTAAAGAAAAAACAAGCGGTCACTATAGACAAACCGTCTGAAGATGTTTTTGTACCGCCAAAAAAGAAAATTGCTGTAATTGAATTCGAAAACAAAACGGCTTACGGACAAAGAAGATTAGGTACAGCTGCTTCAGACGTTCTTATGACCGAACTTGGAAAATCAGGGAAATTTATATTGGTTGAAAGAACAAAACTTGATAAAATTATGGAAGAACAAAAACTTCAGACAACCGGATTAGTTGATGCAAATACCGCTTCAAAAATAGGAAGAATTTTGGGACTTGATGCAATAGTGATAGGTTCGATATCGCAATTTGGAGTAAAAACGGGTGGCTCGGATTATCTTATAACCCAGTCAAAACAACAAGTTGCAGAATGCACCGTAGATATAAGAGTTATAGAAGTTGAAACCGGCAGAGTATTGTATATCGATTCCGGTAAAGGTGTTGCTAAATCATCAAAAGGTTCATTTTTAGGGATGGGAACAAAAGGCGGTTATGATGAGACTCTTGAGGGTGAAGCATTACGTGCAGCTATTGCAAAATTTGTAGATAACATTGTTGACCAGGTTAATAAAAGACCTTGGTCATGCAGGGTTGCGGAAGTTGACGGAAATACTATTTATCTGGACGCAGGAAGAGAATCAAACCTAAAATTAGGAACCAGATTGGTGATTTATCGTTTAGGTAAAGAAATTAAAAGTCCAGACACAGGAATGGTCATAGGAAGAACCGAAGAAAAAGCCGGTGAAATAGAAGTTATTGATTACTTCGGTGATAACGGGTCTACAGCAAAAATTATATCCGGTAGCAATGTACAACGTGGAAATTTGTGCCGTCTC
>DMMW01000012.1:19976-22066 GCA_003452965.1 Elusimicrobiota bacterium
AATGAAAGATGTTTTTTATAATTTTTTGTCAGCTGCTTCTTTTGGTTTAATCCTACTCCTTTCTATTGTAGTCGGACTTGGGATAGGAATATTTCTTGATAAATTATTTAAAACGAATACCATATTTACCATCATTTTTACCGTTATAGGTATGGTTAGCGGATTGTATTCTGTGGTTAAGGAGATAAGAAAATTTCGAAAATAATAGTACCTTCTTCAGCAATATTAATTGCGGTTATTATATCAATTTTTTTTAATGATAAAAATGTGACAATAGGAATTATTGGCGGAACTTTTTTGGGATTATTAAATGTATTATTAATTTTTATCGCCACAAAAAATCTTAAACTTCAAACATATTTTTTTAGAACTATTTTGAAATTTGCTGTAATTTTAACCTTATTTTATATTTTACTCAAATTACAGGCTAACGTGATTGCAATCTTATCTGGATTTGCTTTACCGATTTTAATTATCACATTTGAGGCAATAAGATGCAAATTGTTAAAGAAGCAATAGAATTCCATATTCCTTATGTTCATGCTATCACATTAATGTCATTTATTTCGTGGATATTAATTTCTGCTTTTTCCTTAATTGCTACACATAAAATGTCAGTTATACCCAAAAATATACAGAACCTGCTCGAAATAATATTTGAACAAATTTTCAATCTGGCAGATACGATTATCGGTAAAGATGCAAAAAAATACTATCCGCTTTTTCTTGGGATATTCTTTTTTATTTTTATCTCAAACATAATGGGAGTAATACCGGGCATGCTTTCTCCGACATCTAATTTGAATATTCCTATTGCTTTATCAATCACCGTTTTTATATATTATAACCTTCAAGGTATTTATAAACATAAAATGAATTATTTAAAAAAATTTATCATTCCTACTCTTCCACTTTGGATGTTTCCTGTAAATATATTAATATTTTTTATAGAAATAATAAGTCAGTTTGTAAGACCTTTTTCATTATCATTACGTTTATTTTGTAATATCTTTGCAAAAGAAACTTTGCTGGGTGTAATGTGTAGCCTTATTTTAACATTTCTGATACTGCCGGGTGTATCCAAGACTATACTTATTATGCCTTTATTTTTAAGACCAGTAATTATACTTTTAGCACTTCTTATCGGTTTAGTCCAAGCATTAATATTTTTAATATTGAGCATAACTTATATAGCAGGTGCTGTAAAATCGGAACATTAATTTAAATACGATTACACAGATTTCTAAAACCGATTACAGTGATTAATGACTTTAAATCCCAGTAATCATCTGTTTAAAATCATCGTAATCAGTATCATAGGGGGGAATATGAAAAGATGTTATTGGATTTATGGACTCTTTAGTGCAATCTTTGTTGTATCAGTTTCATCATTGCTTTTCAGTGCTGCTAATCCTGTAAGCGATTCTTCAGTTGTTTTAGCACCGGGTGCGGCTGAATTTTTTACTAAATCTATTATTGTCGCAAGTATCGGACTGGTTGTTGTGGCTGTGGTTGGTGCACTTTCTCAGATGTTTTCCATTAGAAAAGCATTGGAAGGTATTGCTCGTCAACCAGAAGCAGGTGCACAATTACAGTTGTCAATGATTATCGGACTTGCTTTTATTGAATCATTGGTATTATATGTACTTTTTATCAGCATAATTCTTCTATTTGCAAATCCGTTTACAAAATATTTTATTCAATAGAAGGATAGTGGGATAGTGCGATAGCGGGATAGTGCGATAGAACGATAGAATTAGGTTAGAAGTTTGTTGACACAATCTGTATCCTGTATCCTGTATTCTGTATCCTGTGTGCTGTTTCAATTTTATGTTAGAAATAGATTTAAAAATCATAATAGTACAAATCGTTACCTTTTTGATAGGTGTTTTTGTTTTATGGAAAATATCATGGAAACCGCTTATGGAAATCTTATTCAAAAGAAAAAACGACATAGCTAGAAATATAGCTGATTCAGAAAAACTTAAGCAAGAAACCGAAAGTCTTAAAGTTAAGTATGAAACGATGACTGAGGATTTAAATAAGAAAGCACAGGAACTTCTTGCTCAGGCAACATCTTCGGCAGAAAT
>DMMW01000057.1:0-140 GCA_003452965.1 Elusimicrobiota bacterium
GATTATATAAAATATTCTTGACTTTTTAAAGTAAAAAGTTAAAATAGAAATATGAAAATCAGTACTCATGATACGGGATTCAGAATTCAGTTTTAAGGAATTTTTGATTTTGACCTTTATCTGTATACTGTATTCTGTAT
>DMMW01000057.1:307-14409 GCA_003452965.1 Elusimicrobiota bacterium
CTGTATTCTGTATACTATCTTTTGGAGGAATATAATGGATTTTTTTAGAAAACATATGAAAACCATATTTTGGATAACTCTTCTTGGTTTCTTATTAGCAACTTTCGCATATTTTGGTGCAGGTGGAATTTTAACAAAAGGAATAGATACGGTAGCAACTGTAAATTCAAAAAAGATTTCATATACAGAATTTTCAAAACAAGTCGATAGAATAGTTGAAAATCAGCGAGCACAAAGGGAGAATTCCCAGCTTACGGATGAAGAAATCCGCCAGATAAAAACAGGCGTTTTACAGGATATGGTATCGGAAGAAGCTTTTCATTTAATGGCTTTGGAATACGGTTTAGATACTACTGATAACGAAGTAAGGGCGTATTTGCAACAGATTCCTCAATTTCAAAAAAACGGACATTTTGATCATATGACTTATTTTCAGGCATTAAGATACGGTTTAAAAATGAGTCCTGAAGATTTTGAAAAATCAAGAAAAAGAGCATTGACCGTTGATAAACTTAGATATCTTATTTATCTTGAATCAAAAGTTACCGACAAAGAAGCAGAATACGAATATTTAAGAAGAAACGGGAATTTAAAAAATTGGCTGAAAGAAAAAGATAAGTTTATTGAAACATTGCAGGGTGAAAAAAGAGTACGGTTATTCAATCAATTTGTAAATATATTGCAACAAAAAATAAAAATAAAGGATTATCTTGTAAAATTTGAACAACAATAAGGGAGTTATCGCGTTACTTGAGATATAGAGTTCATACTATAGAAACTTAATAAACCTAATAAACTCTAAAAACCCCATAACCCTATAACTCTATTAACCCATTAATTTATGACAGATATTCAATTTTCAATAATAATTTCATCAATAATTGCAGGAATAGCAACTATAATAGGAACTATATTTATATTTGCTAATGAGAAAATCGCCAAAAATAATTCTGTTTATTTAATAAGCTTTGCAGCAGGTATAATGCTTGCGACTTCTTTTTTGCACCTTATACCGGAATCTTTAGAAATATCCGAAAAGGTTCCATTTTTTGTTTTATTAGGATTTCTTATCTTTTACTTAATACAAAATTATTTGATTACTATCCATCCCTGCAGTGACGAGCATTGTGCAGTACACAATCTAAGTACTATGTCTTTTATAGGTTTAGCGGTTCACTCGCTTTTAGACGGGATAGCGATTGGTATCGGTTTTGAGGTTTCGTCAACAATAGGAATATTTACTGCAATAGCCGTTATTCTTCATGAATTGCCGGAAGGATTAATAACAACCAGTATATTATTACATGCCAACCTGCAAAGGAAAAGAATTTGGATATACTCATTAATTGTCGCACTGGCAACACCTTTTGGGGCAATAACTTCATTATTTTTTGTTAAAAATCTGCAACCTCATATTTTAGGAAATGCTCTCGCAATAACAGCAGGATCGTTTATCTATCTTGCATCTGCAGATTTAATTCCGGAAATACACAGGTCAAAAAGAAAAATTAATAGTGCAATTTTAATATTTGGGATAATATTTATTTTCTTATTGGGCAAACTATTCCATTGATTATTGATTCAATGCCTGCCACAGAATAGCGACATGGAGGTCTTATGAGTGAAATTATTTTAACTGATGCAAATTTTGAAGAGGAAGTTTTAAAATCACAGGTTCCGGTTTTGGTTGATTTTTGGGCAACTTGGTGCGGACCTTGTAAAATGATTGCGCCGGTAATTGAAGAAATTGCAAAGGAATTTGAAGGAAAAATTAAAGTAGGTAAATTGAACGTTGATGAAAATCAAAATAGACCTGCTGAGTATGGCATTTCTGCAATTCCCACTATTCTAATTTTTAAGGAAGGTAATATTGCTAAAAAAATAGTGGGCTTTTCCGGTAAACCAAAACTTGTTTCAGAAATAAATTCAATACTATAAGTATAGTTCATTGTAAAGAGTTCATGGTTCATTGTTTTGGTTTATCGTCTCACTGTTTACTATCAACTCCGAACTATGAACTTTTAACCTTTTTACCTAAATTTATTTTATAAGCAACTTCGTACTAATAATAAAAATAAAATTCCTGCGGCCAAATAACAGCTATTTATGATACCAAAAATCGGTATAAATATTAAACTTACCAAAATTGTGCCTAACATCGCACCGAATAAATCAATTGCATAAAATTTTCCAATCTGTTGTTCATTAACGATTCCGTATCCTTTAACAACCAGCGGGAATAAGACTCCAACATATACTCCGGCAATAAATATCAATAAATAGAATATTGAAACAGTATAAAACGGATTTTTTAATATAAACCTAAAAAGAAAAGGTAATAAAATTATATAAATCAAATTTAGAAATATTATTATTTTTGTCATTCTAAAAATATTTGCGCTTTTTGCAATATATTTATCCGATAAATAACTGCCCATGCCTATCCCGAAAAGACACAATGCTAATAGAATCCCTATCTTACTATAAACATATCCATATACTGATTGAAAAGCAAAAATAATTAAAAATTCCGCAAGAATTGATATAAAACTTATGACTAACAAAACCGTTTGCCAGTAAAATTTTTTAAATTTTATAAGAATAATAGATACTATTGCAGAAAATGAAATTATTGTTAATAATCTGTTTTTTTCAAATATTTTAAATATTTTCCGGAATGATTCTGTTCCGAATATCGATGTCCAGTAATTTAATCCGTAATAGTAACATATAGGATAAAAATCGTAATTTATCGGAACCTCACTGATTTTTTCAGTTATCCATTCATTAACCTTTTTAGTTCTATCGGCTCTTAAAATATATCTTAAATAATATCGTGTAAAATATTTTATATTTATTTGTCGTATTCTTATTTCTCTTAATAAATATTTGTAATTAATATTCAGCTTTTTTTCTGAACACATAAAATAGTTCTTTGAACCGATTACTATAGAAACATTCGTAAAAACAGGATTTAATGTATTGTATATTGAGGCACTTAGAAGTTTTAATTCATCATTCATATAGTTCTCGGAAGATAATAAGGGAAATATAAAAATTCCGTTTTCACTTAATGTCTCTTTTATTTCCTTAAAAAATTCTATAGTAAAATGTCTATTGGCAAATCCTGTCAAGGGTGCTGGGACATCAGCAATAATACAATCAAATTTCCTTTTTGTTCTTTTAAGAAAAAACCTGCTGTCAATTTTTAGTACTTCTAATCGTGGATCTCTAAGCAATTTCTTTGTTTCGTCGTTTGAATATTTTTCCAATAATTGTAAAAAAACGGAGTTGGGCTGAAGATAGACTACGCTATTTACTTTATATTTTAAAACTTCTGCAATATTATTGTATGCACCGCCAATTATTAATACATCTTTGGGTTTCTTTATAAGTAATAATGGAAAATGAATTATTTCTTCGTTATTTGATAATAGTTCCGTTGCTGTTATTTTATTGGAATTTTCGTAAAAATCGTGTTCGGCACCGCTTCTTATTACCGTAATCCTACCATAAACTGAATCTTTGGATTCTGCAATATCAAAAGGTTTCCATTGATATATAATAGAGAGTTTTTCTATAGTATTGGAATTCCATATGCACGCAACGACTAATATTAATAAAAAAATATATTTTTTTGAAAAATTTAGAAAAAGTAACAAAAATATTAAAAAAGAAAAAAATAGACTAATCTGTATGGTATTAAAAAATCTGATAAAAATAATACTTACCAATAATCCTCCGAAAACGGTACCAAATACTTCAAAGGCATAATATCTACCCACATGGTTGTTGTTCGTTATAAAAGCCATCTTAACCGCAATTACAAACCATATACCGAAAAAAATGCTAAATAGCATTGCTATTAATAATGAAATTAGCATTGTCGGACCTATTCCCAATATTTCGGTAGGTATTCTTTGTAAAAATGGTTTTATAATTCTAATCAGAATTATTCCAATCGGCATAAGAAAAGCAATCAATAAGAGCAAATAAGAAAATATTTTTTTTGCACTCCCTAAACGATTGATAAAGAAACCTGCCAAATAAGAACCCAAACCCGACATCATCATCCAACTGGCAAGAAAAATACCAATAGTAATTTCATTATCGGAAAAAACAACTAAAAACTCTCTTAAAATTACTATTTGATAGCCTAAAGATATAAAACCCAGCAAAAATAAATTAGTCATAA
The DNA here is from genome assembly GCA_003452965.1 of Elusimicrobiota bacterium. GTDB lineage: Bacteria > Elusimicrobiota > UBA8919 > UBA8919 > UBA8919 > UBA9627. The sequence goes on from DMMW01000057.1 coordinate 4,503, forward strand.
TATCAGTTTAAGTGCAAAAATAATTAGCAATACATTGCCTATTATTTTAAATATTAAAAACATCTCTTTTGACTTTGAACAATAATTAGAAATAAACCCGAGCAGTAATCCGCAAAATATAAGCGGTGATATAAAAGTACCGACCCCGAACATAAAACCATAAAATAAACCAAAATAAATACTTTCTGATTTTACAACAATATATGAAAGAATAGCTAAAAGCGGAGCACAAGGCGAAAGCCCGATTAGTAAGCCGATAAAGAAAGAGTTGAAGTTAAGTCTTTTCTCTGAAAATTTACATAAAAAATTACAGACTTTTATTTTATCTTTACCAATATTATAAATCGGCAAAATTAATAATAATAATATACCGGCTGCACGTTTAAAAACATCTTTTTGGATATCAAAAGTATTAATTAATGCAACCGATGCGAAACCTAATAAACTATAAGCAAGTATTCTTCCTAAAGAAAAAGAAATAGTAATTTTGAGCCCTTCCTTCTGGTCAGCGCCGTTTGCAAAAATATAGGATGAAATTAACGGAGCACAAAATAAAAAACAGGGACCGACTCCTAAAACTATCCCTGTTATAAATAATTCGGTTACAACACTAAAATTTATTCCCATATTCCGTATATTTTTTCACTGCAAAACCTGCATTTTCCCTTATTAATATTATTCTCTGCCACACTGAATCCAAGCCGTTTTATCAGAAGCTTTTTGCATTTCGGACAATATGTGTTTTCACCTTCATTACCCGGCGGGACATTACCGATATATACATATTTTAATCCTTCGCTCATCGCTATCTTTCTTAAATTTTCAACTATGGAAACCGGTGTGGACGGATAGTTCATCATCTTATAATCAGGATGAAATCTTGTAAAATGCAGCGGCACCTCAGTCCCGATGTTTTTTACAAGCCACTTGCACATTTTTCTAATTTCTTCCGGACTATCGTTTAATGAAGGTATAACCAAATTGACAATTTCAAGATGGACACCGGCCTTTTTTATTGTTTTTATTGTCTCCAAAACCGGCTCTAATCTTGCACCCACAATTTCTTCGTAATACTTTTCGTTAAATCCTTTCAAGTCAATTTTATAAGCATCAACAAATTTCAAGAGTTTTTTTAGCGGTTCTTGATTTATATAACCGCAGGATACAACAACATTTTTTATTCCTTCCTTTTTAGCGATAGAAGATATATCGATCATATACTCATAAAATATTGTCGGCTCTGCATAAGTATATGCTATAATTTTTGATTTCGCTCTCTTTACAGTTCTTACTATATCTTGCGGTGTAATATATAATCCGTTACTTTCTTCCGGAGTAATTTTAGAAATCTGCCAGTTCTGACAGAATTTACATCCGACATTACATCCGGCAGTCGCAAGAGAGAATACATCCGCCCCCGGCACAACATGGAAAAAAGGTTTTTTTTCAATAGGATCGACGTTTATCGTACAAGGGCGAGCATATGTTAACGTATAAAGTTTTCCCCCTCTGTTCTCTCTTGTCCTGCACAAGCCTCTTTGGTTCAACGCAATCGTACACCGCCATGGACACAATCCGCATTTAACAAAATCATTCGGCAATTTTTCCCAAAACTGTGCTTCTTTTATTGGGACCTTAACATCTGAATATTTCTGGAATTCTTGGGCATTAAGGAATACCGAAAATAGTAAAAAAAATATTATTATTCTAAATTTATTTAACATTTTTATTTTTTTTATAAATAGTTAATGCTTCAACAACAATTATAACAGCAAGAATTATTAAAACAACTCCTATAGTAACAAGAAGATAATTTCTTTTTGAAAGAAACTGCATCATCTGGTAAACAATTGCAGCAATCGTTGTAACCAGCATAAAAATTGCAGGATAGAATGTATAACCTGTCGGTTTCTTTTTTGATAAAAGAACCAAAGAAATAACGACTAAAACTATCGCAGCAATCAGCTGATTTGAAGCTCCGAATATTGGCCATATCTTTTTCCAATCGCCAAATGCAAGCAATCCAGCTAAAATAATAACAACTGATGTCGAAAAATATTTATTTCTAAATAACTTGATATTCAAACCTTCTCCAAAAAGCTCTACTGCAATATACCTGGTAATTCTTGAAGCCGTATCAAGAGTAGTCATGACAAAGGCATTAAGAATAAGAATGGCAATAAATTTTCCAGCTGCAGAACCGAAAAGACATCTTGTAATTTCACCATAACCTGTGGCAAAAGTACCTATAGAATCACCCGATTTAATTAACTCTGGATAAATCAAATTCGGTGCGCAATTCGCACCCGTCCAAAATAAACCGGCACTTACAGATAACAATGCCAAAATTGCCAGAATACCTTCAATAACCATTGCCCCATATCCTATCTTTTTCGCATCTCCCTCGCTTGTAATCTGTTTTGAACTTGTACCGGAAGAAACTAAAGTATGAAAACCTGAAACGGCACCGCATGCAATAAAAACAAACATCATAGGCCAAAGATTCCCTATATTACTGTTCCAACTGGTAAAAACAGGAACATTTATTTTCGGATGGCTTATTATCAAACCTAAATAACCGAAAATCAATCCAAAAACAAGCAGATATGCTGAGAGATAATCCCTCGGTTGTAAAAGAATATTAACAGGAATAATAGACGCAATAAAGCAATAAATTAGAAGTATAGCCATCCAGAGCCTTGTGCCACCTCCAACAACAATAGGAAAGCTATTACCTAAAAACAAAAGACCTGCTAATAAAATAAGTCCAAATATAGTAGATAAAACATAATTAAATTTTAAGACATAAATTAAAAATCCGATTAAAACAGCAACCAAAATAAGTCCGAATGTTGGTATAACAACTTTAGGTTCACCGATTAGTGTCTGTGCAGTTGTTGCAGCAAAAACAGCAATTACCAAAATCAAAGCTAAAAAAAGAAAAAGTGAAAAAATTATCTTTGTCTTCCTGCCCATAACCGACTGCGTAATATCTCCTATTGACTTACCTCCGTTTTTTATTGAAACTATTAGCGAAGAAAAATCATGGACTCCTCCGATAAAAATAGTTCCTAAAACAATCCACAAAAGAGAAGGCAACCAACCCCAATAAACACAGGCAAGAACCGGTCCTATTATAGGACCCGCACCTGCTATGGAAGAAAAATGATGTCCGAATAATATCGTCCAATGCTTAGCAGGGACATAATCCACACCATCATAATTAGCAGTTGCCGGTGTTTCTTTTGATTTATCTATATCAAACAACTTTTCAATAATCGCGCCATAAAACCTATACCCGATAATTAAAGCAACAATCCCGATTATCGCTACAACTAAAGAGTTCATCTCGTTAACCTCCTTAAAATTATAAGATTTTTTCTGTCTTTAATCAAATTAAATCTTATCCTTGGTGTTTCAAGAATACCTGGAAGATTTTTTATTTTAGGATGATTTAAAACCGCCCTAAATCCCTCAATCCCGATATTACCCTTTCCGATATGCGTATGCCTGTCAACTTTCAAACCTCTTTCGCTTATAGAATCATTTAAATGTAAAAACTTTAAATATTCTAAACCGATAACTCTGTCAAATTCCTTTAATGTATTATCAAATCCTTTTTTTGAAATATCATAACCTGCCGCGAACAAATGTGCAGTATCAATACACACGCCAATTCTTTTCTTGTCTTTGACATTTTCAATAATCCGGTGCAATTCTTCGAACCGCCATCCGATATCCGTTTTACCCCCTGCAAGATTTTCAAGCAGAATGATAATTTCATTTTTTACTCTTGAAAATGCAAAATTAACAGCTTTAATAATATTTCTAATCCCTGTCTCAAAATCACCGGTAGAATATCTTCCGGGATGAACCACTAAATACTTTGCACCCAGAATTTTGCATCTTTTCAACTCGTCAATTAGAACATCAACCGATTTTTTATAAAGCTTTTTATCCGCTGATGCAAGATTGGGAAGATACAGCATATGTACAACCAGCGGAAAAATATTATTCTCTTTTAATGATTTTTTGAATTCTTTAACTTCTTCTAAATCAAATTCTTTTCGTCCCCATGCACGTGGTGAACGCGAAAAAATCTGAATAGTCTCGCAACCCAAAGAAACCGCTTCTTTGATTGTATTTTTAAGTCCATTACCTACCGAACAATGCACACCTAATCTCATATAAATAATGATTACACAGATTAAAAACTATTTTTATCTATATTGACAATTTTCTTTCTTTTGATATAATTAAACCATTGAGAAAATCATCAACGGTTTTGATTACACAGATTAAAATCTTTACTATCAGTTTTTTGTTTACTTTAACTTTTTACCTTTTATTTATACTTGCCTTATTGCCGGAGTGGCGAAACTGGCAGACGCAGCAGACTCAAAATCTGCCGGCTCTAAGGAGTCGTGTGGGTTCAATTCCCTCCTCCGGCATATAAAACCAGAGATTAGCGTATAGCGTATAGCTTGCCCGCCAATTTCGCCATCCGCCAAAGTATTAGTGGCGGGGGATTAGTTCATAGCAATCGCCTAACCTCTATACTCTGCCTTCTGAAATCCCAATATCTGCCTGAGAGGAACAATTTCGAATCCCTTGGCTTTAATACCTTTAATTATTACTGGTAGCACATCCGCAGTAATTTTCTTTTCGTGAAATATCAATATCATACCTGGTTCTATAGTTTTTAAATATTTTTTTATCAATTCATCTTTTGTTTTATTATCGTGCCAGTCACAACCGAATGTCCAGTTGATAATAATATGCTTTCTCTCTTTTGCAACTTTTTTTACAATCGGAGAGATATAACCATTTGGCATTCTCATAAAAACTGGTCTAATACCTGTTATTTCATTTATAACCGTTGCACCATCCTCCAATTCCTGTAAAAGAATATTTTCTATTTCATAATCATTTTTATTTTTCTCAAGCAAATAATAATTCCTATGAGAATATGTATGATTGCCTATTTCGTGTCCGTTTACTAAATATTTTTTTGCATATTTTGGATAAAGTTTCATATTCATTCCAACAACGAAAAACGTCGCTTTGATATTTTCTTTTTTCAACGCATTCAATATTTTATCCAATACTTCGGGTTTGGGCCCGTCGTCAAATGTTATTGCAACCCATTTTTTTTCTTTTATACCTTCAGTATAAAATTTCCCGTACTCTTTTGAACTTATAATTCCAGGTTTTTTGCCACAGCTATTAAAAAGCAGAATTATTGATAAAAACAATATCTTATACATCTAATGACTCCAGATTTCTTTTGCCTAAATAAGCAGGAACTAAAACAATTAATATGCTTAATATCATAATTATTGAATTAATTATACCGACAATTTTCCAGTCAAAATGGCTTCTTCTTGAAATTTGTGATAAAAACCATAACCGCACGGGAATAGCTTCTAAGGCTATTATTAAAAATACATAAAAAAGCGAAAATATCATATATATCATTCCACCGGCAGAGCTTTCTACTTCGGAAATGTTTTCTACTTTAAATTTAGGAAAAAGTGCACCGAAACCAACCGCCATTCCGGTAAGCGAGATAGAAATAATAATTATTAAAAAAAATGAAAGATAATTTAAAAAACCGCTTACTTCCAGCAAATAGTTAGATATACCAATTAGTATAATACCGAAAATTAATAGCGGAATAAGAGCCATAAAAAATTTTTCTACTATCAACTTGCCTATATCTATGGGTGCAGACCTGATAATCCAGAAACTCTCGCCCTCAAAAGAAACCAATGGGTAAATAAACCTTAAGGATACTGCAGCAAGCACGAATCCCGCAAGCCCGATGTTCAAAAACGATATAAGAGATTTTAAAAAGAATGTATCTAACGGAAGTTTATATATATTGAAAAGATATACGATAATAAGCGCAAAAAGTAAAAGCATTTGAGACCATTGACTGGTATCACGAAAAAATATTTTTATATCTTTTACAAAAACGGTTATTATACCTTTTGTTTTAATATTTATTTTCGGTAGAAACTTATAACCGGTTGCCTCCCGTGAATACACCCATCCTTCATAATAGGATTTTTCAGAAATAAAAAGCGATATCGCAATAAAAACAAATGCCGTACCGATTAACATTGCGATATAAAAGAAAAAATCACCCCATTGTTTTGAGATATACAAAAATGATAAAGAAGTAACCCACCATGAAGGCAAATATTTTGCAGTTGGCATTTCTACAATTGAGATGTATTGGACCACTTCGGTTAATTTGTCTGCTTTAAGAAAATCTTCTGGCTGGATGAACCTTGCAAAAATATACGCGATACCGATTGATGCAATTCCTAAAATTATAAATATATCCCGTGTTTTCTGTGATGGGAAATATCTCATGAATATAGTGGAAACCGTCGTACCGATTGAAGAAGCGATAAGAAAAAAGGGAATCAATAACAATAAAATCACTATATAAAAACCAATCCCCACAAATTTTATCCTTCCATATGCAAATAGAAAAGGCAAATAGACAATAAGTACCATCCATGACGAAAATAAAGTTGTTTTTATGTATTTATAGAAAAATATCTGACGAAAATTCAACGGCATTGACATTAAAAAATTCAAATCCTTCGAGAAAAATATTGTTGAAAACGAAATTATTGTATTTGAAAATACCAGCATTACAAAAAACGTAAGCATTATCATAGACATAAGTTTCAAAATAAGTATGCTGCCTATAAATTCTATTCCGCTTAAATAAATAAGAACTCTAAAAAATGCCTGATGCAATATTAATAAAAAAACAAAACCTACAATCAATAAGAATGAAAATTTGAATGAATCCGCCCAAGATATAAATTTGATTTTATTGAAAAAACTTTTGATTTCCAATTGAAAGAGTCTTTTTAGCATATATTGCACTTTTATGCTTCCTATCTATTAACCAAACAAGAGCAAATTATCGAGCGACTTCTAAGGAGCGTTTCAGGAAAATTTGTTTGTGAGCGAATTTTCTGTAAGTTTGAAAAATATATCTTCTAAATCCGACTCGGAAAACGCCTGTTTTTTCAGTTCATCAAGCGTACCTAAAGCAATAATTTTTCCTTTGTTTATTATCGCTAAACGGGAACATAACTTTTCTGCTATTTCTAATATATGCGTGGAAAGGAAAATTGCAGTTCCATTCTTTGATAATTCATAATAAATATTTTTTACAAGACGAGCGGATTTAGGGTCCAGTCCTACAAGCGGTTCATCTAATAAAACTACCTTGGGCTTTCTGATTAAAATACCTGCAAGCACCAATTTTTGCTGCATACCATGTGAATAAGACTCTATTAATTCTTCGGCATTTTTTTTAAGATCAAATAGGTCAAGTTTTTCGTCTATGCCATCATAACCTATATTATAAATACCACAAATGAATTCTAAAAATTCTCTGCCTGTAAGTTTTTGATAGATAAAAGGTGTATCGGGAAGTAAACCTATGTTTCTTTTCGCTTCTACAGGATTTTTTTGGATGTCATAATCGCAAATTGTAACAAAACCTGAAGTGGGTTTAAGAAGTCCTGAAATCAATTTTATAGTTGTTGTTTTTCCTGCTCCGTTCGGACCCAAAAGCCCGAATATTTCACCGGGTTTAATATCTAAATTTAAGTTTTCAATAGCAATATTATTCTTAAATTTTTTTGTTAAATTGCATATTTTAAGCATACCTGAATTATATAAAATCAATATTATAAAGTCAAATAGAAGGTCTATACCCAGGGATTACGACTTTTTTAGATTTGTCATTCCGTGCCTGACACGGAATCCATAGTCTTTTTATACTGGATTCCTGATGAAGCTCCCCTGCATCAAGATGCAAGGTTTTCTGCGAAAAAGTATGAATTTGTCGCGATATTAATAAGGATTATTTAGAATGGATATGAAAAACGGGCAATTAAAAACCCTCATATTCCGTAATACGAAACTTTGAGGGTTTTTAAATTGATATCAAAAATGGTTGATTATCTGCGCGCCATTTTTGCTCTTGATACATTGCCTTTCTTGTCAAGAAAGTATAAATAGCCTTTTTCTTTCTTAACACCGACTTTTGTGACTTTCTCGGGTTTGCCGCCTTTCTTACCGCCGCGCGCCATCTTGGCTCTGGAGACATCACCCTGCTTATCGATGTAATACAAATACCCATCCTGTCTCTTCACACCTACTTTCGCAACTTCTTGTGCCATTCTATCTCACCCCCTTTTCTATAAAGATTTCTTCCCGACTGACTCGGGTTTGTTTATTTTCAGGATATACGTAAATTTCGTTTTTCCAATTCTTTATTATTATATTGCCTTTGCTTTTTGAGATAATATATTCCGGTGAAATAGGGACTTTACCTCCACCGCCGGGCGCATCAATTACATATTCTGGTACTGCATAACCGGTTGTATAACCGCGAAGCGATTCAATTATCTTTATGCCGGTAGCTACCGTTGTTCTAAAATGCGCTGTACCTGGAGCTAAATCACATTGATAAATATAATATGGTCTTACTCTTATTTTTAACAGTTCGTGCATAAGATTCATCATAACTTTCGTATTATCGTTTATCCCTTTTAGTAATACTGTCTGGCTTCCCAGCGGAATACCAGCATCCGCAAGCATTTCACAGGCAATTTTTGTCTCTTTTGAAATCTCTTTTGAATGATTAAAATGTATTGAAATATATAACGGATGATATTTTTTTAAAGTTGAAACTAATTGTGGCGTTATTCTTTGAGGAAGAACAACCGGAATCCTTGTACCTATACGAATAATTTCAATATGTTCTATTGCACGCAAACTTTTCAAAATAGATTCAATTTTTTCATCACTCAATATCAACGGATCACCGCCGGAAATCAAAACATCACGAATTTTTTTGTTTTTCTTGATATAACTATATGCATTATCCAAATGCTCTTGAGATAACGATGTTTCCTTTTTATTGGTAAGTCGTCTCCTTGTACAATGCCTGCAATACATGGCGCATAAATTAGTAACCAATAAAAGCACACGATCCGGATAGCGATGAACCAGCCCGTTTACAACCATATCCCTTTCTTCACCACAGGGGTCCGAAAGGTCGTCTTCAGAAATATTCAATTCCTGAGAAGTAGGTATCGCTTGTTTTCTCAACGGACAATTTGTATTGTTTTTGTCAATGAGCGAAAGAAAATGAGGAGTTATAGACATTTTCAATCTAGAACTATTTCCCAGTGCCTTTAGTTCGCTGTCTGAAAGACTTATTAATTTGGAAAGTTTTTCAACATTATTTATTCTGCTTTTTAGTTGATGATGCCAACCATTTTCAGATGATAAATTTTCATCATTCACTTTTCAGCTCCTTTTCTTTATCAAAAAGGCCCATTTGCGGCGCTTCAGGAATAGTAATTATTTTCTCTTTAAGCCAGTTGTCAATGACATCTTTTGAAAATCTATATTGTCTACCAATTTTTGAAGCAGGAATTTTATTTTGACGGATTAAATTGTATATCTTTGATTTTCCAATTCCAAGATACTCCGAAAGTTCCTTAATTGACATTACATCCTTTACTTCTGCCATATTTTATCACCTTTTACCTTTTACTATTATTAGTATATATATATTACCATATTTTGTCAAGCACTTTATTGTTTTTCAAAAATATTTTTGTTTGAAGGTAACCAGTATCTTTTTTTACCATATATTGCTTTCTATTACCATTTAAACGAGATTACAGAGATTTTAAAATGCGATTACTGTAATTCAACCGTGGTATCTTTTGCTTTAGGATTCCATGGTGTTAAAAGAAACGCCGAGTAAACTCGGCAACTACGGGAAAATAATGAAAATGATGTGTAGTTGTTCATCTTGCTTGTCCGACGAAGGTTCCTTGTCCGCCGATGGTTC
>DMMW01000057.1:14540-16377 GCA_003452965.1 Elusimicrobiota bacterium
GTGGCGGAAGTGGCGGAAGTGGAGGGCTCGTCCCGACTTTTTGTGAGAATGGCTGCAAGATAAAAAAGAGTCAATTCTTTTTCAAATTGACTCTTTTTTTAAAACAAATTGATGGAATCACTTCTTACTACTTCTTAATATACTCCGGCGGACAATAAACGCCCTCTTTTACCATGATTAAACCTGGTTCTCTGCCGCTTACACCTTCGTTTATATGTAAAACCTTTACAAGAAAACGGTCCAACCCAGATTCTAAACTCGGATTATAGGGTAATACAAAAGATGCATCAATATTTCTTGTCTCGCCTTTTGCTAATTCAATATCAATAGTTCTTGGCGTCATCAAGCTGGCACCGCTTGAACCGTCAGTCCTTAAAACATACGCTTCAGTCTTAATTCTTATCTTTGCTTTTGCACGAGGTCCTTTATTTGTTACTCTAACATTTATAGTGGTTGGCCCGTCAAAGAAATATAGCGCATAAGTCCCCCAATACTGTGATGGATAGACCTTGTCCTCGCGGAATGTCATACCATAATAGTTATAGAATGTTCCTTGTGCATTGGTTACGGTTGTTCCGTAAGAATTTAGAAACTGAATGTCAACATCCAACATAGCTTGTTCGCCTGTATGATTACCGGCCGCGGTTAAACAGGGAACTATGGCCACAGAAAAAGCAAGTAAAACAGCTAAAAATAAATACTTTTTATTCATATACTTTCCTCCTTCCTTAAGATTTACTACCACTTATATATATAAAGAAAAATATAAGATATGTCAAGTACTTTTTAAAGGGGACATCTCTCCCCTTATTTAAGTCTATATCTTTTTATCGCAGAGTTCAAAATTTTGCAGATTATTTCTTCGTAGGTTATATCTGTTGCTTTTGCAACAAGTGGAAAAACGTCAATCAAGCCTAAATTCGGGAGTGGATTGCATTCCAAAAAATATGGATTGTTTCTCTTATCAACACGAAAATCAAACCTTCCTAAATCCTTAATGCCAAGCGCCTTATATGAATTGAGTGATATTTCCCTTAGTTTTTTGTCAAGTGATTCCGGAATCTCAGCTGGACAAACATATTTTATACTATCATCAAAAACACAACTATGTTTATAGAAATTTTCTCCTAAAAATGTTTTATTATTTATTGTTATCTGAACCGGCGGCAAAACCAACGGGGGATCGTTTTCAATAACAGCTACTGTAAACTCAGACCCTATAATAAACTCTTCAATCAGTGCCGGTTGTTTGTATTTTTCAACCAACCATTTTGTTCTTTTCTTTACGTGTTCAAAATCATGGGCAATGGATTTCGTATCAATCCCTTTAGATGTACCTTCTTCCGAAGGTTTTATAATTACCGGATATTTTAAATGAAATTTTTTCTCGCTAAGCTGTGATACATCTTCTATTTTCATAAATTCAGGAGTTAAAATCCCGTAATGTGAAACTATTACCTTAGCAACCGCTTTGTCAAGCGTAATACCCATTGTAAGTGCATCACTTCCGGTGTAAGGAATATTAAAAAGCTCAAGAATTACCGGAACCTGCGATTCACGGTTTCTGCCTTTAATTCCTTCCGCGATATTGAAGACTATATCCCACCTTTTACCCTGCGTCAATTTTTTTAGCAATGAATTGACGTTCCCGATTCTTTCAATTACATGCCCACTGGTTTTTAATGAATACTCGATTTCCGAAAGCGTTTCTTCGGAATCAAATTCAGCTATTTTTTCTTTAGATTCGCCTGTTTTAAGCTTATAATCCGCTTTTGCATTGTAAGTAAAACCAATTTTTAACTTTTTCATATTGTACACGAAGTTCGGAGCCACTGCA
>DMMW01000057.1:16534-18727 GCA_003452965.1 Elusimicrobiota bacterium
TCGGAGCCACTGCACCGAACGACCTTATTCACGGAATTCGGAGCAACTGCACCGACCGAGTAAATAACCCCGTGATTAGTTTTCGAAGAAAACTACGTGGGGGCTACAACCCCGAAGACTTGTTTTGCCGATGGCAAAACATTCGGGGTCATACCTATGAGTTCTTAACACGAAGTTCGGAGCCACTGCACCGAACGACGATTTTTAAGGGGACAGATCCTATTTATTTTAATTATCTGTTCTGCTGTCCCTTAACCGCTAATACTTAATATTTTTTCTACAAACAAATCTTCCGGTAATGCTCCTTCAAACTGGATATTTTCATTTATTATTACTTTTGGAACACCGTAAACATTATACTTATTTGCTAAATGCGGAAACTCCGCCGATTCTATCATTTCGGAAGTGATAAAATCATTCTCCATCGCAAAACGGTTTGCTAACATAACCGCATTGGGACAATATGGACATGTAAGCGTGACAAATATTTTTATATTTATCGGTTTTGTAATTTTTTTCAGTGCATCTTTTGTTTTTTGTGAGAGATCTGAATTACCGTTTGATACTAACTTAATTGCGTCAAGGAATGACGTAAATTCATAACCTGCTGGAATTCCATAGAATTTTATTCCATAGTTTTTCCACTGGGTTGAAGACGAATCCAATGCACCAATTATTGCAAATGCGGGTATTTTGTCAACCTTGAATTGCTCAGTTTTATATTTATCAATTTCAAAGTTATATTTTTCCGCAGAAATTTTATCTGAAAGAGGTATTATCTCTTCCATTAACATATTAGCATCCTTGCATGTCGGACACTTTATCATTTGATTAGATTCTTCTGCATTATTCCGAACTTGTTTGTTAATATTTGCATCTATTTGTGAATTATTATTTGACTGTTCAACGGTGTCTTTTTCGGATTTAGTAAAAATAATTATCTTCACGTCTCTTTTAAGAATGGAAAGAAAATTCCTCGCAGATTCTTTTACTTTATCGTCTAATAAAGCCATTTTTCTCCTTTACAAAAAATTACTTGCGGATTCCTGAAGCAATCATAATACCAAAAAATATACCGACTATTGTAGATATGTAATAATTGCTCGTCAACGGACACATTCCACTTTTACAACCTATAAACCTGCCATAAAGAAAACCTAAAATTCCGCCAATTAATCCACCAATAATTATATTCATTTTACACCTAACAAGTATCTATGCGCGGAAAGCGCCGCTTTAGCTCCCTCGCCACAGGCAATTATTATCTGTTTATCTAATATGGATGTAACGTCACCGCATGCAAAAATACCTTTGACCGATGTTCGGCAATTGCAATCAACTACTATTTCATTTATGTCGTTAACAGACAGAACCTTATCAACAAATTCGGTATTGGGTATCAGTCCTACCTCAATAAAAACACCATTAAGATATATTTCTCTTATCTCCGAAGTTTTCCTGTTTTTTACCGTTATTCCTTCAACTTTATCTTTGCCATTTATCTTTAATGCTTCAGACGACAAAATTATTTCAACTTTATTAGAACTTTTTATTTTTTCCAAAAGCACTTCATCCCCTTGCAAGTTGTCCATTATGTTAATTATATATAATTTTGATACATAAGAAATCAAATCTATTGCGGCAGTCATCGCAGAATTACCTCCACCTATAACTGCAACAGTTTTATCTTTGAAAAGCGGTGCATCGCAAACCGAGCAATATGCAACACCCTTGCCCAAAAACTCCTTTTCGCCGGATACACCAAGTTCTCTGTTCCGTTTACCCGAAGCAATGATAATTGATTTTGAATAATATTTACTTTTACCGCAACTTACCGCAAATTTATCTTCCAATACCTCTAATTTACAGATATCAATATCTTTTAATAAACTTATAGGAAATTGTCCGATTTGTAAATAAAATTTTTCGGAAAGCTCACTACCCGTAATATATTGATAACCCATGTAATTCTCAATCCCGCTTGTCCATATTACCTGACCACCTATATCTTTTGTAACTAAAAGCGTATCCAATTTCTTTCTCGCACAATAGACAGTCGCGGTCATACCCGCAGGACCTGCACCTATTATCACAACATCGTATAACTTATCGGAAGACGGTGAAGTAATTTTTAAATCTTTCGGAACTTCAAAAAAAATATCCATAAATATAAAGACAGCAGATAGCGCATAG
>DMMW01000057.1:18960-23938 GCA_003452965.1 Elusimicrobiota bacterium
TGCTTGCCGAATTCAAAACAATTTTTCAAATCATCTTCTGATGGCATATATTTGACCGATATCGGCGGTATAGCTGTTTCAATACCGCTTTCTTTCAAAATATTCTCAATAATTTTTGTCGCTTCCCCACTCCAACCAAAAGACCCAAAAGAAGCTCCGATTCGATTCTTTATTCTTAAACCTTTTATGAAATCAAGAAAACCGGCTATATTAGGAAGTATATTATTATCATGTGTAGAAGAACCTATGATTATTCCTTTTGAATTAAGAATATCTTTAATCATTTCTGTTCTATCTGTAATGCTTACATTATATAATTTTCCCTCAACACCGACTGATTTTATTCCTTCTAAAATCATATTTGCCATCTTTTCCGTAGCCCCCCACATAGTTTCATATATAACAAGAACATCCTTGTATTGTGGTAATCCCTTAGCCCATTGTATATATGAATTAACTATTTTCATCGGATCTTTTCGCCATATTATTCCATGCGACGGTGCTATTATTTTAATATCAATACCGCTTTTTAAAATTTCATCTATTTTTTTAAGAATAATCTGACTATATGGAATTAAAATATTTGCGTAATATTTTGTTGCTTCATCCATCAGTATGCAATTATCAACCTCGTCGTCAAATCTTTGGGTTGAAGCAAGATGCTGACCAAACGCGTCGTTAGGCAAAAGTAACCTATCTTCGGGAATATAAGTAAACATACTATCGGGCCAGTGAATCATAGGTGCTTCAATAAACTTCAATGTTTTTTCACCAAGCAGGATTTCATCACCGGTTTTAACAACTTGAAAATCCCAGTTCCCATAATAATATCTATAAAGCCCCTCTTTGCATTTTGCGGTACCGACTAATTTTGCTTTTGTAGCAAGTTTCATTATCTCAGGAATTGCTCCTGAATGGTCAGTCTCAACATGATTGGCAATTACATAGTCAATTTCTGAAGGGTCAATAATCTCTTTTATTCTTTCAATTAGTTCACCAGAAAAACTGCCTAAGACAGTATCAACAAGGGCAATTTTTTTATCAATTATGAGATAAGCATTATATGACGAGCCTCGTTTAGTCGTATAAGTATAACCGTGAAAATTTCTAATATTCCAATCAATAGCACCAACCCAGAATACGTTTTTTACAACTTCAATTTTATTCATTAAATACCCCCAAATCAGTGAATAGCGTAAAGCGTAGAGAGGTTAGAAATTCGATTTTACTATTCTCTCGCCTCTATACGCTAACCTCTGTTGTTAATACTTTTGATTCTTTTATTGTAATAAGGATTCATCCCGACTATTCTGCTATCAAAAAATATATATTTTTATTTTAATAAATACAGTAATTCTAATTTAATACTTATCATTTATAGAATAGGCGGGATTCAAAAAAGGTGGAATTACTAAACTACAATTAAAAATTTATGTTTTATTATTCTCTATTTTTTAACAATGAACTATTAATCTTTTACCCATTACTGTTTTCTACAGTTTTCTTTTTACAAGCTCTATTGCAAAAGATTCTATAACATCACTAATCTTTACATCTGAAAAACCTTCCAGCATTAGCCCGCATTCAAAACCTTTTTCTACCTCTTTTGCATCATCTTTAAATCTTTTTAATGATGCAAGTTTCCCTTCATGCACAATTGTGTTATCACGTAATAATCTTGCGCCACCTGTTCTTGTAATCTTGCCATCTATAACCGTGCAACCGGCTATTGTTCCGATTTTCGCGGCTTTAAATATTTTTAATACACGAGCACGCCCGACATAAACCTCTTTTTTATCAGGTTCCAGGAGGCCTTCCATCGCTGCCTTGACATCACTTATGACTTCATAAATTATTCTGTATGTTTTTATTTCAATTCCTTCTTTTTGCGCAAGTATCATAGCAGAAGTTTCGCTTCTTACATTAAAACCGATTATTACAGCGTCGGAAGCGGTAGCAAGAATTACATCTGAATCGTTTATTCCGCCGATACCGAAGTGTATTATTTTAACCGCTACGTCTTTTGTCGCCATTTTTTCTAAAGAATCTCGTAAAACCTCAATTGAACCCCTGACATCCGCTTTTAATATAAGGTTTAATTGTTTGGCTTTACCTTCAACCATATTTTTATGAAAATCTTCAAGAGTTAAATGACGACTTCGGGATAAACGCTCATTTCTTCTTAATTGCTGTCTTGTTTCGCTTATATTCCTTGCTTCTTTTTCGTCAGATACAACGAAGAATTTATCACCGGATTGCGGAGCCCATTGAAAACCCATCATTTCTACCGGAGTTGAAGGACCTGCTTCAATTAACCGTTTTCCCTTATCATTATGCATTGCACGAACTTTACCGTAGGAAGTGCCCGCAATGATAAAATCGCCGACTTTTAAAGTTCCGCTTTTAACCAGAACTGTTGCCACAGGTCCTACTTTAGGCGACACCTTTGCTTCAACTATAGCACCTACCGCTTTTTTATCGGGATTCGCTTTTAATTCCATTATTTCGGCTTGAAGTAAAATCAATTCAAGAAGCTTATCAATTCCTATATTTTTCTTTGCAGATACTTCTACCATTATAATTTTGCCACCCCAATCCTCAGCAAGCAAATTATGTCCCGACAGTTCCTGCTTGACTTTTTGGACATTTGCATTAGGCAAGTCCACTTTATTTATTGCTACAATTATCGGAACATTTGCGGCACGGGCGTGGTCAATCGCTTCAACGGTCTGAGGCATAACACCATCGTCTGCTGCTACGACTAAAATGACTATATCCGTTACCTGTGCACCGCGTGCACGCATAGCCGTGAATGCCTCATGCCCAGGTGTATCTAAAAATACGATTTCGCCGTTTGCTGTTTTTACTTTATAAGCACCTATATGCTGTGTTATACCCCCTGCTTCTTTTTCTGCAACATTAGATTCTCTTATTGCATCCATTAATGATGTTTTACCGTGATCCACATGTCCCATAATTGTTACAATGGGTGCACGAGGTTTCAATTTTAATGCATTCTCTTCTTCTTCAACCTCTTTTTCGCCAAATAAAGGGACTATTTCAACTTCATAACCGAATTCTGAAGCGATAAGCGATACAACATCCTTGCCAATCCTCTGGTTTATTGTTGCAAGAATACCTAAAGACATCAGCTTTTTTATTAATTCAACTGTTTTTATATTCATTTTTGTTGAAAGCTCTGAAACAGTAATTGTTTCATCAACTTTTAGCTTAGGACGGGTAATGGAAGGTTTTTCTTCAAGAACTGGAGTTGGAACTGAAACCGCTTCAGGTTTTTTGGGATGTTCCATTGGTCTTTGAACTGTCGGTGATTTAATATTTTCTGGAAAATAAGTTATTGTTGTTTTGCTTACTTTTGTTACTTCTGCTACCTTTACAGTTTCTTTAGGTTTCTCTGTAATTTTAGTTTTTTTAAGTTTTTCCGGCTCTGCTATTTTTTTTACTTTTACTTCTTCTACCGATTTTTTCTTAACAACTTTCGGCTTTTTCAGTTCTTTAGACGCAAGTGCATTTTCTTCCGACTTTTGAACAGATATTTTTCCTTTTTTGGCTTTAGTTGCACTTAATTTTTTCCCGTCAGCCAGTTCTTCCGATTTTAATTTTTTTGGTTTTTTGGTTTTTGAAGAATCTTTCGATTTTTCTTCACTCTTCGGTTTTCTTGGAGACATTATTTACCTCCGTCGCTTTTTTTTCTAAAGTATTTTTTGCAGATTCTATTATTCTTTGTGCTGTTTTTTCGCCGACGCCTTGAAGTGCCGTCAAGTTTTCTGTCGAAGCATTTGCTAACGATTCAATCGTTTTAAATCCTGATTTAATAAGTATTTGTGCTGTTTTTTCGCCGACGCCTTCAAGTCCGGTAAAATCATCCATCTTTTGTTCAATATTTGCCGTATCTGCGGATTTCTTTTCTGATTCGGACTTAATGTCAATATGCCAACCCGTCAATTTAGCGGCAAGGCGAACATTTTGCCCGTCTTTACCGATAGCCAGCGAAAGCTGATCGTCCGCTACTAAAACATTAGCAATTTTTTTAGATTCGTCAATTTCTATTTGAAGCACTTTTGCGGGGCTTAAGGCACTTGCAATATAATAGGCGGGGTCCTTTGAATAACTAACCATATCTATTCTTGCACCCATAAGTTCCTGAATAATTGATTTTATCCTTACGCCTTTTACTCCGACACATGAACCGATTGCATCAACTTTCGGGTTATGCGATAAAACCGCTACTTTTATTCTGGAACTCGGTTCTCTGACGATATCTTTTATTTCAACAGTATTATCGTAAACTTCAGGTACTTCTAAGCGGAAAAGATGTTTTATTAATTCCGCATGCATTCGTGATACTATCATCTGTGGACCCTTGGGCGTTTTTTCAACTCTCATAACATAAACCTTTATTCTATCGCCTATATTAAATTTTTCTCTGGGACATTGTTCCCTTACTGGCAAAATTGCTTCGCCTCGGCCTATATCAATTATGATGTTTTTTCCGACAAATTTATAGACCATGCCGTTAATAACATCGCCGACTTTTGAATTAAAATCAGTAAAGAGATTTTCCTTTTCAACTTCTCTGATTTTCTGGATTATAACCTGTTTTGCTGTTTGTGCCGCTATCCTGCCGAATTCTTCAATAGAAACCTCAAATTTAAGATCTGAATCTAATTGAATCTTAGGTTTCAGTTCCACTGCTTCTTTAAGTGAAATTTCTGTATCAGGATCAATTACTTTTTCAACAACTTTTCTGATGTGATATGCTTTTATTTTTCCTGTATTTTCATCCAAATGGACTTCCAAATTCAAATTTTTATTTCCTGAATGTTTCCTAAATGCAGATATTAATGCTGTTTCTATTGTTTTCAATAAATCGCCTTTTTTTATGCCTTTTTCTCTCTCTATTTGTTCAATAACAGGTAAAAGTTCAATCATTTGCTCTGCCATATATCCTCCAAAA